>JANQIU010000276.1 GCA_028281985.1 Alphaproteobacteria bacterium | reverse complement strand
GACAAGCCGGTGGCTTGTACCGTGGCGTCCCGACCCTGTCCAGGAACCGGGCGCCGGGGGGAGGTCGGGGGCGATCCGGGCGCCGGGCCGAACCGGACGTCGGTAGCGCTAGCCGCCGGCCGCCGTCTCGTCGCCATCGCCGCCGGGTTCGCCCAGCATCATGCGCTGGGAAACCAGGCCGGCGTTCTCCCGGACCCGGAACTCGATGGCGTCGGCAATCTCGGGATGCTCGCGCAGGAAGGTCTTGGCGTTTTCCCGTCCCTGACCGATCCGCTGACCATCGTAGGAGAACCAGGCGCCGGCCTTCTCCACGACATTGGCCTGAACGCCCAGATCGAGGAGTTCGCCGGTCTTTGAAATCCCCTCGCCGTACATGATGTCGAACTCCACCGACTTGAACGGCGGCGCCATCTTGTTCTTGACCACCTTCACCCGGGTCTGATTGCCGATGACGTTGTCCCGGTCCTTGATCGCACCGATCCGCCGGATGTCGAGCCGCACCGAAGAGTAGAACTTCAGCGCATTGCCGCCGGTGGTGGTTTCCGGGCTGCCGAACATCACGCCGATCTTCAGGCGGATCTGGTTGATGAAGATCACCAGCGTGTTCGATCGGGCAATCGATGCCGTCAGCTTGCGCAGCGCCTGGCTCATCAGCCGTGCCTGCAGGCCGGGCTGGCTGTCGCCCATTTCGCCTTCCAGTTCGGCCCGGGGCACCAACGCCGCCACCGAATCGACCACCAGGACGTCGACCGCGCCGGACCGGACCAGCGTATCCGCGATCTCCAACGCCTGCTCACCGGCATCGGGCTGGGAAATCAGCATCTCGTCGACATTGACGCCCAGCTTGCCCGCATAGGTGGGATCGAGCGCGTGCTCGGCGTCGACGAAGGCACAGGTTCCGCCGGCTTTCTGGGCTTCGGCAACCACATGCAGGGCGACGGTGGTCTTGCCCGAGCTCTCCGGGCCGTAGATCTCCACGACCCGGCCCTTCGGCAAACCGCCGATCCCCAGGCCGATATCCAGCCCGAGAGAGCCTGTGGAGACCACCTCGGCCTCAACCTGCTCGCGGGCGCCCAGGCGCATGATCGACCCCTTGCCAAAGGCCCGCTCGATCTGCAGGAGGGCGGCATCCAGCGCTTTGCTCTTATCCATCGACGATTTTTCCACCAGGCGAAGCTGTGCGGTCATGTGTGAAGCCCTTTTCCCATAGCGTCCCGTGTTCCGCAATGGCAGCAATGTACGCATTTTGTTCTCGCGCTGCAATCGGATTTATCACGCTGGAAAATAATAGAAATCCGCTGCATGTTCGAAATCTGTTCGGTGTCGGCGGCCCGCCGGCGGTTTGGCATGGCAGGCAAAGAAGTCATGACAGCCATGCGGTGAAATCGGATGTGTACGGGAAGCGGACGACTAAATTCCGATCGTGAAAAAAAATGTATCTGGGAAAGTCAAACGATGATCCGACTGTTGCTCAACCAAGATGATGGTGCGCGTATCTGGGTTCTGTACCAGGACGGCACGTCGATGGGCCTGCGCTTCCGCACCGCAGCCGAAGCGACGCGCTACGCGCTGAAGCAGGGCTGGTCGATCGGCGAGATCACCGCCGCCTGATCCCCGCCGGGATAGAGGCGCCTGCGCCGCTTGTGTGCCGGGGCGCGACTCGCACTCGGCCCTAGCGGCCGTACATGATTGAAGACGTCACAGCGTCGGCGGTGCGCCGCGCATGACGTCTTTCACCTTGGCGGCGAGCTGCTTGAGGCTGAACGGCTTGGCCAGGAAGTGGACGCCTTCGCCGATGTCCATTTTCTCGCGCAGGCGGTCCTCGGCATATCCGGAAATACAGATCACCTTCAGGCTCGGGTGCGACTTGCGCACCTCGCGGATCAGGGTCGGCCCATCCATGTTGGGCATGATCACGTCGGTGATCAGCAGGTCCACCTCGCCGCCTTCGCCCGACAGGATCTCCAGGGCCGCTTCCCCGGAGTCCGCCTCCAGGACCTCGTAGCCCTTGTTCTGCAGCGCCCGGCCGCTGAACGCACGAACGGCATCTTCGTCTTCGACCAGCAGAACGCGCCCCGCGCCGGTCAAATCCCGGCGCGACAGGTCCTGGGCCTCGGCCCCGCGTTCGGGCTTTTCCGCCTCGCTGATTTCGTGACGGGGCAGGTAGATGGAGAAATGCGCCCCTTTTCCGGGCGCGCTGTCGACGCGCACGAACCCGCCGGTCTGCCGGACGATGCCGTAGACGGTGGACAGGCCCAGCCCGGTGCCGGAGCCGACCGCCTTCGTGGAGAAGAACGGGTCGAAGATGCGGTTCAGGTTCTCCGGCGGAATGCCGACGCCCGTGTCGATCACGTCGATCAGGACATAGTCGCCGGGGGGCATCTCCTCCGGTCCCTGGCGCACCGCTTCGCTGGCGATGACGTTGGAGGTCTTGATCGTCAGCCGGCCGCCGTTCGGCATCGCATCGCGGGCGTTCACCGCCATGTTGATGATCACCTGCTCCATCTGGCCCTGGTCCACCTTGACCAGACCCAGGTCGCGGCCGTGCACCACCTTCAATTCGATATTCTCGCCGATCAGACGGCGCAGCAGGTTGGACAGGTCGGCCAGCACGTCGGTGACATCGAGGATGCGCGGCTGCAGGGTCTGCTGGCGCGAAAACGCCAGCAACTGGCGCACAAGGTTGGCGGCCCGGTTGGCGTTCTGCTTGATCTGCATGATCTCGCCGAACGACGGGTCGCCCGGCTTGTGGCGCAGCAGCAGCAGGTCGCAGAAGCCGATCATCGCCGTCAGCAGGTTGTTGAAGTCATGGGCGATACCACCGGCCAACTGGCCGACCGCCTGCATCTTCTGGCTCTGGGCGAACTGCACCTCCAGGTTGCGGCGCTCGGACTGATCGATGAACTGCACGATATAGCCGCCGGGCTCCCCGGGCTGCGCCTGCATCCTGCTGGCGAACAGGGCGACGATCAGGTCGCTGCGGTGGTGTAGCTGCACCTCTATCGCCGGGTCGGGCACGCTTGCCGACGCCACCGCGTCGAGATGCCGGGTCAGGGCGTCCCGGTCGCGCGGATCCACCAGTTCGGCGATCGGCCGACCGGCAAGCTGCGCGTTGTCGGCGCCCACAAGGCGCCGCAGGGCCGAGTTCCACTCCGACAATCGCCCCTGGTCGTCCAACATCGCGATGCCGAAGGGCGCGTCTTCGAAGAACCGCTTGAACCGGTCCTCCGATGCCCTGAGCGCGTCGCGCATGCGCGCCTCGGCCGTCAGGTCCCGCACCACCGACCGCGTCCACAGGAAGCGCCGGTCGTCGTCGCGGACGATGCTTTGGGAGATCGACGCCTTGATCGTGCGCCCGTCTGCCCCCTTCAGCAGCACTTCGCTGGACGCCAAGGTTTCGCCGGTGGCGTCCACCGACGCCGGGTGCACGCCGCCGCTCGGCGGTTCGGCCAGGAAGTCGTGCAGCCGCGCCGCGCCGCGGACCAGATCCCGGGCCTCAACCCCCAGCCAGCGGGCCAGGGTAGCGTTGGCGAAGAGAAAACGCCCCTCCTCGTCCACCGAGTAGAACCCGACCGGTGCGTGGTCCATGAAGTCGACCAGCTTGACCTGCTCGTCCCGGAGCAGCGTTTCGACCTCGCGCCGGGCGGTCACATCCTCAAAGCGCCACAGGCGCAACGGGCGGCCCGACGCCAGCGCCCGAGTGGTCACCACCCACCAGACCGCCCCACCCGAGGGCCGTCGGCGCCGGATCTCCTGGGTCAGCGACGCGCCGGACTCCGCTTCCTGGCGCAGCCGCCGGAACCGGGCCAGCGCTTCCATGTCTTCCGCCAGCGTCTCCTCGACGACGGCAAGGTCGCGCACCCCTTCGCCGAACAACCGCCGGGCCGGCCGATTGGCCGCCAGCACCCGGCCGTGCCGGTCGACCACCAAATGGGCATCCAGCGCGGTGTCGAAGGCGGCCGACACCGCGGCCTGACGCCAGCGCGCCGCCTGCGACCAGCCGATGCCGGCAATCATCACCACCAAGCCGACAGTGGCCAGAGCCAGCGGCAAAGGCCCACCCGGCTGCATCCCGATCCACACCAGCCCGATGGCCGTGGCAATGGCTCCGGCCACGATCAGCCAGAGCCATCGCGCCGTGCGGGAGGGAACGGCCTCCTCCGTCTCCGCCGACGCCACAGCGGCGGCGGACAGGGCCACAGTCGGCGGCCGCGAGGTAACCTGGGATTGGTTCGTTCCGTCCATCAGATCGTCCTCGACGAACCCATCCGAAACACCGGTATCTTCATCCTTCGACATCTCATGCGGCGGGCATCGCCCGCTTTTGCAACCGGAACACGTAGGAGATCACCTCCGCAACCGCCTTGTAGTGCTCTGGCGGGATCTCCCGGTCGACCTCCACCGCCTGGTGCAACGCCCGGGCCAGCGGCGGGTTCTCGACGATGGCAACGTCGTTCTCCGTCGCCAGTTCGCGGATCCTGAGCGCCAGCGAGTCCATGCCCTTGGCCAGGCAGCGCGGCGCATCCATGGACTCCGGATCGTACTTCAAGGCGACGGCGTAGTGGGTCGGGTTGGTGATCACCACATCCGCCTCCGGCACCGAGGTCATCATGCGCTGCCGGGCCCGTTCCATGCGGATTTGCCGCAGGCGTCCCTTGACCATGGGGTCGCCTTCGGTCTGCTTGTTCTCATCCTTCACTTCCTGCTTGGTCATGCGCATCTGCTTCAGGAAGGTGAAGCGCTGATAGACGTAGTCGAGGGCGGCGATGATCGTCAGGATCGCCAGGACCGCGCCGACCAGCTTCAGCGAGATGATCCAGATCCGGTCCATTGTCTCGCTGGGATGGATCAGCGGCAGCGTCTCCAGCTCGGAAAGCTCCGGGTAGACGACGGCGATGCACAGCCCGCCGATGATCGCCAGCTTGCCGACGCCCTTGAGAAACTCGACCACGGATTTCATCGAAAACAGCCGCTTGAACCCGCTGATCGGACTGATCTTGTTCAGGGTCGGCTTCAGGGATTCCCCGGACATGACCCAGCCGTGCATCACCAGCGATGCGGCGACCGCCAGCACCATGAACATTGCCATCAGCAGCCCGAGCAGTACCAGCAGCCGCAACATGGTGTCGCTGAACGTGGTAAGCAGCGCGCCAGCATCGACCGGGAGCGCGTGAAGCTGGGTCATGTAGTTGTTGAGTGCGCCCATCATTACATGCGCGCCATAGGGCAGGAACAGCGCCAGAACCAACAGCAAACCCAGCAGGATGAACCAGCTCTTCACCTCCTGCGAGGTGATGACCTGCCCCTTCTTGTGCGCCTCCTGGAGTTTTCGCGGGGTCGGCTCCTCGGTTTTTTGCGCGTCGTCCTGATCTTCCGCCATGGGCCACCTTCACCGGTCAGGACGGCCGCAGGAAGCCGACCAGGCTTTCCTCGAAGTAGCCCAGCCACATCAGCATCATGGCAGACAGGGTGATGGCCATGATCAACATGCCGAGGATGATCTGGATCGGCAGGATCAGGAAGAACACCTGGATCTGCGGCATCAGCCGGGCCAGCAGGCCCATGCCCAGATTCAGGATGATGCCGACCAGAAGGACCGGCATCGCCAGCTGCAAGCCGATCAAAAAGCTCTTGGCGACCAGCCGGCTCATCATGTCCGCGGCATCGCCGATCGGCAGCCACGTCCCGGGCATCCACAGCGTGTAGCTGTCGACCACGGCCATGATGATCATGTGGTGCATGTCGGTCAGAAGGATCAGCAACACGCCGAGCGTGCCCAGCAAGGCGCCGACCAGATTGCCCTGCTGGCCCAGCGCCGGGTTCAGCGCCTGGGCCGCCGCCAACCCGGTGTTGAAGGCGATGATCATGCCGGCGATGTCCAGCGCGGTCAGCAGCAGGCGGGCGAGATAGCCCAGAAAAACCCCGATGAGCGCTTCGCTGACCAACAGCGCCCCAAGAACCAGCGGGTTCGCCGGCAGCGACGGCAACTGGTCGGCCAGGAGGGGAAACGCCACCAGCGAGATCAGCAGCGCGAGCATCAGCCGGATGTTCGGGCTGACATAGCCGTCGCCGATCCCCGGCATGACCATGACCGTGGCGCCCACCCGGGTGAACACCAGCAGGAACCCGAAGATTTCGCCGACCAGAAGCGCTTCCAGCATGGCGCCCCGCTACATGCCGATGCTGACGATGCGGTCGAAGATCAGCTGGGCGAAGGTGTTCATCGTCGCCAGCATGTACGGCAGAAGCAGGATCAGAACGAGGAAGATGATGATGATCTTCGGGACGAAGGTCAGCGTCATCTCCTGCATCTGCGTGAGCGCCTGGAACAGGGCGATGGCCAGGCCGACGGCAAGCGCCGCCAGCATGACGGGCGCGCCGACCCGAAGGATCGTCCAGAAGGCCTCTCGGGCGATCTCAATGGCTTCGACGGACTCCAACCCTGCCCCCGCCCGGCGCCGAGGCCGGATTAATGCATAGCGCATCCCGGCGGAGCCGGAGCGCGCCGCCGCCCCGCCAATCCCGGGACGCAGCAATCGATGCCCGATATCCGGCGGCCGGTCACCCAAGTCGCGGCCATCACCGCAACGCGGCCGGCATCAGATCGGCATCCGCACGATTTCCTGATACGCCTGAATGACCTTGTCGCGAATGCTGACGACGGTCTGCAGCGTCATTTCCGCATTGTTCACCGCCACGACCACATCGGCCAGGTCGGCCTGGCCCGTCAGCGCTTCGGTGGTGGCGGCTTCGGCGGCACGCGACGTCTCCACCGCGTTGCCCAGGGCGTCGCGCACCATGTTGCCGAAGCTGCCGGAGGACACCTGATCGCGTGCCTCCAGCCCAGGCTGGGATTCCCGGCGGGCGGTGTTGGCGTAGGCGGCGACGGCGTCGGAAATGCGGGCAACCATGGTTCAACCCTTCGTTCGGTTTCGGCGTACCTGCACCCGGTCAGGCGCGCAGGAGCTGAATGGTTTGGTTGATCATCGATCGCGACGACTGGATGACCTGCAGATTGGCCTCAAAACTGCGCTGGGCCTCGCGCATGTCCATCATCTCCACCAACGTGCTGACGTTGGGGTAGAGCACATAGCCTTCCGCATCGGCGCTGGGGTGGCCAGGCTCGTAGCGGCGTGGAAACCGGCCCGGATCAGTTTCGATGCTGGCGATCTCCACCCGGTCGCCGCCCAGTTCCCGGTCGAACACGTTGCGGAAATGCACCACCTGGCGCCGATAGGGCAGGTCGCCGGCGGTTTCCCCGGTCGAATGGGCATTGGCCATGTTCTCCGCCACGACGCGCATGCGGGTCCCTTGGGCCTGCATGCCGGCGGCGGAAATCCACATGCTGTCCATCAGGTCCATGACATCATCCTACCGTTCGACCGGGTCCGGCTAACGCCGTCCGGTAACCGCAATCCGCAGCATCGACATATGCTGGCGATAGAGTTCCGAAGTGAGTTGGTGCTGCATGGCCGTTTCGCCGACCGCCAGCATCTGCTGTTCCAAGACGACTGCGTTGCCGGTTGGGGAAACCTCATAGGCTCCCGCCATCTCGCTCTCGCCATAGCCGGTAGTGCGCCCCGCCGCCCCGCTGAAATGCTGCGGATGGGTCGCCACCAGGGTGGCACCGCCCTGCTGCTGGCTGCTCAACACCCGCTCGAACGGCTCCAGATCGTGGGGCTGGTAGCCGGGCGTATCGGCATTGGCGACGTTCTGCGCCAGAACCGTCTGCCGCTGGGTCAGGTAGTCCAGGCGGCGGGCGGCGAGGCTGAACAGTGAGTATTGTGACAGATCCATCGACGTCCCCGGCAGGCCGCGGATACGGCGTCCGTAGCTTGGATCATTGTTCCATCGCGTTGTTAAGAAACCTTAAAGATGAAATTTACCCTTCTTTGCAGACGCCCTCCCCGCACCCGACGGCCAGGGGAACCCAACCGCTCGTGTCCCTGATCCGAGGTCGATCCTGCCGTTTGCAAATGCAGATCACTGCAAAGCGGCCTCTTCCGGACGCCCCCGCGACCCCGCGTGCCGACTATTCCGGGCACGTCGTCGACTATCGTGGATGGATCGGAAAAATCTGGTGAACAAGGCGAAGTGCTGGTGGCCGCCACCGCTATCCAGGCCAATGGCTTATGGACCGGCCCCCGCGCCGGCTCCAGTATAGCTTGTATAATTTCGGGTGTGCTATCCATAGAACGTCAAACCGGTTCAGGGGCCGCGAAACACCGTGCTGTATCTGACACGCAAAATCGGCGAATCGATTGTCATCAACGACAACATAATCGTGTCGGTGGTCGAGGTTCGCGGGAAGTCCATCAAGCTCGGCTTCACCTTCCCGCCCAATGTCAGCGTGCTGCGCGAAGAGTTGTACCGGCGCATCCAAGAAGAAAACCGGGCGGCGGCAGAATCGGCCGAGGAACTGATCTCCGGCATGCGCGACCGGATCGGCGACGAACCGCCGAAAGAGGACTGACGTTAACCGCTGCGATCGCGCCTTCATCGTTGATTAAGGCTAATGCCCGACAGTTGCCGGACTGAAGGACCTCGCATCCACGGGCCGGAATGACATCAGCCGACAGCCGATCCGGTGTCCCCGGGCAAACCGGCGACCGTTTGGGCGACCGGGCGATCGCCATTGCGCTCAGCTACGATCTGCTGCCCGACAACGCGCCGAAAGTCGTCGCCTCGGGCAGCGGTGCCCTGGCGGAGACCATTCTGGCGCTGGCCTTCGAGGCCGGCGTGAATGTGCGCCAGGACGCCGATCTGGCCGAACTGCTGAGCGTCGTCGAAGTCGGCGACGAGATCCCGGTCGAGGCGTTTCATGCCGTCGCCGAGGTCCTGAACTACGTCTACCAGTTGAACGGGCGCCTGCCCGATCTGGAGGAACCCCGATGACCGAAGCGGCGGCCTCACCCGAGGTCCTGCAGCGCGACCTGACCGAGGTCTCGGTTGCGATCGATACGGCCCGGCGCACGGTCGAGCGCGGCGACTTCGTCGACCTGGCGGGTTTGGACGCCCGGGTCGGGCGCCTGTGTTCGGCGATCAAGGATCTTCCGCGCGAACAGGGTCGCGGGTTCGAACGCCCGCTGCTCGGGCTGGTGGACGACCTGACGCGGCTGACCGACATGCTGGCCGACCAGCGCGAGCAGGTGCGCCAGTCCCTGGTCGGCAGCAGCAGCCACCACCAGGCGGCCTCGGCCTACCGCAAGACGCAGAAATAGGTCGGGAGCGTCGTCATGGGCGTGCAGGCCTATCTGCAGTTTGCCTTGGCCCTCGTCTTCGTCCTGGGCCTTATCGGTTTGCTGGCTTGGCTGGTCAGGCGCTTCAACCTGCTGGGCCCCATGGCCGTCAAGCGCGGCACCGAGCGCCGGCTCAGCATCGTCGAAATGCAGATGCTGGGCGCCAAGCATCGCCTGATGCTGGTGCGCCGGGACGACGTGGAGCATCTGGTCCTGATCGGACCGGCAGGCGATCTGCTGGTGGAAGGCGGGATCCCGGCACAGGACCGGAGCAGCTTCGCCGCGTCGCTGAGCAAAACGGGTGGCGGCCCATGATTGCCAGGGGCACGGCCGCCGCCCTGGCCGCAGCGGCCATCCTGCTGTTGCCGGCCGGCGCGGGCGCACAGTCGCTGAACCTGGACCTGGGTGACGGCTCCAGCACCGAGCTGATCGTCCAGCTGATCGCGCTGGTCACGGTTCTGTCGCTGGCGCCATCGATCCTGGTGATGGTCACCTCGTTCACGCGGATCGTCGTGGTGCTGTCGTTCCTGCGCAACGCCCTGGGCATGCAGCAGACGCCGCCCAACACCGTCCTGGTCAGCCTGGCCCTGTTCCTGACCGCCTTCATCATGGCGCCAGTCGCCGAACGCGCGTGGGACGAAGGGTTGCAGCCTTACGTGAACCAGGAAATCTCCGGTGAAGAGGCGTTCACGCGGACGGCGCTGCCGTTCCGGGAATTCATGGCCACGCACACGCGCGAAGCCGATCTGGCGCTGTTCATGGACATGGCTGAAGCGGACCCGGTGGAGTCGCTGGAGGAGATCCCGCTACAGGTGCTGATCCCCGCCTTCATGATCAGCGAACTGCGGCGCGCCTTCGAAATCGGCTTCCTGTTGTTCCTGCCGTTCCTGGTCATCGACATGGTGGTGGCGTCGATCCTGATGTCCATGGGCATGATGATGCTGCCGCCGATCATGATCTCGCTGCCGTTCAAGCTGATCTTCTTCGTCCTTGTCGACGGCTGGTACCTGGTCACCGGCAGCCTGGTTCAGAGCTACGGGCCTTTCTAACCGGCGCTATCCGGCTCGGTAGCGTCCCCCTGCGCCACGAAGTCTTCCTGGGCGAGCGTCAGCGCCGTGTCGGTATCGAAGACGCGGATCTGCCCGCCGGCGACCGTCAGCACCTTGCCGATCGTCGGAAATGCCGAAACCTCGGTCGCCGTCCGCTCGCCACCCATGAGGTAGACGAGATCGACGTCGCCGCTGTTGGTCAGGTGATGAACCACCCCGTCGATCGGAAAGCCCATATAGTCGCCCGGCCCGACCGCAACGGTGGCGTCGCCGATCTGGGCGATTCCCTGGCCCTCCAGAATGAACAGGAACTCATCCTGCACCGAATGGGCGTGCGGGATGAAGCTTTCGCGTCCCGGCGGCACCCGGGCGAGGCTGAGCTGGACCCGCGCCATCCCCACCCGATCGCTCAGGCCGTGGATCCGGACATCGGAATTGGGGTTCAGCGGGTGGCGGATGCGGGTTGCAGCATCCGGTGCCAGCGTGCGGGTCCGCACGAGATGGCGGGGTTCCTCGGCCATGGGCGATCTCTCCAACGGTTGCGGGCACGCCACCGTCTATCGACGCCGGGCCGCATCCGCCGCATATTAAGGCCCCTAATGACTTTGAAGGCGACGATGATGGCGCGGAAACCGGCAATCGGCGGCGAATCCGGCTTCGTCCGATCGATTTTCATCTATACCGGGCAAAAAGTCATTGGTCCGATCCAGCCTGGTAATTACTGGACCGCGTTCGGCTCGACCGACAAAAATGACATCTCCCGCATGACCGGACAGCCTGCTGGGAAATACAAATTTCGGTACGAGGTCAGGGTCAACGACTCGGTGATTGACACCTGGTTTTCCAATGAAGCCACGAAGATGATGCCAGGATTGCCGCCGGCCGATGAATACAAGAACCTGCAGCCCATTCAACCTATGAATCTGGACGAAGTGATTCTCAAATAGTGTTGCCGGCCCAGAGAGGCTTTCCGGTTCTCCCACATCGGTATTGACCTGTAGACGCATCGCGGCGCAAATTGTTGGACCAATGGTCCGGAAAAACAGGCCGCGCATCCGGGGGTGCCGGCCGCCAATGAAGTCGGACCCCCGGCGGGATGCCGGGAGGGGGAGAACGTCGGATGCCCATTGACGGGTTCCAGCAGCCGCCCAAGCGCGCAACGGCGGTCGACACGGTCGTCGACACCTTTCGCAGCATGATCGGCGCCGGCTCGCTGCGCATCGGCGACGAGCTGCCGACCGAACGCGACCTGGCGCGCCAGCTGGGGGTCAGCCGCAATACGGTGCGCGAGGCGATCAAGCGCCTGGAAGCGTACGGCGTGATCGAAACCCGCCAGAAGCGCGGCGCCAGCATCGTCGACAATTGCCTGGACGCGATGGCCAACATCCTGTCCTTCCGCTTCGGCAACGACATCCGGACCTTCCGGGACATTCAGACGTTCCGCAGCCTGATCGAGACCGGTCTCGCTGCCGACATCGCCGACCGCGCGACCGCGGACGACATCGCCGACCTGCGGCGGATCAACGGCACGCTGCTGACCCGCCAGACGGCCCGCGACCGGGCATCGGTGGATCTGGCCTTTCACGTGCGGCTGCTGACCATCGCCGGCAACCAGACGGCGTTGCGGATCTACGACGTACTGTCCGGCGTGATCGTGCAGATCATGACCCTGGGCAAGGAGATGCGCGGCACCCGGCTGACCATGACCAGCCACGAGGAGATCCTGGCCGCGCTCGAAGCCGGCGACCAGGCGCTGTTGCAGGAGCGTATCCGGGAGCACATGGCCATCGGCCTTCAGTTCCTGTCCGAAGTCGGTCCGGAGGACGGGGCCACCCCACCAAAGCAGGACGGAGACATCGGGCCATGAGCGACCGCGGCACCCTGTTCGAGACGATCCGGCGCCGGCTTTTCACCGCCGTCATCGGCGACGTGATGGATACCGCCGGCCTGACCCGCCAGTTCCTGCCGCCCGAACTGCGGCCGCTGACGCCGGAGACCATCATCGTCGGCCGCGCCATGCCGGTGCTGGAGGCCGACTGCTTTGCCGACACCATCGGCCATAGCGGCCAGCCGGACGCCTTCGGGCTGATGCTGCAGGCGCTGGACGACCTGAAGACGGACGAGGTCTATATCTGCGCCGGGGCCTCCTTGCGCTACGCCCTTTGGGGCGAACTGATGAGCCGCCGGGCCATCGCGCTCGGCGCCGCCGGTGCCGTGGTCGACGGCTTCCACCGTGATACCCGCGGCATCCTGGACAGCGGCTTTCCGGTGTTCTCCCGCGGGGCCTATGCCCAGGACCAGCGCCTGCGCGGCCGGGTGATCGATTTTCGCTGCCCGATCGAATTCGCCAACGGGGTGCGGGTCGCCCCCGGCGACATCATCGTCGGCGACATCGACGGCGTCCTGGCGATCCCGGCCGACGCCGCCGACGCCATCGTCCAGGCCGCCCTGACCAAGGTCGAAGCCGAAGACGACGTGCGCGCCCGCATTGAGCGGGGCGAAGCCACGGCCAAGATCTTCGACGAAACGGGGGTGATGTGATGCCGGCCCCGTCGGCATCGACACCGTCTTCCGGGCCGATCAAAGTTGGCCTGGGCCTCTACCGCGACTCCCTGACGCCGGAGAATTTCCGGTTCGCCGCCCAGGCCGGCGCCACCCACATCGTCGCCCACCTGACCAACTATTTCGCCGGGCGCAATCCCAGCCTGTCGCGCGGCGCCGACCTGGACGGCTGGGGCGACTGCTCGGGCGACGTCCTGTGGGACTACGAGCTGATGGCCGGCCTGGTTACCGACCTGCGGGCCGAAGGCCTGGAACTGGCGGCGCTGGAGAACTTCTCGCCCCGGTTCTGGTCGGACATCCTGCTGGACGGCCCGGACAAGGCCCGGCAGTTGGAAGACATGAAGCGGCTGATCCGCGATGCCGGCCGCGCCGGGGTTCCGTGCATCGGCTACAACTTCTCCATCGCCGGGGTCTGGGGCTGGACCCGCGACCGCTACGCCCGCGGCGGCGCGCTGTCGGTCGGCTTCGACGCCGCCGCCATCGACCCGGATGCGCCGATCCCGGACGGGGTGGTGTGGAACATGCGCTACCGTCCGGCCCGGCCGGGCGCCGAACCGGTGGCCGTGTCGCATGAGGAACTCTGGGATCGCCTGGCCGGCTTCCTGACCGAAGTCGTGCCGGTGGCAGCCGAAGCCGGCGTGCGCCTGGCCGCCCATCCCGACGACCCGCCGGCCGACAGCCTGCGGGGAACCGCACGGCTGGTGAACGACCCGGGCAAGTACGACCGCTTGCTGGGCATCGTCGACCATCCGGCCAACGCCGTCGAACTGTGCCTGGGCTCGATCCAGGAGATGCCGACCGGCGACGTCTACGACCGGGTGCGATCGCTCGCCCGGCGCGGGGCCATCGGCTACATCCATTTTCGCAACGTCCGCGGCAAGGTCCCGCGCTACTACGAGACCTTCATCGACGACGGCGACATCGACATGGCGGAGATCGTCCGCATCCTGCGCGACGAAGGCTTCGACGGCGTCATGGTCCCCGACCACACGCCGGAACTGGACTGCGGTGCCCCCTGGCACGCGGGGATGGCCTATGCGCTGGGCTACATGCGGGCGCTGGTCAACAATGCCGAGACCCTCGGCCCGTCCTGGAGTGCTGCAGCCTGAGGGGTCCCGGCCCCGCACACCAACGACAAATCAACCACAGCCAAGTTAGGAGGACATCGCAATGCTCAACATCTCCCGGCGCCAGTTCGGCGGCATGGTCGGCATGGGCGCAGCCGCCACCCTGTTGCCGCACCGGCGGGCCAAGGCGCAGGAAGTCCTGCGGTTCTCCCACATCGCCGCGGAAGACAATACCTGGCATCTGGGCGCGCTGGAGTTCGCCCGCCTGGTGGAAGAGAAGACCGACGGCGAAGTGGTCGTCGAAGTGTTCCCCAACTCCAGCCTGGGCACCGAGCGGGAAACCCTGGAGGGCATTCCCCTGGGTCTGGCCGACCTGACCATCACCAGCGACAGCATGGCCCAATGGGCCCCCAGCATCCTGGCGATGTCGCATGCCTTCCTGTTCCGCGACAGCGAGCATGTGCTGCGGTTCATGGAAAGCGAGATCGCCCGGGGCATCGAGCAGGATGTGATCAACCAGGCGCGGCTGCGGCCGATCGCCTATTTCCTGCGCGGCCCGCGCTATCTGACCTCCAGCCGGCCGGTGCGCACCATCGACGACGCCCAGGGCTTCAAGCTGCGGGTGCCGAACGTGCCGATGTTCGTGGCCGACTGGAGCGCGATCGGCGCCAACCCCACGCCGATGGCCTTCGCGGAAGTGTTTGGCGCCATGCAGCAGGGCGTCATCGACGGCCAGGAAAACCCGTTCGCCCTGATCCACAGCGCCAAGTTCTATGAGGTGCAGAGCCATCTGAACCTGACCGCGCATGTCCGCCAGGCGATCTATGTAGTGATCGGCGAGGACCGCCTGATGTCGCTGAGCGAGCCGCACCAGGAGGCGGTGCTGTCCGCTGCGGCGGAAATGCAGGACTACGAACGCCAGCTGTTCCTGGACGCCGAAGGCCGCCTGGAAACCGAGCTGCAGGAGCTGGGCATGGAGTTCGTGCCCACCGAGCTCGGCCCGTTCCGCGAGGCGGTGGCGAATGTGGTGGAGGAACAGTTCCCCGAACTGGCCGACGCCGTGGCGGCGATCGGCGAGCTCTGATCCCGAGCGTTGGGAACCTGGGGGCCGGACCCGTTCCGGCCCCCGATCTTTCGCCCTAGTTTTCGGCCGATGACCCTTCTGACCCCTTTTCGCTGGTGGCAGCGGCTGTGCGAGGCCGCCGGCCTGGCGCTCGGCCTGGTGATGATCGCGGTGGTCGTCTACCAGGTCATCGCCCGGTATTCGCCCGTGCCGCTGGCCCCGTGGACCGAGGAAGCGGCGCGGTTCCTCTTCATCTGGACCACGGCGCTGATCGCCGGCCCGGCCTACTACCGCGGCGCCTATGTGGGCGTCGACCTGATCCCGTCGCTGCTGCCCGACGCGGTGTTCGCCGTCTGGGCGCGGGTCATCCATGTGCTGGTGATCGCCTTCGCGGTCATCCTGATGATCTACGGGTTCGAGCTCGGCCAGCGCACCATGAACCAGTCGACCCCCGGCCTGGGCATCACCATGGGCTATATCAACGGCGCCATGGGGTTCGCCGGGCTGAACATCATCATCATGGGCGTCGGCACCTTCGTGCGGGTGCAGAGCCGGCCGCGCTACGGCGAAACGCTCGAAAGCGCCGAGGCGATGGCCGCCGCCGATACCGCCGCCGACAGTACCGACACGGGCCGGGACCGCGGCTGATGCAAACCCTGCTCGGCCTGTTCTTCGGTCTCCTGTTCGGCGGCATGCCGATCGCCTTCGTGCTCGGCGTGTCCTGCGTCATCTACCTGATGTTCTTTTCCAGCTTTCCGATGGTGGTGCTGGCCCAGCGCATGCTGGCCGGCATGAACACCTGGGTGTTCCTGGCCGTGCCGATGTTCATCCTGGCCGGCAACCTGATGAACGCCACCGGGATCACCGACAAGCTGGTCGGCTGCATCAACAGCTTCGTCGGCCATGTCCGCGGCGGGCTGGCCATCGCCAATGTCCAGGCCAGCATGGTGTTCGCCGGGGTTTCCGGCACCGCGGTCGGCGACACCGCCTCGATCGGCTCGATCATGATCCCGGCGATGAAGCGCGAGGGCTACCGGGCCGACTACTCTGCCGCGGTCACCGCCTCCTCCTCCGTCGTCGGGCCGATCATCCCGCCCAGCCTGCCGATGATCATCGTCGCCGCCATCCTGAACCTGTCGGTCGGGCGGATGTTCATCGGCGGCATCCTGCCCGGCCTGATGCTGGGCATCGGCCTGTCGGTCGTCGCCGCCATCATTGCCCGGCGCGAGAACCAGCCGCGGCGCGAGCGCGTGTCCTGGGCCGGCCGCCTGAAGACGCTGGGCGCCGGCATCGAGGCCCTGTTGATGCCGGTCATTCATAAGGTCGATGCACACTATTTGCGTGACTTCACACAATTTTTGTCGATGCACACTATTTGCGTGACTTCACACATTAAAAATTGTATATCTTACCGATTTGCAATCACCGTAAACACGAACATAACAATATCGACAACGCA
>JANQIU010000274.1 GCA_028281985.1 Alphaproteobacteria bacterium | reverse complement strand
GCCGCGCCCGGTCCGGTCAGGGTCGCCAGGCCGCCGACCCCCTCCGGCAGGCCGTCGACGACCGTATCCTCGTGGTTGGGCAGGCCCTGGGCCAGGAAGGCCCGGTGCAACGGATAGGGTGCCGGCCCCGGTTCGACCCAATCGCCCATGCCCTGGGTGGCGTGCAGCAGGCGCGACCACTGGCCGATCTGGGCATAGGTGGCGCCGGTGACGGGATCGCGCGTGCCGCCGTCCAGCGACACGGTTGCCGGCGGGGGCGGCTCGTCGTCGTCATAGGCATAGCCGGTGCCCGACCACGCCGGCAGATAAAGCTTCTGCACCTGCCAGGGCGGCAAACCCTGATCCGGAAAGGCGGCCGGATCGGCGGCCAGGCGCACGACCTCGTGTGCGGCCTGCGTCATCGCCCGGTGGTGGCCGTGCTGACCCGGCACGTCCAGGAAGGTCGGGCACAGGATGTCGGGCCGCACCTCGCGGACAATGCGGACGAAGCGCTCCAGCGTGCGTTCGCGGCCCCATTTGGACAGGGTTTCGCCGCCGCTCTTGGAAAAGCCGAAATCGACGATCGGGTCGTCCGGCCCCTCGCACAGCCAGTACATCGACAGGTCCAGCACGCCGGCTGCGGCCTCCATCTCCCGCGTTCGCAGCGCGCCCAGGTCGCCGCCGGATTCCGTGCCCAGCGCATTCTGGCCGCCTTCCCCCCGGGTGGCGCAGGCATAGGCCAGCCGCACGCCGTACCGCCCGGCCAGGGCGGCCAGCATGCCGCTGGTCTCGTCGTCCGGATGCGCGCCGGTGTTCATGAACGTCACCACCGAGCGAAGGGGCGACAGGGCCTGCCAAAGGCGGACCACGGCGGGGCGGTACCGTTGGTCGGCAATGCGGTCATGGGCCAGGGACACTATGTCCTCCGTCGGCGATCGGGGCGGATAGGGTCAGGCGCTCTCCGCGGCCGCGCCTTCGCGGGCGACCATGGCGAAATCCGGGGTCACGGTTTGGAAAACCGGTAGGGCTGCGGCGCCCAGGGCCGGGGTCGCCCGGCCGGTCGATCCGCGCAGCAGGCGGGGTACCGACCGGTCCGGGTGGCGCGACACCGAACGGGGCAGCGGGTGCATCAGGTCGATCAGCCGATCCAGCAGCGGATCGGGAAGCGCGCCGCCCAGGACGATGCATTCCGGGTCGAAGATGTTTTCCAGCATCTGGATGACCGGGCGCAGCCGCAGCGCCGCTTCGGACAGCCAGTCCAGGAGCGCCGGCTCCCCGCGATCCCAAAGATGGCCCAGCGCCGCGGGATCGCTGACCAGGACGCCGCGGTCGCCCAGATACTCCTGGGCGGCGTGCAGGCTGGCATATCGCTCAAGGCACCCGGCATTGCCGCAAGGGCAGGGGCGGCCGTCCGGCACGACGACCACATGGCCGATCTCCCCGGCGTTGCCCAGCGCCCCTTTGTAGGGCTGCCCGTCGAGGACCAGGCCAAGCCCGAGCCCCGTCCCGAAGTAGAGGAAGGCGAAGTGGCGCAAATCCCGCGCGACGCCATGCAGCCGTTCGCCGACGGCGGCGGCCGTGGCGTCGTTCTCGACGACCACGGGCAGGTCCAGCGCCTGGCCCAGGATCGTCGCCGCATCCACACCGGTCCAGCCCGGCAGGGATGTGGGGCCGATCGAACTCAGTCCCTCGACGCCGAACGGGCCCGGCATGACCACGCCGGCACCGATGATCCGACGCCGGTCCACGCCGGCCTGGGCCAGCAGGTCATCGACCGACATCCGCAGCGCCGGCAAGGCACCGGCCGGGGTCGACGCCCGCAGCGGCGACGCCACCTGGGCCAGCACCGTCCCGGCCAGATTGACCAGCGCGCCGACCAGGGAGTGCGGTTGCAGCTCCAGCCCGACGGTGAACCCGCCATCGGGATTGACCGTCATCTCCACCGGCGGTTGGCCGCGGCCGGCGCGCCGGCGCCCGCCCTCCTTCAGCAGGCCGGCGGTCCGCAACTCGGCGGTGATGTTGGACACCGACTGTGCCGTCAGCGCGGTGCGCCGGGCGATGTCGGCCCGGCTGATCGGGCCGTACAGGCGCACCGTCTCCAGCACCACGCGGCGGTTGTAGTCGCGTGTTCGTTCCGAATTGGTCCCGAAATGCGACATCATCAGCCCATCGGCCCCAGTTTTGCGCAGGATGGCTGCCGAAAGTGATTAATTCAAGTGGATTGATTTATTGACACCCCGGCAGTTTTGCAGAAGCATGACAATCGGACGGCCCGCCCAGAAGGCCGGACCGAACAGGCACAAGCCGGCCGCGGGTGCGATGCCGGCTGCGGCGGCCGCGGGGCCGTACCAAGCGGTCATGCGGACGCGAGACCACGACGAGGAGGCATCCATGCAAACTGCACGACCCCTGCTGTTGGGCGCACTGGCCGGACTGGCCATGGGCGGCGCTGCTGGCACCGCCAACGCGGTGGAAATCGAGTACTGGCAGTACTTCTTCGAAGCCCGTGTCAACGCCATGGACCAGTTGATCGAACAGTTCGAGGCCGCCAACCCGGACATCACCGTCGTCCACCGGCACTTTCCCTACGCCGATTACCGAACCCGGGTGGCCGCGGCCATTCCGGCCGGCGAAGGGCCCGATGTGGTCCAGCTCTTCTACGGTTGGCTGAACGATTACGTGGATGCCGAGCTGATCCAGCCGCTGCCGACCGACGTGTTCGAACCGGCCCAGATCGAAGCCGACTTCTTCCCGATGGTGCAGGCGATGCGGCGGGACGACGCCTATTTCGCGCTGCCGACGGCGGTGCGCTCGCTGGCGCTGTTCTACAACGAGCGTTTGTTCGAAGCGGCGGGCCTGGACCCCGATGCGCCGCCCCAGACCCTGGAAGAACTGGTGTCCTACGCCGAGCAGATCGCCGAAACCGACGGGGCCGGCAACCTGACCACCGTCGGCATCACCATGGGCATGACGGCCCAGGACCACCACTGGTTCCGGGAGATCCTGGTCCGCCAGTTCGGCGGCGAGCCCTATGCCGACGACTACCGCACGGTCACCTACAACAGCGAGGCCGGCCAGGCGGCGCTGGACTTCTACGTTAGCCTGATGACCGAACATGAGGTCAGCCAGATCGGCTTCATGGACGAACCGCAGGCGGCCTTCCGCGCTGGTCGTGCCGGCATGCATATCGACGGGTCGTTCCGCATCGGCGCGCTGGAGCGGACCCGCGGCCTGCCCTGGCGGGTGGCGGAGCTGCCGGCCGGTCCGGACGGCATCCGGTCGAATTTCGCCAGCTATTGGGTCAACGCCATCACCACCAAGGCCGATGCCGAGCGCTACGACGCGGCCGTGCGGTTCATGGAGTTCGTCACCTCGCCCGAGGCGATGGACCTGTGGCTGGAGGTCGTGGGCGAACTGCCGGCGCGGACCGAGGCGGCGCTGACGGACGAGAACACCAATGACCCGGTGTTCGGGCCGTTCATCCGCGGGCTGGAATATGCCCATGCCACCAAGTTCGCCAACGAGTCCGACCAGCGGGGCGAGATGATGGCGATGGTCGACCGGATCGTCCTGGAAGATCAGAGCGTCGAGGACTCCCTGGCCCAGGCCGCGGAAGCCGAGCAGGCGATCCTGGACCAGTACTACGAGTAAGGCGGGAAACCGGCACGTCGGCGGGCGCTACGCCGTCCGCCGACGGGTCAGGAGGCCGGTATGCTGGCGCAAGACCGAAACAGGCAGATCGATCGGCCCGCCACCCATCGGGTATGGCGAACGGTCGGGTTCCCGATCTGGCTCTATCTCTCCTGGTACCGCAGCCGCACGATCCGCCAGAAGCGGGTGGTCTGGGCCTGGACCTTTCTTTCGGTGCCGCTGCTGTTCTACGTGGTGATCCGCTTCTACCCGACGGCGGATGCGTTCTGGCTGTCGCTGCACGACTGGAACCTGCTGTCGGACATGGAATGGGCCGGGATGTCCAATTTCGGACGCCTGGCGGCCGATCCCGAGTTCTGGCAGGTGTTCTGGAACACGTTCCAGTACCTGCTGCTGGGCACGCCGATCAGCCTGGTGATCGCGTTTACCATCGCCTACTACCTGGACCAGGTGCGGTTTATGCACGGGTTCATCCGGGCGCTCTATTTCCTGCCCTTCCTGACCACTGCGGTGGCCATGGCCTGGGTCTGGCGCTGGTTCTACCAGCCGGTACCGGTGGGCGTGTTCAACAATATCCTGGCCGAACTGGGCATTGCCCAGCAGCCGTTCCTGCGCTCGACCAGCCAGGCGCTGCCGTCGGTCCTGGCCCCGGCGATCTGGGCCGGGCTGGGGTTCCAGGTGATCATCTTCCTGGCCGGCCTGCGCGCCATTCCGCAAAGCTACTACGAGGCGGCACGGATCGACGGTGTCTCGCGCCTGACCATCCTGTGGGAGATCACCATCCCGCTCCTGAAGCCGACGATCGTCTTCCTGGTGGTGTTCTCGTCGATCGGCTTCCTCAGGATCTTCGACCACGTGTTCAACATGACCACGAACGATCCCGGCGGGCCGCTGAACTCGACCGAGCCGCTGGTGCTGATGATCTACGACACGGCCTTCAACGGCTTCCAGATGGGCTACGCCGCCGCGCAAACGGTGGTGCTGTTCCTGGTCCTGCTGGTGGTGTCGCTGATCCAGCTGCGCATCCTGAGGGACCGCTGATGGGGCGAAGGGCGAGATGACGGCGACCCTGGATGCGGCCGGCCGGCTGGGTGCCGGCGAGGGTGGCACCGCCCGCTTCTTCCGCACCCCGATCCGGCCCGGCCGGATCGTCATGTGGACGCTGTTGTTCCTGGGCGGGATCACCATGGTGATGCCCATCGTCTTCATGCTGTCCACGTCGCTGAAGTACCCGCATGAAGTCTTCGATCTGTCGCTGATCCCCCAGGAGCCGACGCTTGAGAACTACATCTACGTGCTGGAAGACGGCCGCTTCTTTCGCTGGTTCATCAACTCGCTGCTGATCGCCACCGCGACCACGCTGTCTTGCGTGTTCTTCGACAGCCTGGTCGGCTACGTCCTGTGCAAGTTCAAGTTCCGCGGCCGCTACATCATCTTCATCGCCATCCTGTCGACGCTGATGATCCCGACGGAGATGCTGGTCATTCCCTGGTACCTGATGGCCCAGAGCTTCGGCTGGCTGGATACCTATTGGGGCATCATGTTCCCGGGCATGATGACGGCCTTCGGCACCTTCCTGATGAAGCAGTTCTTCGAGACCGTGCCGGACGATTTCCTGGAGGCCGCGCGCATCGACGGGATGAACGAGTTCCAGATCTGGTGGTCGATCGCCATGCCGCTGGTCACACCGGCGCTGTCGGCACTGGCCATCTTCATCTTCCTGGGCAACTGGACGGCGTTCATCTGGCCGCTGATCGTCACCACCGACAGCAACCTGTACACGCTGCCGGTCGGGCTGACGACGTTTTCGGTGGAACAGCAGATCGACTGGGAACTGATCATGACCGGCGCCAGCCTGGCGACCATCCCGACGCTGCTCGTGTTCCTGTTCTTCCAGCGCTACATCATCCGCGGGGTGGTGCTGGCCGGCCTGAAGGGCTGACCGCCATGCCCGGGATTGCCGATACCAGCGTGTTTCCCGCCCCGGTCTACAAGGACACGGTGCTGGCGCCGCTGTTCGATGCCGCCAAGACCCACCATGCCGATGCCTTCCGGCGCATCGACCGGGCGCATGCGGTGATGCTGGCGGAAACCGGCATTCTGACCGATGCCCAGGCCGGTGCGATCCTGGCCGCGCTGGCCGACATCGATGCGTCCACCGACCTGGCTGCCCTGGCCTATACCGGCGAGGTGGAGGACTTCTTCTTCCATGTCGAAGCGGAGCTGAAGCAGCGCCTGGGCCCGGATCTGGCCGGCCGGCTGCACACCGGGCGCAGCCGCAACGACATCGACCACACGATCTTCAAGCTGGCGCTGAAACAGCGCCTGGACCTGCTGGCGGGCAAGGCCCGCGCGCTGGCCACGGCTCTGCTGACCAAGGCGACGGCGGAGCGGGATACCCCGATCGTCGCCTACACCCATGGCCAGCCGGCCCAGGCATCGACCTTCGGGCACTATCTGTCGGCGGCGCTGGAAGTCCTTCTGCGCGATCTGGAGCGGCTGGAAGCGGCCCGCGATACCGTCGACCGCTGTTCCATGGGGGCGGCGGCGATCACCACCACGGGCTTCCCGATCGACCGGCACCGGATGGCGGCGCTCCTGGGCTTCGCCGAGCCGCTGGAAAACGCCTATGGCTGCATCGCGTCCATCGACTATGTCACCGCACCCTACGGCGCGCTCAAGCTCCTGTTCATCCATCTCGGGCGGCTGATCCAGGACCTGCAATACTGGTCGGGGTTCGAGGTCGGGCAGATCTACGTCCCCAATGCCTATGTGCAGATCAGTTCGATCATGCCGCAGAAGCGCAATCCGGTGCCGATCGAGCATCTGCGGCTGCTGGCGTCGCTGACCGTCGGGCGCTGCGACATGGTCGTCGGGGTCATGCACAACACGCCGTTCACCGACATGAACGACAGCGAGGCGGAAGTGCAGTCGGCCGGTTATGCCGCCTTCGACAGCGGTAGCCGCGTGCTGGACCTCCTGGCCGGCCTGATTGCGGCCGTGCGGATCGAGCCCGCGCGCGTGCAGCGCAATGCCGACGCGGCCTGCGTGACCATCACCGAACTGGCCGACAGCCTGGTGCGGATCGAGGGCTTAAGCTTCCGCCAGGCGCATGAGATCGCCGCCGACGTGGCCCGGGCGGTGGTCGCGGATGGCGACAGTCTGGCGGCGACCGGCTTCGCCCCCTTCCAGGCGTCGTTCCGCACGCATATCGGCCGCGACAGCACCATCGGCGCCGATCGGTTCGCACAGCTGGTATCGCTGGAACAGTTCATTGCCGTCCGCGACCGGTTCGGCGGGCCGGCCCCGGCGGCGATGGAGGCCGCCCTTGGCGGGTACCGGGAGAAGCTGGATGGTCTGGCCGGCCGCGCCGGGGCCGCGACAGCGCGGGAAGCCTGCATCAGGCGGGCGACGCAGGCGTCCAGCTCGGCCGCCTGATGCAGGCTGCTTGAGAAGGAGAAAGCGGGCGTGGCCGACGTCTCGATCCGTCAGATCTACAAACAATACGGCAGCGTCGAGGTCATCCACGGCCTGGACCTGGAAATCGCCGACGGCGAATTCGTGGTTCTGGTCGGACCGTCCGGCTGCGGCAAGTCGACAATGCTGCGGATGATCGCCGGGCTGGAGGAGATCAGCGGCGGCGAAATCGCCATCGGCGGGCGGGTCGTCAACCATGTGGAGCCCAAGGACCGCAATATCGCGATGGTGTTCCAGAACTACGCCATCTATCCGCATATGACGGTCTACAAGAATATCGGCTTCGGGCTGCGCACCTCGCGCCTGCCGCAGGCGGACAAGGACCGGCGGATCCGCGATACGGCCAAGATCCTGGGCCTGACGGATCTTCTGGAGCGGCGGCCCTCGCAGCTTTCCGGTGGCCAGCGGCAGCGGGTGGCCATGGGCCGTGCCATGGTGCGCCAGCCGGCGGTGTTCCTGTTCGACGAGCCGTTGAGCAACCTGGACGCCCAGCTCCGCGCGCAGATGCGCCTGGAGATCAAGAAACTGCACCAGGCCATGGGGACGACCATCGTCTTCGTCACCCACGACCAGGTGGAGGCGATGACCCTGGCCGACCGCATCGTCATCATGAAGGACGGCTATATCCAGCAGATGGGCACGCCGACGGAGGTCTATGAGCACCCGGCCACCATGTTCGCCGCCCGCTTCATCGGCAGCCCGTCGATGAACATGCTGCCGGCCACCGGCACGGCGGACGCGGCGGTGACCCTGGCGGGCGGCGCCCGGGTGCCGGCGCCGCCCTCGGTCAACGGGGCGTTGCAGGCCGATCAGGCGCTGTTCCTTGGCGTGCGGCCCGACCATCTGCTGGTGACCGAGCCGGGCGCGCCGGGCGCGCTGCACCTCGAAGGCACGGTGTCGGTGATCGAGCCGCTGGGGCCCGAGGCACTGGTTTATGTCACCATCGGCGACCGCGAACTGGTGGCCAAGGCACCCGCGCACAAGACGCCGGAGGTCGGCGCCAGCGTGCACCTGACCGCGGCCGGCGAGGCCGTGCATCTGTTCGATGCCCAGACGGAGCGGGCCTTGTGCTGAACGGATCCGACGGTTCGCGCCGCGGCATCGTCAGCGTCGGCCGGGTCTACTGCGACCTGGTGTTCACCGGCCTGCCCGGCCTTCCGCAGGCGGGCCGTGAGCTGTTCGCCGACGGCCTGACGGTCACCGCCGGGGGCGGCGCCTACATCACCGCGGCGACGCTGGCGCAGCTGGGTCGACCATCCCTCCTGGCGGCGTGGTTGCCCGGCGGCCCGTTCGGGGCGCTGCTGGCCGAAGAGATCGCGGCATCCGGGGTGGACACCGCCCATCTCGAACAGGGACATGCGGCGGAGCCGCAGCTCAGCGCGTCGATGGCCGTCGGTGGCGACCGGGCGCTGGTGACCCGCAGGGTCGGGCCGCCCGTCTCGGGCCGCCTGGAGCAGGCGCTGGCCGCCCCCGGCGTCGCCCATCTGCATATCGGTGAGCTGACGACGCTGCTGGAACGGCCCGACCTGATCCGGCTGGCGCGAAGCCGCGGCCTCACCGTTTCGCTGGACTGTGCCTGGGATGCCGACGTGTTCGCCGACCCGCGGGCCGGTGAGCTGATCCGGTCGGTCGATCTGTTCCTGCCCAACCAGGCGGAGATCAGCGCCCTGGCCGGTATCGCGGAAACCGACCATGCGCAGGCGGCCGCCGATCTGGCCCAGGCCGGGCCGTGCGTGGCCGTGAAATGCGGCGGGGACGGCGCGGTCGCCTTCGCCGACGGGGTGGCGGCGCAGGTTCCGGCCCCGAAGGTCGAGGTCGTGGATACGACCGGCGCCGGCGACGCGTTCAATGCCGGGTTTCTGGACGCCTGGCTGGCCGGCCAGGGCCTGGCCGCGTGCCTGGGCCGGGGCGTCGGCTGCGGCAGCCGGGCGGTCACCCATTCCGGCGGCGTGGTCCGGCCCGTGCCGGCGGGAGCGCCGCCCCTGTCCCTCGTCGGCGGCGATTGAGCCATGGCCGGTCCGGCCTTCATCGGCCCCGGCGCGGCAGACGCCGCGTTCGTTCGCTTCGTGGCCGCCTGCCGGTCGGCGTTGTCGGCGGAAGCCGAGCCGGCGCCGGCGGTCGCCGCGGCGATGCGGGGCCTGCTGGCGTCCGGCTGGCAGATGGCCGATGCGCGGTACTGCGCCCACCAGCCGGGCCGGCAATACGGGTCCTATCTGCTCTACCGGTCGGCCGACACCGGGTTTGTCGTGATCCTGGACAGCTTTGCCGCGGGTCAGACGACCGATATCCATGACCACGGGACCTGGGCCGTGGTCGGCGTCGTCGCCGGGGTGGAGCAGGACGAGGTGTTCAAGCCGGCGCCTGGCACGGATGCGCCGGTGGCCGGACCCATCCGGCTCTGTCCGGCCGGGTCGGTCACTGCCCATGCCCCGGATTCCCTGCACCGGTTACGCACCGAACCCGGCACGGACAGCATCAGCCTGCATGTCTATGGCGCCGATGTCGGCGACCGGCAGCGCAACGCCTGGAGCGAGACCGCGCGCCGCTGGGTGCGCTTCCGCTCCGGCTACGCCAATGCCGCGATGGGGGTGCCGGTCTATCTGGGCGATGCCGGTGCCGATCTGGCGGACCGGCCGCGATAGGTGGCCTTGGGTTTCGTGACGAAGGCCGTCCGGCCGGACCCGGGGGATCGGGCGCGGTGATCGGCATCTTCGACTCCGGTAGTGGCGGCCTGACCGTCCTGGGCGCGGTCCGCCAGCGATTGGCGGACCAGCGGATCCTCTATCTCGGCGACCACGCCCATGCGCCCTATGGGCCGCGCGCGCCCGCGGAGGTCATCCAACTGACGCAAGACGGTGTCGCGGCGCTGTTCGACCGGGGGTGCTCCCTGGTCGTCATGGCCTGCAACACGGCCTCCGCCCTCGCCCTCAGGCACCTGCAGGAACAGTGGCTCGAACAGCGCTATCCGGGGCGCCGGCTGCTGGGCGTCTTCGTGCCTGTGATCGAGGCGCTGACCGGGCGGTCTTGGGATCGCAACGACAGCTTTGCCGACCCGCAGCCGCGTTTCGACCTGGCCGTGTTCGCCACACCGGCAACCGTCCGCTCGGGCGCCTTCGGTGTGGAGATCCGCCGCCGGCTTCCCAATGTCCGGATCTGGGAACAGGGTTGCCCCGATCTTGTCGACCTGATCGAAGCCGGCGCAGACGGGGAGGCCATCGCCGCCGCGATCGCGCGATCGGTCACCGATCTTCGGTCCAGAAGCACGACGCTGCCGAGACGGGTGGTCCTAGGCTGCACCCATTACCCGCTGGTTCGCGACGTCTTCGCGCAGGCGTTGCCTTCCGGCACCGAGATCATCGACCAGCCGGCAATCGTGGCCGACAGCCTGGCCCGATACCTCGATCGCCGGCCGGATCTGCGAGAACCGGTTGGCGCCGCCGGCCCCGAATGCCGCCTGTTGACGACCGGTAGCCCGGCTAAGGTCGCAGCCGTCGCCGCGCGCCTGGCGGTCGGGAACGGTCATGTGCGGGAGGCCCTAGCAGGCGAAGCAAGCTGGCAGTCCATTTGACAGGGGCGGCGGGTCCCTGCCGGGAGCGGTCAAGGATCATCGATCGGGCAATCCACTTCGGTTGCGAGCCGTCCCGCATCGTAGAAACAGTAGGATCAGCTCCTCGATTCTCGGCCGCGGAGCTGAGAATCCAAGACTTGACCCCAAAATCTAACAAGCGTTGAGCGTCGGCCTACTCAGGTCGCTTGCGAAACGACGAAGACCTCAGGCGATGGCGGTGGCTTCGATCTCCAACAGCCAGGCATCGTCGTAGATCTCGGCGATGATCACGGTCAATGCCGGCGCCAGATCGCCCAGCACCTCCTGGCGAATACGGCTGTTGGCGTCGCGATACGACCGGCTGGACAGGAAGGTGGTGTGCTTGACGATGTTGCCGAGCCCCATGCCGGCGGCAACCAGTTGCCGTTCAATGTTCTTCCAGGCCAGCCGCGCCTGCGCCTCGAAGCCGGCGGGAACCGTGCCGTCCGCCTCCTCCGGGATCTGTCCGCTCACATGGACGATGCGGGAAGCCCCTTCGACCTGAGTGAAGATTTCCTCTGGCGCTTGCGCCTGGTTCGAATTGGGCACGATCGCCATCTCCTGGTTTCGACGTTCCACCATATCATTATCGACGGCTGGTCCACCCGAAGCCTGATCGACGATATCTGTTCACTCTACGGCAGCGATTTTGATTCGTCCCCGAG
>JANQIU010000270.1 GCA_028281985.1 Alphaproteobacteria bacterium | reverse complement strand
GGCCGGCGGCCGCAGGCCATCGGCTCCTTCAGCATATCGGGGCGCAGCATTTCCATGGCTGCGGTCGCGGTGGCATCCATCCGCCCGGCCGCGTCGTAGTCGTGGTAGTGGCTGAGATCCGACGAAATCACCACGACGGTTTCCGGCCCACCCCAAAGCACCTCCAGCAGCTTGGCCACGCCCGCAGCGTGCGCGTCGCCGACCAGCACCGGCACCAGTTGGAACCGGCCCAGGACGGTCTGCAGGAAGGGCAGATGCACCTCCAGGGAATGCTCCTGGGCGAAGGGGCCGTCCGACTGGACCACATCGGGCAGGCCGCAGCAGCGGGCGATCGCTTCCCGGTCCAACGGCACATCGCCCAGCGGCGTACGCCATGCCGCGGCGCTGTGCACGGCCATGCCCCGGAAGGCGACCCGGTGCGCCGGGCCCAGCAACACCACCCGCCGGATCCGGTCGCGTCGCCGCGCCAGCAGGGCGTACGCCGTCGCCGCGATCGGCCCCGAATAGACGTAACCGGCATGCGGCGCCACGATCGCCTTGGCCGCCAGGTCCGGTGGCGCCGCGGCGCCCAGCATGTCGGACAGCATGGCGGAAAGCGCGGGCGCGTCAGCCGGATAGAAGGTGCCCGCCACCGCCGGGGGTTTGACGGCCGCCCCCCCCTGATGCGCCAATCTGGTGCTCGCTGACCTTGCGGGGCTGCGCGGTCCCGCTGCCGCCGTGCTGGGCGCCCTGGGCGCGCCATGCGTCGCCATACCGGCTCTCCGTTGGCGATCCGTCCTGCCGGCGTCAGGAAAGCGCGCGGCAGATCTCGCCTTCTGATATGATAAGTGTCCTTAACCAAGCCTGAATAGTCACGGACTAAGTTGGGCGTCCCCGAAACCCCCGGGGGCAGGGCGATGGACGGATCCGCCGGATCACCTGAGAGCAGCGTTCCCGACCCGTACTGGCCGACCGCCTACTGGCACCGGCTGGATGACGGGCGCGTGCAGTGCGATTTGTGCCCGCGCGCCTGCCAGATGCGGGACGGCCAGCGCGGCCTGTGCTTCGTGCGCATGGCCCGGGACGGCCAGGTGGTGCTGACCACCTATGGCCGGTCGTCGGGGTTCTGCATCGATCCCATCGAAAAGAAGCCGCTGAGCCATTTCCTGCCCGGGACGCCGGTGCTGTCGTTCGGCACCGCCGGCTGCAACCTGGCGTGCAAGTTCTGCCAGAACTGGGACATCTCGAAGAGCCGGGAGATGGATACGCTGGCCGACCGGGCAACGCCGGAGACCATCGCCAACGCCGCGGCGATGACCGGATGCCGGTCGGTCGCCTTCACCTACAACGACCCGGTGATCTTCCTGGAGTACGCCGTGGATATCGCCGCCGCCTGCCGGGCGCGCGGCATCAAGACGGTGGCGGTGACGGCCGGCTACATCAGTGCCGAACCGCGCGGCGAGTTCTTCGGGGCGATGGACGCCGCCAATGTCGATCTGAAGGCCTTCACGGAAGACTTCTACCGCACGGTCGCCAAGGGGCATCTGAACCCGGTCCTGGACAGTCTGGTCTATCTCAAGCAGGAGACCGATGTCTGGTTCGAGCTGACCACGCTGCTGATCCCGGGGGCAAACGACGGCGATGCGGAACTGCACGCCCTGGCCGACTGGGTGATGCGGCATCTGGGGCCGGACGTGCCGTTGCACTTCACCGCCTTCCACCCGGACTACAAGATGCGCGACAAGCCGCGCACGCCCCCGGAAACCCTGGCCCGGGCCCGGCGCATCGCGATGGCGGCCGGTGTGCGCTACGCCTATGTGGGCAATGTCCACGACACCGGCCGCAGCAGCACCCACTGCCATGTCTGCGGCGCCCGCACCATCACCCGCGACTGGCACAGCATCCTGGACTGGCAGCTCGACGACACCGGGGCTTGCCGGGCCTGTGGCACGCCAACGGCCGGGGTCTTCGACGGCCCGCCGGGGACCTGGGGCGCCCGCCGGGCACCGGTGCGCCTGAACGGACCCGGTGGCCTCGCCCAGGTGATGCCGGCCCCACCGCGCAGGCGGTCGGTCCGGATCGTTCCGAACCGGGCGCCGGGATCACGTTAGGCGGTGCCGTCCGCCGAGCGGTAGAGGTAGTACCGGCCGGGCTTGACGCCGGCAGGTTCCGGCAGCAGCGACCAGCCGGCCACCGCCAGCTCGTGATTGGCCACGACGATGCCGCTCGGCCGCAGCACGGCGGCGATCAGCGGGCCCACGATGCGGGCCAGTTCCGCATTCGCCGCCGCGTCCCCGGTGCCAAGGTCGGTATGGACCAGGGCCGCCGTCGCGCCCAGACGCGCCCTGGCTGCCGGCAAGGTCTCGGTCACCTCGCCCAGGAAGAACCGGTCCTGCGGTGGTACACAGTCGGGATGCGGCTTCAGGCGGCGGTCGAAAACGTAGATGTCGCGGTCCGGCATCCGCTCGCGCAGATGGTCGTAGGTGCGGCCGTTGCCCAACCCCAGCTCCAGAACCGGCCCGGGCAGGCCCCGGATGGTCTCGGCAGCCCAGTCGAGGCAGGTGCGCTGGGCGGTCATCCGCCGGATGAAGCTGTCCAGGCGGCTCATCGGACCCCGGCGCCAGCAACGATCGGGCGGCGAAGCGCCGTCACTTTGCGCCGCCCCGGGCGGTCCGCAACTCCTGCTCGGCCTGGGCCAGCACTTTCGTGGTTTTCTCCAACCGCTGTGCCAGCACCCGCATGATTTCCACCGCCATCTGGGGAAACTCGGTGATCATGCGGAAGAACAGGTCCTTGGAGATGCACAGGGTCGTGAGCTCCGATTTCGCCCGGATGGTCGCGGTCCGCGGCACATCGCACAGGATGGCGATTTCACCGACGAAGTCGTTCTTCTTCACCGTCGCCACGGTCAGCGGGCCAGTGGGCGTTGTGACGATCACCTCGGCCTCGCCCGACATGATGATGTGGGCTTCCTGGCCGATTTCGTCCTGCTCGAACACGGTTTCGTCGGGGGCATAGGTCACACGCTCGCTGGTGAACGCGAGCAGCTTCAGCTTCGACGTCTCAATGTTGGCAAACAAAGGGATCTTCTTCAGAAGATCGACTTCCTCAAGAATACTCACCCAGACCTCCCCTGCGTCCGAAGCTAACCCTGTCCCGATATTATTCCGATTCCAGGAGCGTCGCGAGCGCGCCCCCTTGCTGGGCAGCCAAGTCACGGAAGCTGCCCCGCTGCACGACCTTGCCGCCGGCCATCACGAGTACGTCATCGAAGCCCTCGGCCAGTCCGGGCCGGTGCGGTGCCCAGATCAGCCCCTTGCCTTGGAAGCGCCGGCGCAGCTCGGCGTGGATGCGCCCCTGGCTGCCGCCATCCAGGGCGCCGGTGGCCTGGTTGAGGATCAGCAGGTCGGGCTGCTTCAGCAGGGCCCGGCCCAAGGCCAGCTTCTGGCGCTGGATCGTCGACAGCCGCGCGCCGGCAACCCCGACCGAGTGATCGAGGCCGATGGCGACGATGTCATCGCGCAGATCCAACTCGGCGACCACTTCGGCCACCATGGCCTGCACCTTGTCGCCGATGCCCGACTGCCCATAACGGATCTTGCCGAACAGGATGTTGTCCAGCAACGACGAGGCGGCGTTGTAGGCGGCCGGATCGAAGAACTCGACCGACTGGCGCCATTCGGCCGGCAGGTCTGCGGCGAACATCTTGCGCGCCGCCAGCAGCCGCTCCTGCAGGGTGTCGTCGATCAGGCCCAGGCGGTGCCGCGACGGAATGAGCTTGAACGGCAGCGCCATCAGCCGCCGCCGGTCCTCCTGCCGCAGATTGGCGGTACCTTCGCGTTCGATGCGGGCGACCAGCGGCTGGAAGTCGGGAAGTTCCTCGGAACTGATGAAACTGAACTGCTCGAAGAACTCGTGCCCGGGCGGCAGGTCGGCAAACAGTTCCAGCATGGTCGCCGCAACCTTGCCGCCCATCTCCACGAAATCATCGGTCAGCGAGGCGCGGTCCAGGACCTGCTGCATATAGGGGTTGTCGGCCAGCCCATCGAGCGCGAACACATGGCCGACCGGCGTTCCGAACAGCACGTTTTCGGCGACGGTGGCTGAGTCGTTGTAGCGTTCCTGTTCGTACAGCTCCACCAGGCTGGACATCTTGCCTTCGCTGGCCTCCAGCCGCCCGCGCATGGACAGCCGGGCCTTCAGGATGCGGTCGGCCAGCGCATCGTTGACCGCCGGGTCGATCGTCCCGTTCAGCCCCATGCGGTAAACGTCGGCGTCCAGTTCCACCAGCGCCAGGATCTCCAGGGCGCGGGCCTGCAGGTCCTGCGCATCGGTGGCGCTGGCCGCTTCGTAGTCGATCCAGTCCGCCGCGATATCGAAGGCGGAATTGCCGGCCGCCAGGGCATCGGCTAGCCGTCGCCGGCGGACGGCCTGTTCGGCATCGTCGCGCACCGGATCCTTCAGCGGCCGGTGCTTCAGGCCGTAGTACAGATTGGCCCGCAGGCTGTCGGTGAACATATGCGCCGACGGCCCGACATAGGCGATGGCCCGGCCGACGATCGAGTTGGGCAGATCGGCCATGTCCTGCCCGCCGACCAGCAGGCGGCCGCCGCTGGGCACCAGCAGCCGGCCCAGCAGCATCGCCAGCTCTTCCTTGCCCGACCCCGAACCGCCCAGCACCGCCACATGGGTATGGGTGTTCAAGGTAAGGTTGACGCCGTCTACCGACGGCACCGCATCGTCTTCGGCAAAGCTGACGTTGCTCAACGTGATTTCCGCCGACAGCGGGTCGGTCAGGGGCCGGTCCTCGTGGATCTGCTCCTCGGGCATGATGTCTTCCGGCTGGAACTGCTGGACAACCTGATCGTACTTGATCCGGATGTCCTCGGTGCGCTGATAGTAGTTCAGCAGTTCGCGCCAGGGACCCGACAGATCCTTGTAGGCGGCCAGGACGGCAACCAGCGCCCCGAACGACAGGTCGCCCTGGATGACCAGATAGCCGCCGATCGAGTAAAAGAAGAACGGCGTGATCTGGTTGATGAAGTTATTCAGGAACTTGATGAAGAACTTCCGCCGGAATATCTCGTAGCGGATATCATAGATTTCGCCGAGCCGGTTGGTGTAGTCGGCCAAGTGGTAATTGGCGGTGTCGTGGGCCAGAACCTCCCCGGTCCCTGCGACCGTTTCGCCGACCTTATCGGAGAGCTGACGTACCGCCCGCACCCGGCGCTTGCCGAGCTGGTTCACGTGGTACTGCAGTTTCGGGATCAGATAGGCCTGCAACGGGTAGAAGGCGATCGCCGCAGCCCCCAGGATCGGGTCCTGCATGAAGATGAACACCAGGTAGACCAGCAGCGTGCCGCCCTGGAACGCCGGCAGCGCAAAGGCATCGCCGACGAACCCGCCGACCGGTTCCACCTCCTGGGTGATCATCGGGATGATTTCACCCTGGCTCATCCGCTTGAACCGGGGCAGCCGAAACCGCAGCACCCGCAGATAAAGCTCGTAGCGCAGCCGTCGCAGCATGCGCTCGCCCAACCGGCCGCGATACACGTTTATGTAGTATTTGAAGCCGCCATTTATAAAAACGAGCGCCAGGAACATGCCCGACAACACAAACAGATAAGGAATCTGTTCGAACTCGAACCCGGCAACGGTAAACACCGAGCCGGCTTCCTGGCCCGGCTGGATGGCTTCGTTGACGATGATCTTCGGCAGTTCCAGCGAGTAGTACAGGAACGGGAACGACGCCACGGTCAGGAACAGAACGTAGATCTGTTCGAGCCGGCTGAACCGCCAGATGAAGGAGAAGACGTTACGCTGCATCGGCGCGGTGCGCGCTCCGCACTGTCAGGGGATCCAAACCCGCGAAAGCCATCGTGTCACCCGCCCCGTTCGCACCCGGCAATCAGGCGATGGCAACACAGGTCAATCGGGGGGCGTGCCGAAAACTCCGATGGGGACCGGCGAAATCGTGTTCGCGGGGAACTGTAAGCGGAATTGTCGCGGCGGGCAATTTCGACCACTCTTGTCGTCCGAGCATTCGCCGCCCCTGTCCCCCCTTGGACCCAGGATCGTTCGTGCAAGGTCCCTGCACCCCTGCTAAGACTGCGTTCGGACGACCGGGTGCCGACTCCCCCGGCTCCAGGTCTGGTGCCAAACGAGCGGAACCACCGATGGCAAAGCACCCGGGTCATTGCCGCGTCCTGATCTACTCGCATGACACATTCGGCCTCGGCCATCTGCGCCGATGCCGGGCGATCGCCCATGCGATGGTCGGACATTTCAGTGATCTGTCGGCCCTCATCCTCACCGGATCGCCGATCATCGGCAGCTTCGACTTCCGCGCCCGGGTAGATTTTGTGAGGGTGCCGGGCGTGATCAAGCTGCGCGACGGCGACTACACCTCGCTCAGCCTGCACATCGACATCGAAGAAACGCTGGCGATGCGGGCATCGATCATCCAGCACACGGCGGAGTTCTTCAAACCGGACCTGTTCCTGGTCGACAAGGAACCGCTGGGCCTGCGCGGCGAGGTCAAAGGGACGTTGAAGATGCTGAAGGACCGGGGCACGCCGCTGGTCCTGGGCTTGCGCGACGTCATGGACGAGCCGGCGCTGCTGGCGCCGGAATGGCAACGCAAGAAGGTCGGGCCGGCCCTGCGCGACCTCTATGACGAGATCTGGGTCTATGGGCTTCCCGAGATCCACGACCCGCTGACCGGCATGCCCGTCCCCCCGTCAGTTCGCGAAAAGATGAAGTATATGGGCTATCTGCGCCGGTCGGTGTCGGCGGCCGGGGGCGCCATGCCGCTGCCGTTCGACGGCCCGTTCATCCTGGTCACCCCCGGCGGCGGCGGCGACGGCGACGCGATGGTCGACTGGGTCCTGGCCGCCTACGAGCAGGACCCGGGCTTGCCCTACCCGGCCCTGATCGTGCTGGGGCCGTTCATGCAGCGCGAACGCCAGGGCGAGTTCATGAACCGGGTTGCCGCCCTGCCCAATGTGGAAGCCATCACCTTCGACGCCCATCTGGAAAACCTGATGGACCAGGCGATCGGCGTGGTCGCCATGGGCGGCTACAATACCTTCTGCGAGATCCTGTCCTTCGACAAGCGGGCCATCCTGGTGCCGCGCGTCTATCCCCGGCAGGAGCAGACCATCCGCGCTTCGCGCGCCCAGGAGTTGGGGCTGGTGCGCATGCTGGCCAACGGCGATCCGCGCGACCCGATGGCCATGGCCGGCGCGCTGCGGGCCCTGCCGGATCAGCCGCTGCCGTCCGATTTCCCGGTGCCTGGCCTGCTGGACGGGCTGGAATCGGTGAACGGCCGGCTGACGGAGATCCTCAACCGCTCGCGCTACCCGTCCGAACCGCTGCTGCAAGCCCGGGCGTGAGGCCGGGCATGGCGGGCGCAGCACCGCGCGTCGCGGTGATCGTCAAGGGCTATCCGCGCCTGTCGGAGACCTTCATCGCCCAGGAGATCCTGGGGCTGCAGGATCGCGGGCTCGATCAGCTCATCGTGTCGCTGCGCCATCCCACCGATCCGGCCATCCATCCGGTCCACCGGCGTATCCGGTCCGACGTCCTGTACCTGCCGGAATACCTGCATGACGACCCGGCGCGGGTCGCCGCCGCCCGCGACTGGGCCCGGGCGCAGCCCGGGTACGCCAGGGCCTACGCCGCCTTCCGCCGGGACCTGTCCCGCGACCGCAGCCACAATCGCTGGCGCCGCTTCGGGCAGGCCTGCGTGCTGGCCCGCGAGCTTCCGGACGATGTGGGATGGCTGCACGTCCACTACCTGCATACGCCGGCCGCGGTTGCCCGCTATGCCGCTATCATCCGCGGCCTGCCCTGGACGGCATCGGCCCATGCCAAGGACATCTGGACCTCCGAGGCCTGGGAACTGCGCGAGAAGCTGGCCGAGGCACGCTGGGTGGTCACCTGCACCGAGGTCAACCGGCGGTTCCTGGCCGGTCTGGCCCCCAGCAGCGACCGGGTGGAACTGGTGTATCACGGGCTGGATCTGGCCCGCTTTCCAACCGGCACCGGGCGACCGGACCGCGCCGGCAGCCGCGCCGACGATCCGGTTCGCCTGGTGTGCGTCGGCCGGGCCGTGGAGAAGAAAGGCCTGGACCTGCTGCTGTCGGCGCTGGCCCGCCTGCCGGACACGCTGCACTGGTCGCTGACCCATATCGGCGGCGGGGAGTTGCTGGGCCGCCTGAAATCCCAGGCGGATGCGCTGAACCTGGCCGAGCGGATCCAGTGGCGCGGGGCGCTGGATCAAGATGACGTGATCGCCGCCTATCTGGCGGCCGATCTGTTCGTGCTGCCTTGCCGTATCGCTGCCAGCGGCGACCGTGACGGGCTGCCCAACGTGCTGATGGAAGCCCAGGCCTGCGGTTTGCCCTGCCTGTCGACCCGGGTGTCGGCCATCCCGGAGCTGATCGGCGATGGCGAGACCGGTGTATTGGTCCCGCCGGACGACCTGGAGGCGCTTACCGGCGCGCTCAAGGGCTTGATTGCAGACCCGGAACGACGGCGGGCGCTGGCGACGGCCGGCGAAACCCGCGTGCGCCGGGATTTCGGCATGACCCCCGGGCTCAACCGGATCCATGCCAAGCTGAGCGGTGGGTTGACCCCGGCCCGGCGGCGCGAGGCCCGCTGACCCGTTGCTCGTCCGGGTCCAGCCGTCCCGGCCCAACTGCACGGATCGCCCGAATGCGCATTGCATTCTATTCGACCATCAAGCCGCCGGATCATCCGGTGCCGTCCGGCGATCGGCGTATGGCGCGGCTGTTGATGGCGGCGCTGCGCCGTGCCGGCCACACCGTCCAGTTGGCGAGCCGGGTGCGCGCCTGGCACGACGGGCGCGACCCACGCAACGCAGCGACGATCCGCGGGCGCGCCGAGCGCGCCGCCGCCCGCCTGATCGACCGCTGGCGGGCCGGCCACGACCGCCCGGACCTCTGGTTCACCTATCACCTGTACCACAAGACGCCGGACTGGATCGGGCCGCCCGTGGCCGACGCCCTGGGCATCCCCTATGTCGCCGCCGAGGCCAGCCACGCGCCCAAGCAGGCGGGCGGCCCCTGGGCAACCGGGTATGCCGCCGCGGAAACCGCGATCCGGCGGGCCGACCACCTGTTCGCCATGAGCCGCGACGATGCCGACGGGCTGAACCGGCTGTTGGGGCCGCAGGAGACCGGCAAGGTCACGCTGCTGCGGCCGTTCCTGGACCCCCGACCATTCGCCGCCGCCCGCGCCGACCGGTTGGCCTTGCGGCGGCGGATGCTGGGCGATGCACCGGGTCCGTGGATGATCGCGGTGGCGATGATGCGGGAAGGGGACAAGGCCCGGTCCTACCAGCTTCTGGCCAACGCCTTGGATCATTTGCTGGATTGCCGGTGGAGCCTTGCCGTCGTCGGCGACGGGCCGGTCCGGCCCGCGATCCGCGCCGCGCTGGATCCGACCCGGGTGCGCTTTCTCGGCCGGCGCGATGCAGCGGACCTGCCGGCCCTGATGGCCGCCGCCGACCTGCTGGTCTGGCCGGCCTATCGGGAGGCCTATGGTATGGCGCTCTTGGAGGCCCAGGCCGCCGGCATCCCCGTTGCCGCCGGTGCGGTTGGCGGGGTCCCCGACATCGTCGAAGACGGCGTCACCGGCCTGCTGGTCCCCCCCCTGGACATGGCCGGCAGCGGCCGCCAATTCGAACGGATGTTCGCCCGCGCGGTCGGCGACCTGCTGGGTGATCCGGTGCTGCGCCGATCGCTTGGCCAGGCCGCCATGGATCGGGTCGCGCGCCTCCACAGCCTGGATGCCGCCGCCCGCACCCTGGGCGACGCCCTTCGGTCGCTGACGTCATGAGCGTGCTGGTGGTTCTCCGTCACGGACCGACGGACTGGAGTGCCGAAGGCCGGATCCAGGGGCGCGCCGACCGTCCGCTGTCGGACCTGGGCCGATCGCAGGTCGCGCAATGGCAGCCGCCGGAAGCCTGGGCCGCATGGGATTGGTCATCGAGCCCGCTGGCCCGGGCCCGGCAGACCGCAGCCGTGCTTTGCGGGCGCCCCGTTCCGGTCGACGACCGCCTGGCCGAGGCCGACTGGGGCGATTGGGAAGGCCAGCGTCTGGCCGACATCCGCGCCGCGATGGGCGACCGGCTGGCGGCGATGGAGCGGGCCGGGCTGGATTTCCGCCCGCCGAAGGGGGAATCGGCGCGCGATGTCCAGGACCGGCTGCGGTCGTTCCTGGCCGACCGGGCGCACAGCGGACGCGATGCGGTGGCGGTCTGCCACAAGGGCGTGATCCGCGCCCTCTACGCCCTCGCTACGGGCTGGCAGATGCAGGGGCCGCCCCCGACCAAGCTGCGCGACCCGTGCTGGCACGCCTTTCGCCTGCAGGCCGACGGGACGCCGTCGGTCGACCGGCTGAACGCGCCTTTGGCACCGGCGCCCGACACGATGGATCAGCCATGAAGGTCCTGTTCTGGGTGCAGCACCTGCTGGGGATCGGCCATGTCCGCCGGGCCGCGGTCATCGCCGAATCGCTGCGTGCGGCGGGCGCCGAGGTCACCCTGGCGGCCGGCGGGTTTCCGGTCGCGGGCGTCGAACCGGCGGGCGTCAATCGGGTCCAGCTACCGCCGGTCCGCGCCGCCGGCGCCGACTTTTCCGCCCTGATCGACGAGTCCGGGCGGCCGGTCGACGACGCCTGGCGGGGGCGGCGGGCAGCGGCCCTGATGCAGGTTTTCGACGACTGCCATCCGGACATCCTACTGACCGAAAGCTTCCCGCTTGGCCGCCGGGCGTTCCGGTTTGAACTGCTGCCGGTCCTGGAGGCCGCCCGTGGCAGAAGCCGACCGCCGATCATCGCCGCATCGGTGCGGGACATCCTGGTGCGCAAGGCACAGCCGGCCAAGGAACGGCAGATGGCGGATCTGGCCCGGCGCTGGTTCGACCACATTCTGGTGCATGGCGATCCCGCCCTGGTGCCGCTGGAAGCGACGTTCCCCCCGGCCGGACTGATCGCCGATCTTGTCGCCTATACCGGCTACGTGGCGCCCGAACGACCGGCCGTTTCGGCATCGGAAGGAGTCGGTTCCGGCGAGGTCGTGGTGTCGGTCGGCGGCGGCGCCGTCGGCGAAACCCTGCTGCGGGCGGCCCTGGCAGCCAGGGCGCTGTCGCCGCTGGCCGATATCCGCTGGCGCCTGCTGGCCGGACCGGACTTGCCAGACCAGGTGGTCCGGGACCTGGCCCGGCAGGCGGATCCCGGCGTGACCGTCGAGCGGGCGCGGCCCGACTTCCCCGATTTGCTGAACCGGGCAAAGCTGTCGATCAGCCAGGCCGGCTACAACACGGTGCTGGACATTCTTGCCGCCGGATGCCGGGCCATTCTGGTGCCGTTCGCCGCCGGGCAGGAGAGCGAGCAGGCGTTGCGGGCGGGGCTGCTGGCCGAACGGGGTCTCGTGCAGGTGCTGTCCGAAACCGACCTGGCACCGGCTTCGCTGGCGGCTGCGATCGCCGAGATAATGGCGGGGCCGAAGCCGAACCATGCCGGATTTCGCCGTGACGGCGGGCCGGAAACGGCTCGCACACTCGTGACCGCGGCCTCACGGTGATGTCGGGGCGCAGGTGCGGCGGCGCGCGGCGCTGGCGAACCCGGATGCCGGCCCTATAATGCCGGCCGTAACCTCCCGCCGAAGGCCCATGATCCCCGAACCGGCCATGTCACACCAACCCACCGGCTCGACGGCTGCCGCGATAGAAGCGGCGATGCCCTTCGCCCGCCTGCAAGGCGAGCTGGACGCCTGGCGGAAGCTGGGCCGGACGGCGACCCTATGGTGGCGCGACGACGACGCGGTGGACGCAAGCGAACCGCTGGACCGGCTGATCGGCCTGTCGGCGCGCTATGGGGTGCCGCTGGCCCTGGCGGTCATTCCCGCCCATCTGCAGCCCGGACTGCGGGAGGCGGTCGCCGCCGCCCCGCTGGTCACCGTCCTGCAGCACGGCTGGTCGCACCACAATCATGGACCCGATGGCGCCAAGACCATCGAAATGACGGATGCGCGCGGCCCCGACGCCGTTGACGACGAGCTTACCGAGGGCGACGAGCGGCTGGCCGCCATGTTCGGCGATCAATATCGGCGGGTCCTGGTGCCTCCTTGGAACCGGATCGACGAGGCCACCGCGGCGCGGGCACTGGCCGGGCGCTATCGCGCCGTCAGCGGTTTCGGCCCCCGCGACCCGGGAGCGCCGGGGTGGCTGAACACCCATGTCGATCCGATCGACTGGCGGGGGCACCGGGGGTTCCTGGGGAGCGAGGCCGTGCTCGGCCAGCTGGTCGACCATCTGGCGGCGCGCCGGGCGCAGACCGCCGATCCCGACGAACCCACCGGGTTGATGACCCATCACCTGGTTCACGACGCGGCGAGCTGGTCGTTCGTGGAGATGCTGTTGCGGGTCACCATCAGCCATCCGTCGACCCGCTGGCTGCCGGTATCCGCCCTGCTGGACACCGGCGCGGAGGCAGCCTGATGGACGGCGTTCACCGGTACCCGCAGAAGCAGATCGCCCAGGACTACGCACGCGGCGGCGTGGGGCTGGCGCTTACGGCACTGCCGATTGTCTTTCTGGCATTGCACCCGATGTTCTTCTGGCCGCTTCTGGCGGGGGCGGTGCTGTTCGCTATCTACACCGGGCGGACGCTGCTGCGCCAGTTGACGGTGTTCCATTCCGGGGAGCAGGGGATCGCGGCGCACGGCCCCCTGGCATCGGCCATCGCCTGGCGCGACCTGGCCGACCTGCGGCTGCGGTACTTCTCGACCCGCCGCGATCGCAAGGACGGCTGGATGCAACTGACCCTGCGCGGCGGCGGAAGAACCATACGGCTCGAATCGCCCCTGATCGGCTTCAGCGATATCGCCGACCGGGCTGCGGATGCCGCCCGGGCCAATGGCCTGAGCCTGAACGATGCGACCACGAACAATCTGGTTGCCCTGGGCATCGACAATCCCCCGCCCGACGACGAGACGGGCGAGGCTGCGGACGAGCGGACGGCGGGCCGCGAAGATTGGGTCAGCTACGCCCGGCGCCAACAGCGGGCGCGGGAAGGCCACGACGAATGACCGGCGTGGTGGACCCGGCCGCGCAGCCGCTGCTGCAGGTCGACGACCTGCGGATCGACTTCGCCGTCCATGGCGGCGAGGTCAAGGCCGTGAAGGGTGTCGGATTCCGGGTCCCGCCGGGAAAGACGGTCGCTCTTGTCGGGGAAAGCGGCTCCGGCAAATCGGTGATCAGCCAGGCGGTGATGGGCATCCTGCCCCGCAACGGCACGGTCACCGGCGGCAAAATCCTGTTTGCCGACCCCGAACAACCCGACGCCCCGCCCCTGGACCTGGCCGCCTTGGACCCGGAGAGCCGGACCTACCGCACCATCCGCGGCGGCCGCGTGTCGATGATCTTCCAGGAGCCGATGACCTCGCTGTCGCCGCTGCATACGGTCGGCAACCAGATTGCCGAGGCGGTGCGCCTGCACCGGCCGGTCGGCAATACCGAGGCCCTGGACCTGGCCGCCGACATGCTGGGACGGGTTGGCTTCCCCGACCCGCGCAAGGCGCTCAGGACCTATCCTTTCGAGCTGTCGGGCGGCCTGCGCCAGCGGGCGATGATCGCCATGGCCCTGGTCTGCCGACCGGCCCTGCTGATCGCCGACGAGCCGACGACGGCCCTGGACGTCACCATCCAGGCGCAGATCCTGAAGCTGATTTCCGACCTGCAGGCCGACCTGGGCATGGCGGTGCTGATCATCACCCACGATCTGGGCGTGGTGGCCAATGTCGCCGACGAGGTGGTGGTCCTGTACCGAGGCGAGGTGATGGAAGCGGGAACGCTGGAAGCGATCTTCCGGCAGCCGGAGCACCCGTATCTGAGGGCGCTGCTGAACGCCGTGCCGCGGTTCCATATGGCCCGCGACGAACGCCTGGTGCCGATCCGGGAAATCCGGTCGGCCGGCGGCCGGCTGCTGGCCGAAGACCGCAACCAGGTGCCGATGATCTCCAAGGGATCGGTGCTGGACGTTGCCCACATTTCCAAGACCTACACCATCCGCCAGCCCGGCCGCGGCAAGGAGCGCAAGGAAGCCCAGGTCAGGGCCGTGGACGATGTCAGCTTCTCCCTGCATCGCGGGGAATGCCTTGGCCTGGTGGGCGAAAGCGGCTGTGGCAAGACCACGCTGTCGAAGATCCTGATGCGGGCGCTCAGGCCGGATAGCGGCCTGATCCGCTATACCGATCGGCAGAGCGGGCCGGACCAGGTGATCGATGTCCTGGGCCTGGAAGGGGCGGCACTGAAGCAGTTCCGCCGCAAGATGCAGTTCATCTTCCAGGACCCGTTCAGCTCGCTGAACCCCCGGATGACGGTCTACGACATCGTCACCGAGCCGCTGGTGATCCATAACATCGGCAACCGGACCTACCGGCGGGAAATGGCCCTGGACCTGATCCGCCTTGTCGGCCTGGACGAAGAGCACCTGCGCCGCTATCCGCACAGCTTCTCCGGCGGCCAGCGCCAGCGGATCGGGATCGCCCGCGCCCTGGCCCTGCGCCCCGACATCATCATCTGCGACGAGCCGGTGTCGGCGCTGGACGTGTCGATCCAGGCCCAGGTCCTGAACCTGCTGAAGGACCTGCAGGCCCAGCTTGGCCTGACCCTGCTGTTCATCAGCCACAATCTGGCAGTGGTCGACTACATCGCCGATCGCATCATGGTCATGTGCCGGGGCGGGCTGGTGGAGCTGGCGCCGCGCGAACTGTTGTTCAACAACCCCGTGCACCCCTACACGCGCGCGCTGCTGGCGGCCGTGCCCTATCCCGATCCCGACCGCCCGCTCGACCTGTCGGCACTGATGGGCGGCCGGGCTTCCGATCCCGCCGCCTGGCCCGAGCCATTCCGGGTCGGCGAAGACAGCCGGCCCGGGCTGCTCGACCTCGGCGGTGGCCACCTCATCCGGGCCCACCAAGTCACCAGAGAGATGGAGCAGGCATCATGAGGCGTTCCCCCCGCGACACCGCGCTTACCCTGGCGGCGTCCGCGCTGCTGGCCCTGGGCGCGGCCCCGTTGGCATCGGCCCAGACGTATCTGGAAACGCCCATGTACGAGGATGCAGTGGCCATCGGCAATCTGCCGCCGGTAGCCGAGCGCGTCCCTGCGGTCCCGCTGGTGGTCGACCTCGAGGCGATGGGGCGGGAACCGGGCGTGTCGGGCGGCGAGATCTCCTGGGTGGCCGGTCGCGCCAGGGACATCCGGATCATGAACGTGTACGGCTATGCCCGGCTGGTCGGCTACAACGAGGCGTTCGAGTTCGTCCCCGATATCCTGGAAGGGTACGAGGTCGACGAGGGTCGGGTCTTCACCTTCCGCTTGCGCCCCGGCATGCGCTGGTCGGATGGCCACCCGTTCACCGCCGAGGACTTCCGCTACAAATGGGAAGATGTCCTCCAGAACGCGGAGCTGACCCCCTACGGCATCGATCCGCGGATGCTGGTGGACGGCCAGCCGCCGGTGTTCGAGGTGATCGACGAGTACACGGTCCGCTACACCTGGACCGCGCCGAATCCTGAGTTCCTGCCGGCCCTGGCCGGTGCGCGGCCGCTCTACGTCTACACGCCGGCCCACTACCTGCAGCAGTTCCATGTCGGTTATGCCGACGCCGCCGAGTTGCAGGCCGCCGTGGACGAGGCGGGCGAGCGCAACTGGTCGGCGCTGCATATCCGGCGCGGCGATCTGTACGATGCCGACAATCCGAATCTGCCCGTCCTGCAGCCGTGGGTGAACCGGACGCCGCCGCCCGGTGAACGCTTCGTATTCGAGCGAAATCCGTACTACCACCGGGTCGACACCCAGGGGTACCAGCTTCCCTATCTGGACCGCGTGATCGTCAACATCGCCTCGTCCGGGCTGATCGCCGCCAAGGCCGGCGCCGGCGAAAGCGACCTGCAGGCCCGGCACATCCGGTTCGCCGACTTCACCTATCTGAAGGAAGGCGAGGAGCGGAACGACTACACCGTTCGCCTGTGGCCGACGGCGCTGGGCTCGGACCTGGCCATCTACCCGAACCTGAACGCCAACGACCCGGTGTGGCGGGAGTTGATGCGGAACGTCAGCTTCCGCCGGGCGCTTTCCGTGGCCATCGACCGCGACCTGATCAACGAGGTGATCTATTTCGGCCTGGCCATGCCCAGCGCCAATTCGGCCCTGCCACAGTCGCCGATGTACGACGCCGAACGGTCCACCAACTGGCATTTCTACGATCCGGACCTGGCCAACCAGCTCCTGGACGAGATCGGCCTGACCGAGCGTCGCGGCGACGGTATCCGGCTGATGCCGAACGGCGAACCGCTGGAGATCATCGTCGAGACCGCCGGCGAGCGGCCCGAGGAAATCGACATCCTGGAGCTGATCGCCGACAACTGGCGCGACGTCGGGGTCGGCCTGTTCACCCGGAATTCCCAGCGGGACGTGTTCCGCACCCGGGTGTTCAACGGCGACACGTTGATGTCGGTCTGGTTCGGCTACGACAATGCCCTGTTCACCCCCGACACCGTCCCGCACGAACTGGCGCCGATCGACCAGAACTGGCTCTACGCCCCCAAATGGGGCCAGTACGCCCAGACCGGCGGCGATACCGGCGAAGCGCCGGACATGGACTTCGCGATGCAGCTTATGGCGCTGTATGGCGAGTGGATGGTCGTCACCGACCGGGCACGGCGAGAGGAGATCATCGGGGAGATGCTCGACATCAATGTCGACTACGTCACCTCGATCGGTACGGTACAGGGCGTCCTGCAGCCGGTCGTCGTCAACAACGCCCTGCACAATGTCCCGGAAGAGGCGATCTACAGCTGGGATCCGGGCAGCCATTTCGGCATCTACCGGCCGGACACGTTCTGGCTGGAAGCGGCGTCGGAGTAGGCCCAGGCGTCAGGAGCCGTTCATCTGGGGCTGCAGCCCACCTGACCGCCGGTCGGGTGGGCTGGTCCCGGCCGGCCGCTAGACCTTGGCCGCCCGGGCTTCGATCGCGTCGACGATGGCGGCTTCGATGCGTACGTCGTCGAGCCGGTTGATCTCGTGGATGCCGGTGGGCGAGGTCACGTTGATCTCCGTCAGGTACGGCCCGATGATGTCGATGCCGACGAAAATCAGGCCACGGCGGCGCAGTTCCGGACCCATCGCGGCACAAATCTCCCGGTCCCGGTCGGTCAGCGGCGCCTTGGCGGCACTGCCGCCGGCATGGAAGTTGGCGCGCGCCTCGCCGTCGCGCGGAATGCGGTTGACCGCGCCGACCGGTTCGCCGTCCACCAGGATGATGCGCTTGTCGCCCTGCTTGACCTCAGGCAGGTAGCGCTGCGCCATCAACGGCTCGGGATAGAGCTGGGCGAACATCTCCAGAAGCGAGCTCAGGTTCTCGTCCTGCGGCCCCAGGCGGATCACCCCGGCGCCGCCATTGCCGTAGAGCGGCTTCAGGATGATGTCGCCATGCGCCTGCCGGAAGCCGGCGATTTCCTCCGGGTCGGCCGTGATAAGGGTCGGCGGCATGTAGTCCGCGAAGGCCGTGGCGAACAGCTTTTCGGGCGCGTTGCGAACGGCGGCGGGATCGTTCACCACCAGCGTGCCGGGATGGATCATCTCCAGAAGATGGGTGGCGGTGATGTAGGCCATGTTGAACGGCGGGTCCTGGCGCATCAGCACCACATCGGCCTCGCTTCGCAGGTCGACGACCCGCGGATCGCCCAGGGTGACATGGTCGCCGGGTACCCGGCGCAGCATCATCGGCCGGGCGCGGGCGGACACCCGGCCATCGGCGAAGGTCAGCGCCCCGGGCAGGTAGTGCAGAAGCCGGTGCCCGCGCGCCTGGGCTTCCAGGGCGATGGCGAAGGTGCTGTCGGCGCCGATATCGATGGCCTCGATGGGGTCCATCTGCACGGCAATGGTCAGGGCCATGGCGCTTTCTCGATCGGCGGGAGGGATGGTCAGTTCAGCCGGGACCGCAACTGTTGCAACAGGAGGGCCGCTTCGTGCAACAGACGCTGGTCGAGCCCGGCGCCGGTCCCGCTGTCCAGAAACTGCTCCAGCGAGCCGATGGCGGCGCCGACCTGACCCGATCGGGCCTGTAACAGGCCGGCTTCGCGGATCAGCAGCGGATCGTCGGGCGACAACAGCTGCATGGTCCGCAGGGCCGCCAGCGCCGGCTCCAGCGCGCCGGAGCGCAGGTGACGGACCTTCACATTGTTCTGCAAGCGCAGCAGCACCGCCCGGTTGCCCACCGGTGCGTAGTGGTCGGCCGTCAACTCTGCTTCGGCGCCCAACATCACCTTCAGCAGGTCGCGCATATCCGCCGTCGTCCGGGTCATGCCGCCGTGGAACGGGTCCAGGATCACCCGCTGGGCCCCGCAATCCAACCGAAGCAGGAAATGCCCGGGGAAGCTGAGGCCGGTGATCTCCCAGGCCAGAGACCGCGCCACGTGCAGATAGAGGATCGCCAGCGCCACCGGCAGGCCCTTGCGCCGGTCGATCACCCGAATCAGGTTGGCGTTCTGCTGGTCGTCGTAGGTATCGACATCGCCCACATAGCCGTAGCGGACCGCCAGCACCTCGCGCAGGGCCGCGGCCTGTGCCGCCGCGTCGGCGGACGGCTGGCGCAGGGCCGCCAGGTCGGTGCAGAGCTGCTCCAGATGCCGGCGGTAGGGCGCCAGATCGGCCTTCGGCTGGTCCGACGCGGCCAGCGCCAAGGCCACCTCTGCGATATCAAGAGCCTCGTCGGGCTGGGTTCCGGCCTGCTCCAGGATGGCCCGGATGTCACTTCGCACGGGGGCACTCCGTAGGGTTGGCGACCGCCCGCCGCGGCGGCTCGACCGGCCGTCGGCGGCTGTGGCAGGCACATAAAGGTTGGCCGGCCGTTCCGCCAGACCGGGACGGCGCTGGATGCCCTGCAACCGGGTCCCCGTTCAATCCGCATCGGCGGACCACGCTGCCCGAAGATGGCGAGGCCGGCGCCAGGGGGCGACTGCCATCAGGTCGAACCGGATATCCAGACCGGCCAGCACCGGGTTGGCCGCCAGATAGGCTTCCGCGGCGCGGACGACCCGCCGCCTCTGCCGCGGCGTCACCGATTGCACGGCCAGATCCAGGGTCGGCCGCGACTTGACCTCGACGAAGGCCAGCAGCCCGCCGCGACGGACGATCAGGTCCACCTCGCCCACGGCGGACCGAAACCGCCGTTCAAGGATCCGGTAGCCCTGCAGACGCAGCCAGACGGCACAGATCGCTTCGGCGCGGCTGCCGCGCAGATAGGCGGCACGGCGAGCCCCCTCCACCGCCGGCCCCGTCATCGACCCTCGTCCCGGCTTTTCGCCTCCAAGGCCAGGGCCCGCTGATACACCCGGCG
>JANQIU010000170.1 GCA_028281985.1 Alphaproteobacteria bacterium | reverse complement strand
GCTGGTCCGGCAGCACCGTCATGAAGGATTCATGGCTCTCCGGGTCGAACACCATCTGGAAGCTGGCGCGGGCGCCGCAGCCGCTGGTCCACCAGCGTTCTTCCCAGGCGCCGTGCGGCCGGCCGGGCTCGCGCAGCGGTTCGCTCAACAGGACGCTGTCGTCCACGATGATCGATGGGCAGCCGGGGATCGCCTGCTGGGCGAAATGCAGCAGGACGTTCACGGCCTCGCGCTGCTGCACCGGGTCGGTCTCCGTCTCCCCGGGGATGCCCACATAGGCCGACACCACGCCCGCCGGGTCGGCGGTGAAGAACAGGTTGATGATGCGGGTCTCGCCGCAGCGGTCGATGGCCCAGCGTTCCAGCCAGCTGCCGGCGTGCGGGCGGCTGGAGTGATCGCGGAACAGGGGCCGGCGCAGCACCTGCAGGTCGACGCGGTCGACGATCCTTTGCGACGGACAGGCAGCCGGCAGGCCCGCATCGGCTTCCAGGGCGACGGCAACGGCCCGGCCCATGTGCTCGTCGCGGGTGGCGAAGTCGAAGAACCGTCGCTCGGCGCTGGACGAGACGGTCTGCGCCGCCGCCGCACCGCTGATGCAGACACATGCGGCGACCAGCGCGGACGCCAGGCCCCCCCGGATTGCCGGTTTCCGATCCCGCGTCATGCGGCCAGGATCCGCGCGGCGTCGCGGGCGGCATAGGTCAGCACGCCGTCGCAGCCGGCCCGCTTGAAGCCGGCCAGCACCTCCAGAAGCGCCTTGTCGAAGTCGATCCAGCCCTGATCGCCCGCGGCACGCAGCATCGCGTACTCCCCGCTGACATGATAGGCGAAGGTCGGCAGGCCGAAGGCGTCCTTCACCCGGCGTACGACGTCCAGATAGGGCAGGCCCGGCTTGACCATGACCATGTCCGCGCCCTCGTCGATGTCCATGGCCACCTCGCGCAGGGCTTCCTCGCTGTTGGCCGGGTTCATCTGGTAGGTCTTCTTGTCGCCCTGCAGGGCCGCACGCGAGCCCACCGCATCGCGGAACGGGCCGTAGAAGGCGGAGGCGTACTTGGCGGCGTAGGACAGGACCGACACGCCCGTATGACCGCTGCCGTCCAGGGCCGACCGGATCGCCCCGACCCGCCCGTCCATCATGTCGGACGGGGCGACGACATCGGCACCGGCATCGGCCTGGACAAGGGCCTGCCGCACCAGAACCTCAACGCTCTGGTCGTTCAGGATGGCGCCGCCATGCAGGATCCCGTCATGGCCATGGGTGGTATAGGGGTCCAGGGCGACGTCGACGATCACGCCGATGTCGGGTTCGGCGGCCTTTATCGCCTCGATGGCCCGGCAGATCAGGTTGCCGGGCCGCGTCGCCTCGCGGCCGTCGGCCGATTTGAACTCGCCGGCGACATGGGGGAACAGGGCCACGGCCGGGATGCCCAGCGCGCGGGCCTCGGCCGCTGCTGCCGGCAGCCGGTCGACCGACAGGCGGTGGACCCCGCCCATGCCGGGGATCTCCTGCTGCTCGCCCTGGCCCTCGGCCACGAACAGCGGCCAGACCAGGTCGGCCGGGGTGACGGTGCTTTCGGCCACCAGGCGCCGCAGCCACGGGCTTGCCCGCAGGCGGCGCGGTCGGGTGGTGGGATAGCGGCCGATGACGGCGAAGGCAGACATGCGCTTCGTCCCCGGGGGAGGCTATGGTTAACGTTGAGATGCCACTGTATGCGTAGGCTTGGGCCCGTGCAATGCGACGACAGACCGGTGGCGGGGGCACTGGGTGCCACTCAACGGCGCGTGGGGTCGCTTGCCCGGTCGCGCAGGGTCCGGTCCAGCGCCGCCGGCCGGGCATAGGCGTCCAGTCGCTCCAGCAGCACCAGGACGAGGTCGTGGCTGGCCAGCCCATAGCGGGCATTGAGCGCTTTCAAGCGGTCGTAGGCGGCATCGGAAAGCAGGATATGGAGCTTTCTGGCCCGCGGTCGTGTCGGCGTCATGCTGGTGGTCCGGTGCTGGTGCTTGGGTGGGACGGGGCTCGGTTGGCCGAGATCCTGCTGTGCCCGGTGCCACCCGCTTGCCCAGGCCATGGCTTCGGCGCCGCCGACCAGGCGCCAGGGGTTCTGGTGCAGCATGACGCCGCATCGCCGGTCTGCCGCCCCCATCCGGCTCCACCGCAGAAGCCGACGGGTCCGTCTTTCGCCGTCGTCCAGAGCGAACCGGCCGGTCGACCTCGATCTCCGCATGGGCGAACCCTAGAGTGGGAACATATCAGGAACAACCAACGTGGGCGCGAAAGAGTTGGGTGCCGGGGACACGCCCGCCAGCGGGCGTGATGCCCGCCATGCGGTATCCCCTTGGCAAGATCCCGGCTTCTCCATAGGGTTCGCGCGGCGGGGCGTAGCTCAGCCTGGTAGAGTGCCTGCTTTGGGAGCAGGAAGCCGGAGGTTCGAATCCTCTCGCCCCGACCAGAGTGACGCCGCCAGACGACATGCAACAGTGCCGATGGGGCAAACAGGCATGCAGGTGCGCATCTTTCGCCCGCCGAAAACGGCGATGCAGTCCGGACGCCACAACACCCACCAATGGGTGCTGGAGTACGAACCGGCGACACCGCGACGGCCCGAGCCGCTGATGGGCTGGGTCAGTTCGGGCGACACCTTGAACCAGGTGCGCATGCATTTCGCCACGGTCGAGGATGCGGTGGCTTTCGCCAAGCGCAAAGGCCTCTCCTATACGGTGGAGCCAAGCCAGGAGCGGCGGCCGCGGCCGCGCAACTACGCCGACAATTTCAAGCCAAGGCCAAGCTGACCGTCCCGAGCGGGACGCCAGCCTCCGGCGGCAAGAGTGGCCCCGTAGCTCAATGGATAGAGCAACAGCCTTCTAAGCTGCAGGTTGCAGGTTCGAATCCTGCCGGGGTCGCCATTCGGTGTCTTCTCCATGCTGGATCCGGGCCGGTCGCATCGGTGGCCGTCGGGCGACACACGAACCGTTAACCTCGATTCGGTACCCGATGCACCAGAGCGCGATCGGGTTGGCGGGACGGACAACGCTTCCATCGGACAGGTCGCTCGCGCTCTCGATGTTGGATGAGAGCAGGCTGCAAGCGATACCAGGCATCGCCATCCTGCTCTACGCTGTCAGGGTGTGCCGGATCGCGGCAGGAGGTTGCGATCGGACAATGGGCGTGGGCGATCGGGCGAACGGCCATGGCGGTAACGGTGAAGCGAGGCGAGTGGGCGGCCGCACCGCGTGCCGCACCCCCTGGAACCGTGCTCGCCGCCATCGGCGACATCCATGCCCAGGCCGGGCTTCTGGCGCCTCTGGAAGAGGCGGTTCGCCAGGACTTGCAGGCGCTGCCGGCGACGCGGCGGGTGCTTGTCCGGCTGGGCGACTACCTGGACCGCGGCACCGAGGTTCGCGACACCCTGGCCCTGGTGTCGGCGGCGGCGCCGCCCGGCTTTGAGGTCGTCAACCTGATGGGCAATCATGACCTGTGCCTGCTCTTCGCGCTGGACGCCGAACTGACGGAACCGCAGATCAACACCTGGCTGTTCCGCAATGGCGGCGAGGAGTCGCTGATGGCGCTGGGCCTGGCCGACGTGCGGTCGGCCGACAGCCTGCGCGACAGCCTGCGGGCCGCGCTGCAGCCGGAACATGCCGCATTCTACCGGGATCTGGACCTTCAGCACCGGGAAGGCGACTACCTGTTCGTCCATGCGGGTATCGACCCGGACCGGTCGCTGGACGACCAGGAGGTGATCGACCTGGTGTGGATCCGCGACCGCTTCCTCTACCCGGCGTCCTGGCCCCATCCGGTTGTGGTGGTGCACGGGCACACCCCGTCGTCCGAACCGGAGGTGGAGGCGCATCGGATCGGCATCGACACCGGCGCGTTCTACAGCGGGCGCCTGACGGCCCTGGAGATTGCCGACACGCGCATGCGCTTCGTCACGGCGCAGCGCGACTGACCGGCGCCGTCCGATGCGCCGGCCCCTTGCCGGGACAGGGACCGGTTCCTAATCTCCGCGCGCATTGTCGCAGAGGCAGGGGGGGAGCCACCCATGGCCGAGTCGGTCGTACCATTCCTGAAGCACATGAACATCCAGAAGGCCAAGGACGGCAGTGCGCTGGCGTTGACCATCACGACCTCGATGGGCACCGAACTGGCCGTGGCGATCAAGGCCGAGGACTGCGCGCGGCTGGCCAAGGCGCTTCTCGAGCATTCCGAGACCGAACTGTCATGATGGGGGTAGGCCGGCGCTCCGATTCGAAGCCCGATTCGGATCCACCCATGGCCGACGACCCGCTGCCGGAAGGCGAATGCTGTGCCCGATGCCGGGCGTGGTCGTCGGTGGCCCATCTCGGCGAGCGGTGGCGGACGCACGGCGTCTGCCGGCGGTTCGCGCCGAAACCAACGATGGTCGCGTCCCTCCATCAGGGGCCTTGGGATCTGGACTACCCGTCGGTGCGGGCGATTTGGCCGATCACCGAGATCACCGACTGGTGCGCCGAGTATCTGGCGCCCTACGCCAACGACTGACCCCCCGACCGGGCCGCCGCCGTTGTCGGATCACGCAAAAAGAGAGGCCGAAGGCTCTGTAGGAGCGCTTCGGCCAGCATGATCTAGACAGGGAGGGTTGGAGACGGGCGTATTGCACCTGCAAAACGACCCGGCCGCGATGATCCAGATCAAAACGCGTTTCGCGGCACCGTATCGATGTTGCCCACCGCGTGATCCGATGTTGCCGGCCGGTCGACCGTATCGGCCGATGCGGCCTTCACCAGGGCGTGCAGCGGCCGCCCGAGCACCACGCCCAGCCGGTCGGCCGATCGCCGGCTGATCCGCGCCCAGAGATCGAAGCCGACATCCAGGGCCACGTCGACGCCGCCGGAGCCGGCGGTCCGCACGCACGAGACCGGTCCCGACAGGACGTTCAGGGCGCTGGTCAACGGCGGTGGTGCCACCGACAGCACCACGTCGCGCGCGGGAATGCGCACCCGCACCGGTGCCCCGGCCGGCGCGCCCGTCTTGCCGACCCAGAAGTCGGTGCCCGGGATCAGCAGGCGGTCCAGGTCCGGCTCGCCGTTGTCCGGGGCGATGACCGACTCGATGACGGTGGCCGGCCCACCCAGCGCCCGGGCCACCTGCGGCGGTGGGTCGGCAAGCACGGCGGCGACCGGGCCGACCCGCTGCACCGTGCCGTCGGCGATCACCACGACGGTGTCGGCCAATCGGAGCAGTTCGTCCGGGTCGTGGCTCACATAGAGGACCGGCGGCGCACCGGGGCCGCGCAGGCGGGCCAGATAGGGCAGCAGGTCGGCGCGCAGATCGGCGTCGAGCGAGGTCAGCGGCTCGTCCATCAACAGCAGCTTCGGGCGCGCCATCAATGCGCGGCCGATGGCTACCCGCCGGCGTTCGCCGCCCGACAACCGGTGCGGGCGACGGTCCAGCAGCTTCTGCAGACCGAAAAGGCGCGCGAAGGCCTCCAGGTCGCGATCCCGTTCGGACGGCGGGCGCCGGCGGGCGCCGTACAGCAGGTTCCCGCGCACCGACAGATGGGGGAACAGGCGCAGATCCTGGAAGACATAGCCGATGCCCCGCCGCCAGGGGGGCTGGTGTCGGCCCTGCGCGGTATCGTCCAGGACCGTTCCGGCAAGCCTGATGGTCCCGCGGCTCGGCCGGATCAAGCCGGCGATCGTGTCCAGCAGCGTGGATTTACCGGCGCCCGACGGGCCGAAAAGGACGGTGAAGCCCGGCTGGTCGACCTCCAGGGCGACGTTGAGCTGGAACGGTGCCCGGTGGACGGTGACATCGACCAGCAGCGACGCGGTCATCGGCGGTCCCGCCGGCGAAACCGCCGGGCGATGATCTCGGATGCCAGCAGTGCCGCCAGCGCAAGACCGACGCTGAGGAGGGTCAGCCGCAGGGCCGCCGCCTCGCCGCCCGGTGTTTGCACCTCTGTGTAGATGGCCAGGGGCAGGGTCCGCGTCTGACCGGCGATGTTTCCGGCCAGCATGATGGTGGCGCCGAACTCGCCAAGGCTGCGGGCAAATGCCAGCACGCAGCCGACAACCAGGCCGGGCGCTGCCAGCGGCAAGGTCACGGTTGCAAAGACCCGCAAGGGACTGGCGCCGAGCGTTGCCGCCGCCTGCTCCAGCCCGCGGTCCAGGGATTCCAGCGACAGCCGGATCGCCCGCACCATCAGCGGGAACGCCATCACCGCGGCGGCGATCGCGGCCCCCTGCCAGGTGAAGGCCAGGGTGATCCCGAACCCGGCATCCAGCCAGCGGCCAATCGGACCGTTCCGGCCCAACAGCAGCAGCAGGCCGTATCCGACGACCACCGGCGGCAACACCAGCGGCAGATGGATCAGGCCATCCAGGACGGTCTTGCCGGGGAAGCTCTTCCGCGCCAGCAGCCAGGCGGCCGCTATGCCGAAGGGCAGGCTGGCCGCGACACTCCAGCCGGCGACGCGAAGGCTCAGCCGGAGGGCCTCGATCTCCGCGTCGCTCACGGCGGCAGAAAACCGAAACGGGCGAAAACGGCGCTGCCTTCGGCACCGGTCAGGTGGTCCAGGAACGCGCGGACGGCCGGACCGTCCCGCCCGGCGACGATCGCGGCCGGATAGCGGATCGGCGGTTGGGCCGGCTCCGGGACCGGCCAGCGGACCACGACGGCGTCCACCGCCTGGGCGTCCGTCGCATAGACGATGCCCGCCGGCGCCTCGCCCCGGGCGACTAGAACGACCGCCGCCCGAACGTCCGGCGCGGGCGCAAGCCGGTCGGCCAGGTCCGCCCACAAGCCCATGGCCGTCAGGGCCGCTTCGGCATACCGCCCGGCGGGCACATGGGCCGGATCGGCGATCGCCAGGCGCCCGCGCTCGCCCAGGACGTGGCTGAGATCCCCGGCCGTTGCCGACGGGGCCGTCGGTTCCGGCGGCGGTTCCGCACTGTCCGCGGGGACGATGACGACCAGACGATTGCCGGCTGCAACCCGCCGCGTCTCGGGGTCGATCAGGTCGCGGGCCGCCAGGCGATCCATCCACACGGTATCGGCCGAAACATAGATGTCGGCCGGCGCCCCGGCTTCGATCTGGCGGGCCAGTGTCGAACTCGCGGCAAAAGAGGTGGTGACCGCGATGCCCGTGTCCTCGGTGAACGCCGTGGCGATGGTGCCGACCACGTCGGTGAGGCTGGCGGCGGCGAATACGGTCACCGTTTCGGTCCCGGCCGCAGCCGCGTTGGGGATCGACAACGCTGCTGCGATAAGCAGGGAAGGGCGAAGGTAACGCCTACGCCGCAGCATCGGCGATGGCCCGGGCCATATGGCCGAACCCGGCGTCCAGGTCGGCCATCAGGTCGGCCGGATCCTCAAGCCCGATATGCAGCCGGATCAGCGGCCCCGGGCCGGCGAACCGGGTGGCCGTCCGGAACCGGTTCGGATAGCCGGGCAGGATCAGGCTTTCATAGCCGCCCCAGCTTGCGCCCAGGCCGAAGAGCGCGAGGTTGTCGATGAAGGCATCGACCGCAATGTCCGGGACCGGCTTCAGCACCATGGCGAACAGGCCGCAGGCCCCGGAGAAGTCGCGTTGCCAGAGGGCGTGACCGGGATCCTCGGGCAGGGCAGGGTGCAGGACGCGGTCCACCTCCGGCCGGCCCTGCAGCCAGCGCGCGACGGTCAGCCCGGCTTCCTGGTGCTGCCGCAGTCGGGCGGACATGCTGCGCAGCCCGCGGATCCCCAGGTAGATGTCGTCCGGCCCGGCGCACTGGCCCAGCTGGACGGCCGTCATTTTGACCTTTCGCCAGGTCTCCGCCGTCCGGCAGGACATGGTGCCAAGCATCGCATCGGCGTGACCGACGATGTACTTGGTGGCGGCGTGCAGGGAGATGTCGACGCCGTGGGTCAGCGGCTTGAAGAACAGCGGCGTTGCCCAGGTGTTGTCGATCAGAGTCAGGATGTCACGCGCCGCCGCAACTTGCGCGATCGCCGGCACGTCCTGCATCTCGAAGGTCATCGATCCCGGCGCTTCCAGGAAGATCGCCCGCGTGTTCGGCCGGATCATCTCGGCAATACCGGCGCCGATCTCCGGGGGATAGTAGGTGGTCTCCACACCGAACCGGCGCAGCGGGCCGTCGCAGAACTTGCGCGTCGGGAAATAGGCGCTGTCGGTGACCAGCAGGTGATCCCCGGCCTCGAGGACGGCAAGCAGGGCGGTGCTGATGGCGGCCAATCCGGACGACACGCTGATCGTGCCGTATCCCTGCTCGAGGGTGTTGACCGCGTCCTCCAGCGCCTCGGAGGTCGGCGTGCCCAGCCGGCCGTAGTTGTAGCCGTTCTCCTGGGTGTTGAAGGGATCGGCCTCGCACCGGCGCATCGCCGCCATCGACGGGAACAGCACCGTCGAGGCGTGGTACACGGGCGGGTTGACGAACCCCTTGTTCTCGCGCGGCGCCCGGCCGGCGTGGGTGACGATGGTGGGGTCGCGGCGGCCCGTCCGGGGCATGGCGCTGGATCCTTTTCTCCCGCGGGAAAGCATGGGCATCTTTAGAAGACGGGCGGCGCGGGTCAACGGCCGGAATTGGGGCCCGAATTGGGGCCGGGATTTGAGCCGGGGACCGGCAACGGGGATACCGGCGGCAAAGGGAAGGGCATGATGCGGGGACGGGCGGTGATGCTGGGCGCGGCGGTCTTGGCGTTTTCCGGCGGCGCCATGGCGGGCGACCGGCTGGCACAGATGCGCGAGCGCGGCTTCCTGACCTGCGGCGTCGAGGCGGATCGTCCCGGCTTCGCGGTGCGGGCCGACGGTGTCTGGTCCGGGCTCGATGTGGATGTATGCCGGGCCGTTGCCGCCGTGGTGTTCGGCGACGCGGCCGCAGCCGACATCATCGAGCTGGACCCCGCGGAGCGGTTCACCCATCTGCAGCGGGGCGAGATAGACCTGCTGGCGCGCAACACGGTCTGGACCCTGGGCCGCGACGCGGAACTGGGACTGACCGTGCCCGCTCCGGCATTCGTCGACCGGCCGGCGCTGGTGTCCGCCGCCGCGCAAGCCGTGGACGTCGACGGGCAAACGGTCTGCCTGGCCGGCGCCGGCTGGCCGTCCGACCGGTTGCTGGTTCTGTGGGCTGCCGACGGTTGGACAGTGTCGGCCCTGCAGGAGGAGACACCGGAAAGTGCGCTGGCCGGGCTGGCGGATGGGGAATGCGGCGTCGCTGCGCTACCGGCATCGGCGGTGGCCGGTCTGTCGGATGGGCTCGGCGCGTTTCACGTCACCTACCTGGACGCACCCGTCTGGCCGCTCGGCCCGGCCATCCGGCAGGACGATCCCGAACTGGCGGACATCGTGCGATGGACGCTCCACGCGCTGGTTGCTGCCGAAACGCTGAATGTCGGCCAATCGGAAGCGACGGCCGCCGCCGCGGACACGGCAAGTGCGACGGCCGGGCTGGAAGCGCTGCTGACCGCCGGCCGTCCGACGGGCGTCATGCTGGGTGTGGGCGAAACCTGGGCAACGGATGCGCTGGCGGCCGTGGGCCATTATGGGGAGATCTACGACCGGCATTTCGGTGCCGGCGTAGCGCAGCCCGTGCCGCGAGGACCGAACGCCGCCGCCGATCTCGGCGGGCTCTTGCTGGTTCCGGGGTTCTACTGATCCCGGATAACCGTCGCGCGACGGGCTGCGGCCCCAGGGGAGGTTTGCTTTATGCGTCTTGCTTTGTGCACCTGGCCGGAAGTGGAAGAGTATCTCGACCGGTCGACCGGTGCGATCGTCCCGATCGGCTCCACCGAACAACACGGGCCGACCGGTATGATCGGCACCGATGCCCTGGCGGCGGACGCCGTCGCGATCGGTGCGGGTGAGCAGGCCGGGGCGCCGGTCGCCCCGCCGATCGCCGTCGGCATGGCGCACCACCACATGGCTTTTCCCGGGACGCTGTCGCTGCGCCCGTCGACGCTGATGGCGGTAATCGCGGACGTCGTCGGATCACTGGCCGCCCACGGCGTTCAGCGCGTGCTCTTCATCAACGGCCATGGCGGCAACGCGGCGACGGTGTCGGCGGCTTTTGCCGAGATCCACAGCCTGCGGCGGTCGGCCGGCAAGCCCGGCCTGCGGCTGGCCATGACCAACTGGTACGACGGGCCGACGGTGCGACGGCTGAGATCCGACCTCTACGGCAACCGGGAAGGCAGCCACGCCACGCCCAGCGAGATCGCCCTGGTGCAGGCCCTGCACCCGGACCGGACCGTGTCGGCGACGTTGGAACCGGCCCTGGCGCCCGCCGGCGGTTTCCACGACGCGGCGGATCTGCGGCGGCGATACGCCGACGGCCGGATCGGTTCGGACCCGTCCCTGGCCCGGGCGGAGGACGGCGCGCGCCTGCTCGACGCAGCGGTGCGGGATGCCGCGAACGCCTATCGCCGGCTGGTGGACGGCGACTGACGTCGCAGGCGGGCCGGTGGTTGGGGGCGCCGTCAGGCGTCGGGTGAACCGGTTCGCCCGTCCAGCCAGTGCTCCATGAACAGCAGCGGTTTGCGCGTGAACCCGACGGATTCGTAGAATTTCTGGACGGCGGTGTTGTGGTCCCGGATCAGCAGCTGCAGCTTGGCGATGCCCCGGTCGCGGACCCAGGACTTGGCGGCTTCCACCATGGCCCGGCCGAGTCCGGCCTTCTGTCGGTCGGGGGCGACGGCCAGGTAGTAGATCCAGCCCCGGTGCCCGTCATGTCCGACCATCGCCGTCGCGGCGATCCGGTCGCCGACCCGGCCGACCAGGACGTCGGAGTTGCCGTTCCGCTGGGCCAGGGCGATGTCGGCATAGGGGTCGTTCCAGGGCATGACCAGCCCGCAGTCCCGCCATAGCGCAACGATGTCGGTGACGTCGCCGTCGGCGGCGGAGGTGATGTCCAGGCCGCCGTTGTCGTCTGTTGTCCCGCCGGCGATCGGCGGTCCGCTGGCCACCGGACGGGCGCTCGGCAACCCCCATTCGGCCCAGGAACCGTCATAGACAGCCACGTCAAACCGGCCCAGCGCCGCGGCGGCCAGGGCGACGACGCAGGCCGTCACGCCGCTGCCGCAAGTGGAGACGACCGGATCCGCCAGGTCGATGCCGGCGCCGTCGAACCGCCGGCGCAGGTCTTCCGCTTCCAGCAGCGTCTGGCTGGTGGGGTCCAGAAGGTCGGTGAACGGCAGGTTCAGGCTGCAGGGGATATGTCCCGACCGGCGCCCGGGCCAGATTTCCGGCTCCTCGCCGCTGAAGCGACCGGCGGACCGGGCATCGACCACCTGGTCCGCCGCGGCATCGAGGTTGAACGCCAACTGGTCGGCGACCCGCAGCAGCTCGGGCCGGAACCGGGCGTCGAAGTGTTCCGGGGTGGGCTGGGCCATGTGCCGCGACAGGGGCCTGCCCTCGCTTTCCCATTTCGGCATGCCGCCATCCAGGACCGCCACCCGGTCGTGGCCGAACAGCCGGAACATCCACCAGACCCGCGGCGAGGCCATCAGGCCCATCTCATCGTAGACGACGACGGCATCATCGTTGCCGATGCCCATTGCACCGACCATGACCCCGAACCGCTCCGGGGTCGGAACCATATGCGGCAGTCCGACCTCGCCGTTCGCCACCGCATCGATGTCGAACAGGCGTGCGCCCGGCACATGCCGCTGCCGGTACTCGGCGACCAGATTGCGGTCCAATCCCGGTATCATCAGAACCGCGTCCAGGATCCGCAGACGCGGATGGTGCAGGTGCCGGTGCAGCCAATCCGTATCGACGATGGGCACGGGGAGATCCAAGGACCGGTCAACGGACATGCCTGGTTACCTTCTTGGGCCAGCTTCTGTGGTCAAAACGCCGCCGGCCGGCAGCGTCAGGGATCGACGAGGGCCAGATTGATGCGCCGGTTCTGGCGGCCCTTGTTCTCGATCTTGGTCACCGCGACCGGGCCGATCTCGCCCGTCGACCGCACATGGGTACCTCCGCAGGGTTGAAGGTCGACCGGGCCGCCGTCGGCGCCGACCTGCATCAGCCGGACCCGGCCCGAGCCGCTGGGCGGCTTCACCGACATGGTGCGCACCAGCTCGGGCTGGGCGGCCAGGTCGGCATCGCTGATCCAGCGGGGAGTGACAGCGTGATTCTCCTCCACCAGGCGGTTCAGCGCCGCGGTGATCTCTTCCTTGTC
>JANQIU010000147.1 GCA_028281985.1 Alphaproteobacteria bacterium | reverse complement strand
GCGGCCCATCCGGAGGGCAATGACGCTGTCGAAACGGCCGTCCGACAGCGGATCGCCGCCTTGTGCGACCGCTTTCCGATCTATGGCGAGCTCGCGTGACAACAGGACGGATACGGGGAGGGGGATCCTGAAGCATGCGGTGTCCGTTTTGTGGTCATGACGATACCCAGGTCAAAGACTCGCGCCCGACCGACGACAACTCGGCCATCCGCCGCCGGCGGTTCTGCCCGGCCTGCGGCGCCCGGTTCACCACCTTTGAGCGCATCCAGCTTCGCGAACTGACGGTGGTGAAGTCGGGCGGGGGCCGGGAGCCGTTCGATCGGGAAAAGCTGGTTCGCTCAATGAAGCTGGCGCTGCGCAAACGGCCGATCGAGGACGAAAGGCTCGAGCGGGTCATCAACTCGATGGTGCGCCAGCTCGAAAGTTCGGGCGAAAGCGAAATCCCGTCCAAGACAGTGGGCGAGATGGCGATGAAGGCGCTGGGGACGCTCGACAAGGTCGCCTATGTCCGCTACGCGTCGGTTTATAAGGACTTCACGGAGCCGGACGCCTTCACCGATTTCGTCGATCGCCTTCGGGTGGACGACCAGTAAGGCGCATCGGCGGACCGATGCGGCGCCCGCCCGGGCGGGATCGTCGGGCATGATCGAAGACCAGAGCTTCATGGACATGGCGCTGACCCTGGCGCGCCGGGGATTGGGGCAGACGTCGCCGAACCCGTCCGTCGGCTGTGTCCTGGTCCGCGACGGACGCGTCGTCGGGCAGGGCTGGACCCAGCCAGGTGGCCGGCCGCATGCCGAAGTGGTGGCCTTGGACCAGGCCGCATCCCAGGCGCTGGGGGCCACCGCCTATGTCACGCTTGAGCCTTGCAGCCATTACGGCAAGTCGCCGCCTTGCGCCGATGCCCTGATCGCAGCCGGGATCACTCGGGCAGTGGTGGCCCTTCGCGATCCCGATCCGCGCGTGGACGGCCGCGGTATCGCGCGGCTCCGCGACGCCGGCATATCGGTTCTGGAGGGCATCGGCGCCGCTGCAGCGCGTGACCTCAATGCCGGGTTTCTGTCCCGCGTTGCAGGCGGGCGTCCGCTGGTAACGCTGAAGGTGGCTTCGACACTCGACGGGCGCATCGCCACCGCTTCCGGAGAAAGCCGCTGGATCACCGGCGAAGCGGCCAGAGCCGTCGCCCATGGCATGCGCGCCACCCACGATGCGGTCATGGTCGGCAGCAACACCGCCATCACCGACGATCCGATGCTGACCTGCCGGTTGCCGGGTTGGTCCGGCCGCCAGCCGACGCGGATCGTCATCGACGGTCGCCTTCGGCTGCCCCTGACCAGCAAACTGGTGGCCACCGCCCGGTCGGTGCCGACTTGGCTCGTCACCCTGCCGCACGGCGATCGCAGCCGTCTCAACGCCTATCGCGAGTCCGGGCTTGTGGTCATGGAAGCCCGGGAGCGGCGCACCGGCATTATCGACCTGGCGTCGGCCCTGCGCGACCTGGGTCAGCGCGGGCTGACCCGCATCCTGGTGGAAGGCGGGTCGGTGCTGGCCGCCGGCCTACTGGGGAGTGATCTGGTGGACCGGATCGCCTGGTTCCGGTCGCCAAGCGCCATGGGGGGCGACGGGCTGGCGGCACTCCAGCCGATGGGCGTCGCAACGCTGGACCGCATTCACCGGTTCGAGAGGGTTGCGGTGAAAACGGTGGCGGACGACATCCTGGAAACGTACCGCAGACCTGAGAGTTGATCGGCAGACATGTTCACTGGAATCGTCACGGATGTCGGCAGGGTCGTCGAGGCCATACCCGGCCACGGGCTGCGCCTGCGGATCGCCTGTGGGTACGATGCTGCGACCATCCCGGTCGGCGGCTCGATTGCCCATGACGGTGTGTGCCTGACCGCCACCGACGTGCTGGCCGATGGTTACTGGGTGGATGTGTCGGCAGAGACGCTGGCGAAGACCACCCTGGGCGATTGGCGTCCCGGCACGATGGTCAATCTGGAACGGCCCCTGCGGATGGGCGACGAGTTGGGCGGCCATATGGTTCTGGGCCATGTCGATGGCGTCGCCCATGTGATCGACCGCCGACCCGATGGCGACAGCGTGCGGTTCCGGATCACCGTGCCGGAGGCGCTGGCCCGTTTCGTCGCGCCGAAGGGGTCGGTGGCGCTTGACGGCGTGTCGCTGACCGTCAATGAAGTGGACGGCCCGACATTCGGCGTGAACATCGTTCCCCACACGCTGGCGCACACGACGCTTTCCCAGCGGTCTCCCGGCGACAGGATGAACCTGGAAGTGGATGTCGTGGCCAGATACGTGGCCCGCATGAGGGAGACCGACTAGGTGGCCGACCTGCGATTGGATCAGGAGGACCAGGGTGTCCTGTCCTCTGCCGAAGAACTGGTGGAGGAAGCCCGCCAGGGACGCATGTTCATCCTGGTCGACGACGAAAGCCGGGAGAACGAAGGCGATCTTGTCATCCCGGCGCAGTTCGCCGATGCCGAGACGGTCAATTTCATGGCCAAATACGGCCGGGGACTGATCTGCCTGGCGATGGAACGGCCGCGGATCGAAGCCCTGGGGCTGCCGCTGATGCAGCAGTCCCATGAGGCGCGCCAGTCCACGGCCTTCACCGTGTCGATCGAAGCGCGGGACGGGGTGACCACGGGGATCTCCGCCGCCGATCGCGCACGGACCATTGCCGTGGCGATCGATCCGGATTGCGGGCCCAAGGATCTGAACACGCCTGGCCATGTGTTTCCGCTGATGGCCCGCGATGGCGGCGTGCTGGTCCGCGCCGGCCATACGGAAGCGGCGGTCGACCTGGCCCGGATGGCGGGTCAGACGCCCGCCGGCGTGATCTGCGAGATCATGAACGACGACGGATCGATGGCGCGGATGCCGGAACTGGTGCGGTTCGCCCAGTTCCATGGGCTGAAGATCGGCACCATCGCCGATCTGATCGCCTACCGGCGGCGCCACGAAACCGTGGTCCGGCGCCTGTTGCAGACCGATTTTCACAGTCGCTTCGGGGGCGACTGGCGCATGCATGTCTATGTCAACACAGTCACCTATGCCGAGCACGTGGCCCTGGTGAAGGGGACGCTGGGGCCGGACGAGCCGGCGCTGGTGCGCATGCATGCCCTGAATGTCCTGGATGACGTCTTGGGCGATGTGGACGGCGGCGGCGCCGGCGATCTGGAAGACGCCATGCGCCAGGTTTCCGAGGCCGGGACGGGGGCGGTGGTGCTGATCCGCGAGCCGCGGGCGGACAGCCTGTCGGCGCGGCTCAAGGCCCGGCTGGGAGAGCCGGCGGACGGCACGTCGGGCGGCCGTGAACTGCGTGATTACGGAGTCGGCGCGCAAATACTCCTCGATCTTGGCGTCCGTCGTATGATCCTGTTGACCAATACACCCAAGACCATCGTCGGCCTGGATGGGTACGGCTTGACCGTTGAGGGACAGCGCAGAATCGAGAAGACGGGGGACGCCCGGTGACCAACCCTTCCGGGGGTGAACCCCCTCGCATCCTGATCGTCGCCGCCCGGTTCTATCACGACATCGCCGACGCTCTGATCCGCGGCGCCACCGAGGCTCTGGGGGAGGCGGGTGCCAGTCACGAGGTGGTCGAGGTGCCCGGCGCCTTCGAAATCCCGGCGGCCATCGCCATGGCGTTGGCCGATCGGGCGTCGGTCCAGTACGACGGTTTCGTTGCCCTGGGTTGCGTGATCCGCGGAGAGACGACCCACTACGATTATGTATGCGGCGAAAGCGCACGGGGGCTTCAGGACCTCGCCATCGCCCACCGCCTACCCATCGGTTACGGCATTCTGACTTGCGAGACCCGGGACCAGGCCTGGGCCCGGGCCGATGTCGATCGGGGCAACAAGGGCGCCGACGCCGCGCAGGCCTGCCTGACCATGGTTCAGCTTGCCCGGCGTTTCGGCGCGGCGCGGCCCGCATGAGCCGACCGCGACCCTCGCAGAAGGCGCGCCGCACTGCTGCCCGGTTGGGGGCGGTGCAGACCCTGTACGGCCTGGAACTGACCGGCGGCGGCGTGGACGCCGCCATCGGGGAGTTCCTGGCGCATCATTCCGGACTGGACCTGGACGGCGAAGCCTTCGTGCCGGCCGATCCGGCAACCGTCAGCCGGATCGTCCACGGCGTCCAGGAACAGCGGGCCGCACTGGACGAGCTGATTTCCGACGCGCTGGACGAACAGTGGGCCTTGGACCGGCTGGAGCCGCTGCTGCGGTCGATCCTGCGTGCCGGGGCGTGGGAAGCCGGAGCGACCTTGTCCGTGCCGGCACCGGTTTTGATTGCGGAATACGTGCACATGGCCGGCGCATTCTTCGGTGGTCGCGAGCCGGGCATGGTCAATGCTGTCATGGACAAGTTGATGAAGCGGCTGCGCGCGGGCCTGCCCGTCGTACCCTGATCGGCCTGGGCGGGATGGTGTTGCGATGAGCGGCAGGCTGGGTGAGTTCGAGCGCATCGGCCGTTTCCTGCGCCCCCTCGCCGATGGCACACCCGGTGCTTTGGGCCTGGGCGATGACGGTGCTGCCTTGGACCCGCCGCCGGGCCAGCGTCTCGTGATCACCACCGACGCCATGGTCGAGTCGGTCCACTATCTTCCGGGCGAACGGCCCGATCGGCTGGCGCGCAAGCTGCTGCGGGTCAACCTGTCGGATCTGGCCGCCATGGGTGCCCGGCCATGGGCCTATACCCTGACGACCGCTTTGAACGAGGGGGCCGACGAGGCCTGGCTGGCGGCGTTTGCCGAGGGGCTGTCCGACGACCAGGCCGCCTTCGAGATTGCCCTGATCGGCGGCGACTCGGTGTCGACCAGCGGCCCAGTGGTCCTGTCGGTCTGCGCCATGGGCGCGGTCGCGCCAGACCGTCTTCTGCGGCGGAACGGCGCCCGGCCCGGCGATACGATCTGGGTCAGCGGCTGGCTCGGCGACGCCGCCCTGGGGCTGCGGCTGGAGAAGGGCGAGGTGGCGCACCCGCCACAGGAGGCCACCGACCATGCCTATCTGTGCGAGCGTTTTCATCTGCCAAGCCCGCGTCTGGCATTGGGGGCAGCGCTGGGCGGGTTGGCGACGGCCGCCATGGACGTGTCCGACGGCCTGATCGGCGATCTGGGCCATATCTGTCGCCAGTCCTCGGTGGGCGCCGAAATCGATCTTGGCGCCATCCCGCTGTCGCCCGCGGCCCGCACGCTGATCGCCGGCAATCCTGCGCTGCAGCGGATCGCCTGGGCGGGGGGCGACGACTACGAACTGCTGTTCACGGCGGCGCCGGAGCATGCCGGTCGTGTGGCAGGCGCGGCGGGCGATGCCGGTGTGCCCGCTACGCCGATAGGCCGGGTGACGGCGGGTGAGGGGATCAGCGCAGTCGGCGGATCGGGCGAGATGCAGGCCCTGGCCGGCTGGTCCCATTTCTGAGGCCGCGGCCCCGGCGCCTGGTTAACCCGATGTTTAGGGGCCAGGGGGCCACAATGGGCTGACCTTGGCAGGATCCGGCGGCGTCGGCGCGCCGGCTCGGCATCGGAAAAGCCGCAGATGAAACGCTTCCTCATCATATTCGTGGTTCTGATGCTGCTGGGCGGCGGGGGAGCCGGTGCCTGGTTCTACATGAACGGGCAGGACGCCGCGGCTTCCGAGGAGGCGGAGGAACACAGCGACGAGCCTGCCGCACCGCCGGTCTATGTGGAGTTCAACCCCATTCAGGTGCCGCTGTTGGGCGAGGAAGGGATCGAGCAGACGATCACCATCGTCGTCGCCCTGGAGGTCCCGGACGACGCCGCGGGTGAGACCGTCATCGCCATGTCGCCGCGGCTGAACGACGCCTACATGACGCGACTCTACGGCGGGTTGCACTCGCAAGATCTACTCCTGGACAACGGCATTATCGATGTCGGCCGCCTGAAGGGCCGGATCGTGGAGGCCAGTGCCACCGTGCTGGGCGAGGGCGTCGTCCTGGATGCCCTGGTGCAGATGGTCGCCCAGCGCCGGGAGTAGTCCGGCCCGGACATCCGCAATGTCCGGCAATTCCTTGACAATCCGGAACGTTGCCATGCCATAGGCGTTCTGGCATGGTCCCGCCGCTTTGCCCGACGGGGCTCCAGGCCCGAAGCCCGACCTGTTCCGGGGACCTGTTCAAGGAAAAGAAATCGATGATCGACGTGACGGTTTTTGCTCTCGTCTGCGCGGCGCTGGCCGTTGTGTACGGTGTCTGGGCCTCCCGGTCCGTGTTGGCCGCCGACACCGGCTCCGAGCAGATGCAGGCTATCGCCGGCGCCATTCAGGAGGGTGCTAGCGCATATCTGAACCGGCAGTACACGACCATCGCCGGTGTCGGCGTCGTCATCTTCCTGGTGGTGTCGTTCCTGCTGAACTTCACGGTCGGCATCGGTTTTCTGATCGGCGCCATTTGTTCCGGCGCCGCCGGCTATATCGGCATGCATATTTCCGTGCGCGCCAATGTGCGCACGACCGAAGGCGCCCGGCAGGGCCTTGCCCATGCGCTGGGCATCGCCTTCCGCTCCGGCGCCATCACCGGCATGCTGGTGGCCGGCCTGGCCCTGCTCTCGGTTGCCGGCTACTTCGCGATCCTGCTCTTCGTTATCGGCGCTGAGGGACGCGACCTGATCGATCCGCTGGTGGCGCTGGGCTTCGGCGCCTCGCTGATCTCGATCTTCGCCAGGCTGGGCGGCGGTATCTTCACCAAGGGGGCCGATGTTGGCGCCGACCTGGTGGGCAAGGTGGAAGCCGGCATCCCCGGGGACGACCCGCGCAACCCGGCGGTGATCGCCGACAATGTCGGCGACAACGTGGGCGACTGCGCCGGCATGGCGGCCGACCTTTTCGAGACCTATGCGGTGACCGTCGTGGCGACGATGGTTCTGGCGTCGATCTTCTTCGTCGGCTCGGACGCGATGATGGCGATGATGTCGTTCCCGCTGGCCATCGGTGGGGCCTGCATTATCGCCTCGATCGCCGGCACGTTCTTTGTCCGCCTGGGCGGCGGCACCAACATTATGGGCGCGCTATACAAGGGCTTCATCGCCTCGGCGGTGCTGTCCGTCGCGGGGATCGCCCTCGTGACCCAGTGGGTTCTGGGCTTCGGCACCGAGTATCAGGTCACCGGGCTGACGGTTACGGGAACCGACCTGTTCCTGTGCGCCATCATCGGCCTGGTGGTGACCGGGCTGATCATCTGGGTGACGGAGTACTACACCGGAACGGATTACCGCCCGGTCCAGTCGGTCGCCCGGTCTTCGCGTACCGGCCACGGGACCAATGTCATCCAGGGCCTGGCGGTGTCGATGGAAGCCACGGCGATCCCGGCCCTGATCATCTGTGCGGCGATCATCGGTACCTACCTGCTGGCGGGGGTCCTTGGCATCGCCATCGCCGTCACCGCCATGCTGGCGCTGGCGGGTGTGGTCGTCGCCCTCGACGCCTACGGGCCGGTCACCGACAATGCCGGCGGCATCGCCGAGATGGCCGAGCTGGACGACGACGTCCGCAACACCACCGATGCCCTGGACGCGGTCGGCAACACCACCAAGGCGGTCACCAAGGGTTATGCCATCGGGTCCGCCGGTCTCGGCGCGCTGGTGCTGTTTGCCGCCTACACAGCCGATCTGGACTTCTTCATCGCCGACCCGGAGACCTACGGCTACTTCGAAGGGGTCGCTTTGGACTTCTCGCTGTCCAATCCTTATGTGGTGGTCGGCCTGTTCATCGGCGGGCTGCTGCCCTACCTGTTCGGCGCGCTGTCGATGACGGCTGTCGGCCGGGCCGCCGGTTCCGTGGTCGAGGAGGTGCGGCGCCAGTTCCGCGACATTCCCGGCATCATGGAGCGGACGGCGAAGCCCGACTACTCGCGGGCCGTCGACATGCTGACCCGGTCGGCCATCCGGGAGATGATCATCCCGTCGATGCTGCCGGTCCTGGCGCCGGTCGTCGTCTACTTCGTGGTGCTGCTGATCGCCGACAAGTCGGCCGCCTTCTCGGCCGTCGGCGCCATGCTGCTGGGCGTCATCGTCACCGGGCTGTTTGTCGCCATCTCGATGACGGCGGGCGGCGGTGCCTGGGACAACGCCAAGAAGTACATCGAGGATGGCCATCACGGCGGCAAGGGGTCGGATGCCCACAAGACGGCGGTGACCGGCGATACCGTCGGCGACCCCTACAAGGACACCGCCGGCCCGGCCGTCAACCCGATGATCAAGATCACCAATATCGTGGCGCTGCTGCTGCTGGCGATCCTCGCCCACTGATCGCCGGGCGGGCGGGCCTTCGGGCCCGCCCTCAGGTGGTGCCCGTCAGCCGGCGGACCACCAGCTCCCGGCCGATTTCCGAGGGCAGGCACGGGTCGATCTCAGGCGCCAGGTCGAAGACGGCGACGCCGAGCAGGCGGTTGACGGTGCCGTCGTCGTCCGACAGGGGCAGCAGCAGCCGGCGGTAGAACACCGTCAGGCCGATCCATTGCGGCATCAGGATCTGCGAGAAGCCCGGCCGGCAGGTGCGGCGCACCGCGTCGTACTCGGCCATCATGTCGCGCCAGACGCTGGGCAGGCAGATGTCCGACAGGGTGCGGCCGGTGATGTCGCGCCCGAAGATCTCCTCAAACGCGCTGCCGACCAGCCGTACCCGGTAGTCGTCGCCGTCGCCGACCGGCTCGTTGATGAAGATATAGGGCAGGGCCTTGACCATCGCCGCCGGGTCGATGTCACGCTGCGCCGGCATGCGGCGATCGCCACACGCCGCGCGCCAATGCCCCAACACCGATTGCAGGCGTGGTTCCGCCAGGTGCGCCGCCAGTTCGTCGAGCGAGGCGTAGGTGCCTATCGCGTCCGGCCTGATGGCGCTGACCCCCGGCCGGCAAACGGCCGGGGCGGCGATTGCTGCAACCTCAGACACGTGTTGGCCTCCCTGGTCCAAAACGGAACGGACCGGCCACCAACAAACAATTCGTTATGAAAGTATAGAACAGTTCTGAAAACAATTAAAGACAGAGGATTAGGCTGCGATCCTGCCATGGCTCCACAACCAAGAGGGCTTCCGCCGCCGGGCCGGCCCCGATATGGTCCGCCGAACCGGCACCTCACGCCCGGCCAAGGAGGAACGAATGTCAGATGCCCCGGTCGTGGTGGTGACCCGTGCCCTGCCGCCGGCGGTGGAGGCGCGGCTGAAGCGCGACTACCGTCCGGTGCTGAACCCGGACGACGCCTTGCCCGATCCGGCCAGCTTGGCCCACCGCTGCCAGGCCGTCGGGGCCGAGGCGCTGCTGTGCTGCCCGACCGACGCCGTGTCGGGGGCGGTGATCGCCGCCTTGCCCCACCATGTGCGGGCGATCGCCACCTTTTCCGTCGGCTATGACCACATCGACCTGCCGGCGGCGCGGGCGCGCGGCATCGTCGTCA
>JANQIU010000033.1 GCA_028281985.1 Alphaproteobacteria bacterium | reverse complement strand
CCCCGACGAGGCCCGGCTCCCGGTTCTCCGGCAGACTGCCGCCGACTTGTCCGAACGGGTTGATGATCAGCGCGACCTCGTCATCGCCGAACTGTCGCTGGTGGCCCAGCAGCAGGCATTGGTGGCTTCCGCTGCGGAAAGCCATGATGCGTTGCTGGGCACGACGCGGCCGATCCTGCGTACGGCGGACAGCAGCTTGGCGGTTGCCGGTGTCGGGCTCAGCGGCCGGGCCAGCCGGGCGGTGAATACGCTGACGCGCGGCATGAACGAAATTCTGGATCAGGCGGTGGCGCTGCGGCTGGATGCGCTCAGGGCTGCCACCGTGCTGGCGCAGGCCGCCGTTTCCCAGTCCACCGACGCGCTGATCGCCCATGAGGAACAGTTCACCGCGTTGGCGGACGCCCTGCGCGAATCCGCTGCCGAACTCGACCTGGGCGAACACACCGACGCAATCATGGCGGCCCTGGACACACTGATCGGCGCGGGTGTGGGATCGGAAACGGTGTTCATGATGGTGCGCCGCGGCGATGATGACCTGATGCGAGGGAGCCTGGCATCGGCGCTCGAAGCGGAGGCGCTGTTGTCGGCGGAACTCGAGCCGCTGATCGACGACATGCTGACGACCGCCGCAGACGAGAGCCGCGGCGAAGCGTCGGCGCTGCGAACCGAGATTACCGAGTTGCTCGACGGTGCCGTGACGCAGCAGCGGGTCATCCTCGATATCACGGCCGAAGCCAATCTGCTGGTGGGGGCCCTGTTCGAGGCGGCCAGCACCAGCGATGCCGACCGCCTGAATGATCTGGATCGCCGCATCGGTCGGTCGGTGCTGACCATCCGGTCCCGCCTGAACGGTGTGGCCGATCCCGACCAGAAGCAGGCCCTGGGCGACGCGGTCGAACCGCTGCTCGCTGCCGCGGCCGGCGAGACCACGGTCGTCGAACTGCGGTACCTCCAGCTTGCGAACCTTGCGGACGTCGCGGACGCCTTGGCGGAAGTACAGGAATCCGTCGGCATTCTGTCCGACGAGGTGGCGGGCCTGACCGAGGAATCCGTTCAGGGGGTCAACGCGGCCAGCGCCGACGTCCTGGCCCTGATGGCGACCAGCCGGACCACCTTGCTGGCGATTGCCGGTGCTGCCCTGGTCGTGGCCGGTGCGATCGCCTGGCTCTATGTCGGGCGGGGTCTGATCCGCCGGCTCACGGCCCTTGCCAAGGGGATGCGCGCCATCGCCGAAGGCGACCTGGAGGCGACGATCCGCGAAGACGGCCGGGACGAGATCACCGACATGGCGCGGGCGCTTTTGGTCTTCCGCGACAACGCGCGGGAGGTGGAAGCGGCCAACGCGCGGGCTGAAGCGGAACGGGAACATGGCGAACAGGAGCGCCGCAAGGCGATGCTGGATCTGGCCGACCGCCTTGAAGAAGCCGTCCGCGGCGTGGTCGATCAGTTGGACGCGGCAGCTTCGCAACTGCACAGCGCTGCCACCTCCATGCACCAGAACGCCGACGAGACCAGCCGCCAGGCCGGTTCGGTCACCGACGCGACCCAGCGTGTCGGCGAGAACATCGGGACCGTCGCCACATCGGCCGAGCAGCTTTCGGCATCGGTCAGCGAGGTCGGCCAGCAGGCCCAGGAGGCCAGCTCCGTGACCCAGCAGGCGGTGGAGGAAGCCGACCGCTCGGAAGAGCAGGTCCGGTCGCTGACCACGGCGGCGCAGAAGATCGGCACGGTGGTCGAACTGATCACCTCGATCGCCGAACAGACCAACCTTCTGGCGCTCAACCCCACCATCGAGGCGGCCCGCGCCGGCGATGCCGGCAAGGGCTTCGCGGTGGTTGCCGCCGAGGTGAAGAACCTTGCCACCGAGACAGCCCGGGCGACCGAGGAGATCTCGCGCGAGGTTCAGAACATGCAGTCGGTCACCCGGGAAACCGCGACCGGCATGGGCACGATCGTCGAGGTGATCCAGCGGATCTCCCAGATCGCCGGTGGCGTCGCTTCCGCTGTGGAAGAGCAGGGCGCGGCCACCCAGGAGATCGCACGCAGTGTGCAGGAAGCCGCCGGTGACAGCCGGCACGTGGCCGAGGTCATCGGCGAAGTGTCCGGCGTTGCCGGCGCGTCCGGCCAAACCTCGGAGGAAGTGCTGTCATTGGCCGGTGATCTGTCGGGCCGGTCGAAAGAACTGCGCGGCGTGATCGACGATTTCCTGAGCCACGTCCGCGCGGCCTGATCCGAGGTCCCGGACAGTCCGGACGCGGGGACGGCTGGCCCGTCAGGCGTCCCCGCCGGCTTTCCAGAACGGGGCTTCCCGGGGCGAATGCCGATCGGCGTCCGGCCACCGGTCCAACAGGGCTTCCAGGCCCGGGTCCGGCGGGTCGGGCAAGGCGATCATCAGGCGCACCAACTGATCGCCCCGCTGATCCTCGCCGAACGGGACACCCTTGCCGCGCAGGCGCAAGATCCGCCCGCTGGAGACGCCGCGCGGGACGGTCAGCTTCACCCGACCCCACACCGTGGGCACCTCGATCTGCGATCCCCGCACCGCTTCGGCCAGTGAGAGCGGAACGTCCAGTTGGATGTCGTTGCCGTCGCGCCGAAAGAACGGATGCGCCGACACGGTCACCCGGACATGGGCATCGCCCCGCCCACCGATGCCCATGGCGCCGCGGCCGCGAAGGCGCAGTACCTGTCCGTCCTTCAGGCCCTGTGGAAGGTTGACGTCGATGGCGCCGCCGTCATCCAGGGTCAGACGCCGGGTGCAGCCCCGCACCGCCTCGGTGAAACCAATCTTCAGGTCATAGTTCCGGTCACCGCCGCGAATCGACGAAAGGTCGTCGGGTCCCGCGGCATCCGGCCCGCTTCGGCCGCCGCCGAAAAGGCCGCTCAACAGGTCGTCCAACCCGCCGAACCCGGTGGGGCCGGTGCGGAAATGGAACCCTCCCCCCGAGCCGAAGCCGGCATCGTGGCCCCGGGTGCCCGATTGGGCGCCGAACCCGGCGAAACCGCGCTCGTTGCCGTTCTCGTCGATCTCGCCCCGGTCGTATCGGGCCCTCTTGTCGGGGTCGCCCAGGATCGCGTAAGCGGCCGCCACTTCCTTGAAGCGATCGCTCGCTTTCGGATCGTCGGGATTCAGGTCCGGATGAAACTGCTTGGCCAGACGCCGATGCGCCTGCCGAAGGTCGGCGTCGGAGGCGGTGCGGCCGACGCCCAGGATCTGATAGAGGTCACGCATCTGTTCTCGGCTTGTCCTTCCCGGCACGCCCTTCGCTTACCACGCCACCAGGCGTACGCCCCAGGGGCCCGCCGAGGCGCCGGTTGCAGAATCGGCCGGACCGATCGCCGGGCCACCCCGGGACACGGCCAGAAGGCGGTCGACCCGTTCGTTGGTGGCAGGATGGCTGCGCAACAGGGCGAAGTCGACGGCCGGTTGGCGCAAGACGGCCGGCAGGCGTCGCCGGTGATGCCGCTCGATGCGGGTCAGGGCCGAGGCAAGCGCCAGCGGATCGCCGGTCAGCTCGGCAGCGCGCCGGTCGGCGGCGAACTCCCGTTCCCGGGAAGCGGCAGACTGCAGCATCGCGGCGGCGACCGGCGCCGCGATCAGCAACAGGATGACCGCAGCAGCCGACGGCGCCGCCGTGCCGGCCAGGACACGGGCGCCGATCAGCACCAGCCCGGCCAAGGCGATGCCGCGGACCGCGTGGGCGAAGACCGTCGCCAGGCGTGTCCAAGCCACGTCACCAGCGGCCAGATGGGCCACTTCATGGGCCAGAACGGCGCGGATCTCCCGCGGGCCCAACAGGCGTGCTGCGCCCAGGGACAGGCCGATGGCGCCCTGTTGCGCGTTGCCGACGGCGACCGCATTGGGCATCCACTGCGGCAGCCAATAGAGATGCGGCGCCGCCGCCAATCCGGCGCGTTGGGCCAGCGCGTGCGACGCCATCTTCAGGGAAGGCGCATCCATTGTCCGGATCGGCACCGCCCGCAACCACCGCATGGCGCGGGCTGGGTGCAGCGGCGGCAACAGGACAAGCGCTGCCGTGATCGCCAAGACGGCTACTAGCGTCCCGGCCACGCCGGCGATCAGCCAGGAGGTCAGCGCCAGCAGCGCCACGAGGCCGATCATCGGCAGGCCCACCGGGGGCTCTGCCGGCCGTGTGGGGGTGAGCAAGCGGTTCATCGGTCTATGCGTCCTCCTGGGAGCGACGGAGTTCTGGTCGCCGACAAGGCCGACCGACGGGCCCGGAACGCCGGACCCGCCCAACGCGTCGGGCCCGACATGCGGCACCCGATCGAAAAACATGTGGTGGGAAGGGAGTGCGCCTGCAAGCGTCGCCACGCTGGGGCGAACGCGGACGCGCGGCTAATGCGTCTTTGGCGTGTCGATCTGTTGGGCGCGCCGTCCGGATCGGATCATCCGGAGGGCCAAGGCGCTAGAACATCCCGGCTTCAAACGAAGGCTGGTTGACCTAGTTGCAGGCGGGATAATGCGGGCGGTAATGGGCTGCGGCCTCCTGCAGATACGCGTCAAGGTCCGCCTCGCCAAAGGCCGCAACCGTGTAGAACCGCTCCTGCTGGGCGGCACAGTACCGCGATGCCGACACATCGATCACCGTCTGCGATTCCGAGTTGGCGATTCGCGTCCTGTAGGTGTCGAACAGCCGGTTCCGGTTCCCGCCCATATAGCGGCCCAGGAAGGCGCCCAGCGTCCGCTGGGAATCTCGGATCCGGCCTTGGAACGACAAGGTGAAATCCTGGTAGGAAACGAACAGATCGGGGTCGTCATAGGGCACGAAGCAGGTCAGCCCCGTGATCATCAGCTGCGTATGCAGCCGGATGAGCTGGTCGGCCACGACTTCTTCGTCGGTGGTGCAGGCACCTTCCGGATGCCGCGTCTCGAACTCCACGAGATCGGGAAACATCGGATTGTCGAGCTGGACCCGCGGCAACCCGCCCCGGGTCGGTGTCGGCTCGGTGACCGTTTCAACGACGGTTGCCTCGTCGGCTGTCTGACAGGCCGTCAGCAGGAACAGGGCGCAGATAATGCTGGCCGCAAGACGCATCTTTGGATCGCTCTGGCTGTCGAATCGAATCGCTGGACGTAGGACCGGTCTTATACCCGGCGGATCGACCGGTGGAAATGGCGTGTTCCACGCCCAGACGCATAGCTGCCCCCGGCTGCCGGGCACCGGCCTCGGCGCCCCATAGCCAGCGAAATCCGGCCGCCTGAGCTGGCGTCTGGCGGCCCAACACGCGATCACGAAGGATCACGTCGCGGTTTCGCGGTCGATCGCCAGCGCTTCCCGGCCCAGCTCGGAGATGCGAAAAGTCGCAGGCGCGTCCGGCAGGTCGGCGGCGACCAGCCCGGCGCGTCCGATCGCCCGCAATGTTGCCCGTACCCGCCAAAGGGGCAGGTCCAGGGCTGACGCCAGGCCCGGCGGGTCGGCCGGGTGTTCCAGATGCTCCAGGATCCGGCGTGCCACGATGGACAGCGTCCCGTCGGGGTTGATGCAGGCCATGGCCGCGGCCGTTCAGTCGGTCCTGTCGGGAATGTCCGACGGGCAGTACCACCAGTCGACCCGGCCCGGTTGTTCGCCCGTCATCCGATGCTCGGCGTCCTCGACGGTTCGGGGCGCGGGAAGAATGCCGCGATCGCCCGGTTGCCAGTCGACCGGTGTCGCGATGCCGTGGCGGGCGGTGGTCTGCAGGGCATCGATCAGCCGCAGGATTTCCTGGGAGTTCCGGCCGGTGGT
>JANQIU010000097.1 GCA_028281985.1 Alphaproteobacteria bacterium | reverse complement strand
AATGTTCAACTAGTGCCGTTCCAGAACTCGGCTGCGACGCAGGTCGTTGTTGGTTCATCCTCGCAACATCTCATCGATGACACCTCAGACTTCGAGCTGTCCAGACTTGACCGACACGGCCGGATCCGATCCGGGCGATCATGTCGGTCGTAAAACCGTGCATCAGCAAGAGGAGGCCTGATCATGACGAGCGGACAAGCAGTCGTGCAGGATAGGGCCGTTGCCGGCGAACCGGCAGTGCGCAAGATCGGGATCGCCGATCTGCGGACGGCATTGGTGCGGGGGATCGACGACTTCCGGGCCAAGCCGTCGCATCTGGTGTTTCTTGGCCTGATCTATCCGGTTTTCGGTTTCATCGCCGCCCGCTTTGCGCTGGGCGGCGATCTGATGCCGCTGTTCTATCCGATGCTGGCGGGCATCGGCTTGCTTGGGCCGTTCGCGGCGATCGGCCTCTACGAGGTCAGCCGCCGCCGGGAACAGGGGCTCGACGTCGCCTGGCGGCACGCTTTCGGCGTGGTGTCCAGCCCGTCGCGCGGAGCCATCGCGGTGGTGGCAGGACTGCTGGCCGCAGTGTTCCTGTTGTGGCTGGGGACGGCGCAACTGCTCTACGCCGTCCTGGTCGGCGGGCAGATGCCGGCGACCTTTGCGGCCTTTGCCGGTCATGTGCTGACCACGCCCGAAGGCTGGACCCTGATCATCGTCGGCAACGCCGCGGGTGTCCTGTTCTCGGTCGCGGCCATCACGTTGACGGTCGTCAGCTTTCCGTTGCTGCTGGACCGCAAAGCGAGCGCCTATGTGGCGGTGCAAACCTCGGTTCGGGCGGTGCTGGCGAACCCGAAGGTGATGGGTGTTTGGGGGCTTATCGTCGGTTTCGGCCTCGTGCTCGGGTCCCTGCCGCTGTTCGTCGGATTGGCCGTCGTGGTGCCGGTATTCGGCCACGCCACGTGGCACCTGTACCGACTGACGGTGGCAGGCGACGCGGACCGATAATGGCTGTGCGGCGTGGCAGGCCCCCTGCCACGCCGCCGCCGCGATAGGGCGATGGCCCGGTGATCCCGGCTACTGTTCGCGGAAGGCCCGGTTGAAGCTGCGCAGCAGGGGGCCGGCGACATAGTCCAGCACCGTCTGTTCGCCCGTTGCGATCATCACTTCGACGGGCATGCCCGGTGTCAGGACGATGTCTTCGCCCAGTTCGGCCAACGAGTCCTGGGTGACTTCGACCCGCGCCCGGAAGTACGGTTCGCCGGTCGTCTCGTCGACCAGCCGGTCGGCCGAAACGTCGCGAACCTGACCGGTCAGGCGCGGCAGGTTGCGCTGTGCATAAGCCATCAGGTGCACTTCCGCGCTTTGCCCGGCGGACACGGAGTCGATATCCGTCGGCGTCAGTCGCGCGTCGATGATCAACTCATCATCGTTGGGAACGATGTCCAGGATCGGATCCCCCGGCCGGACGACGCCGCCGATGGTGTGGAATTGCAGGCCGACGACCGTCCCCGACACCGGGGCGGTCAACAGTGTGCGCGCCAGGACGTCTTCGCGGGCCCGCAGTTCCTCTTCGATCGTGGCGATCTCCGCGCGCAGATTGGCCAGCGAGCCGGCCACCTCCTCGCGGATATTGGATTCCAGATCGAGGATCTGCAGCCTGGTTTCGCCGATCACCTGTTCGGCCCGGGCGATCGCCGCCACATTGGCGCCGATCGATCCGTCGATTTCCGCCTGCGACCGTTGCAGCGCCAGCAGCCGTGGGCGACGCTCCAAACCCCGATCCACCAGTTGCTGCACGCCGGCGATCTCCTCATCGATCAGGGATAGCTGGCGTTCCTGGCTTTCGATCTGGACCTCAAGGCCGGCGATCTCCTCCTGGAGCGCGGCAATGCGCACCTCCAGGATGCCGGTTCGGTTGGCGATGCTCGCGGCCCGGGTTTCGAAATGGGTCCGCTGGTCGGCAAGGGTGGCGGCCAGGTCCCAGTCGGTTTGCGACGCCAGCAGCAATTCGAGCGGGAACTCGATGGTGTCCGCCTGGTTCAACTCGGCCACCAGCCGGGCCTCGACCGCCGACAGCGACTGGTACCGGTTTTCCCGCATGTCTCGCTCGGCCCTGGCGGCGACATCCTCCAAAACGACCAGGCGCTGGCCCATATCGACCCGATCGCCGTCGCGGACCAGGATGTCCTGAATGATCCCGCCTTCCAGGTGCTGCACCGTCCGCCGGCTTCCGTCGGGGCTGACCACCCCGGACGCGACCGCTGCGCTGGACAGCGGTGCCGTCGTCGACCAGGCGCCGAAACCGCCCAGGAACGCGATGACGACGAACACCCCGGCGATCGCCGGGCCGCGGACCATACGGCGCAGATTGAGGGGGGGCGTTTCATCCGATACCGGCTTCGGCGCTGTCCGGAGCGCCGGGAGGGATCCACTGGGGGTGGTGGCGGGGATGG
>JANQIU010000087.1 GCA_028281985.1 Alphaproteobacteria bacterium | reverse complement strand
AAAGGGCTGGTCCGACCCGCCCCGGTACCAGTCCAGCCGTAGCGGATCGGTATGAATGACGACGCGCAGGGCGGCAGTGGTCAGGGTCACGGACCCGTCGCCGCGCGACACGGTCGCCGCCGGGCACGTGAATCCCGCCCGGCTGTCCCGGTCCCGACCTTCCAGGGGCGGCTCCAGGCTACCCGGGGCGATGCACCAGGTACGGTCCAGCCGATAGCCTTCCGGCCGTCGCAGGGTGACGCGGACGATGTCGGCCTCCACCGGCTGGACGGCCATGGTCCAGCCGTAGGCACAGGTCAGGCGCAGCACGCCGTCGGCAAAGCCGGCCTCGTCGGCGCGGGTCAGGGTCTTCATGGCGTCGCCTCCGCCACCGGCCGGGCCGTGTAGGCGCCCTGCCCCCGGGCCAACGGCAGATCGACCGGACGGCCGGCTGCCGAGGCGCTGGCATAGGCCGCCGCCAGAACCTCCAGCGTGCGCCGGGCGTCTTCAAAGCCGATCTCCGGCCGACCGCCGCCGCGAATGGCGGCATGGAACGCCCGGAACAAGCCGGCGTATCCGGGTGCCAGCGCCGCCCCGGCCCCCTCCGCAAGACCGGCCAGAGCCTGGTCGATGGCCGCCTGTCCGGCGGGGTCCCGCGCGGTGAAGGTCCAGGGTCCCTCCGCCGGCGCATAGGCATCCGATCCGGATTCCACCGTGACGCGTTCGAAACAGAACCGCAGGCGGGAGACGTTGCCCGCCGCGCCTAGGGTCGACGACAGGGTGGCCAGGGCACCGCCCCGGGTCTCGGCCCACAGAACGGCGGTGTCCTCGATCTCAAGGCCAAATGCCGGCGATCCAATGCGGGCGCTCACCCGGTGCATCGGCCCCAGGACCTCCAGCAGCATGTCCAGAAAGTGGATCGTGTGGATGACCAGGATCCCGCCGAACGACCCCTCCCGGGTGCGCCGCCAGGGCAGGGCGAAATAGGCGTCGTCGCGGTCCCAGTGAATCTCGACCGATGCCAGGAGGGGGTCGCCGGTCAGCCCTTCGGCCATGAGATTACGCAAGGCCTGGAGGCCGCTGCCGTAGCGGTATTGGAAGACCGGCATGACCACCCGGCCCGACCGTGCGGCGAGATCTTCGACCGCGTCCAACGCCGGCAGCGATCCGACGATCGGCTTCTCGCACAGGACATGTGCACCGTGCCCCAGGGCGGCGCGGATCGCCGGCTCGTGCGCCATCGGCGGCAGGCAGATGTCCAGGGCCTCGACCGGGGGATCGTCGCCCGCCCACAGATCGGCCACTTCCGGCACCACCCGGGGGATCCCATACTGCGCCGCCAGCGGCCCGGCACGGTCCAAGTCGCGGTCGACCAAGGCGGCGACGGTGAACGCTTCCGGCAGGGTGGCGTAGGCCGCCAGGTGCTGGGCGCCGATCCCGCAGCCGGCCACCGCCACCCGGATCGGTCCCTCAGCCATGCTCCGCCGCCCGGCCGTGGCCCAGCGCATCGCCGGACCCGTCGAACAAATGCGCCTGGTCGGTTTCCAGGGCCAGGCGCAACGCGTCTCCCCGCTGGGCCCGACGCTGGCCGGGCTGGTGAATGGTGAGCTGGGGCAGGCCGGCGGCGGTGCAGTACAGGTAGGTTTCGCCGCCCAACTGCTCGTTCAGATCCACCTTCACGGGGATGGTGGCGGGGGCATCTTCGCCGTCGACCACCGACATGTGTTCGGGCCGGATGCCCAGCGTGACCGGGTCACCGGGGGCAGCCCGGCCGCCGGCGAAGGGAACGGGAATAGTGTGTTCGCCGGCCAGCATGACGGTCAGCGTGTCGCCGTCGCTGCCGGCCACATGGCCGTCCAGCAGGTTCATCTTCGGCGACCCGATGAACCCGGCCACGAACCGGTTGCGCGGCCGGTTATAGAGTTCGAGCGGACGGCCGATCTGCTCCACATAACCGTCACGCAGGACGACGATGGTGTCGGCCAGGGTCATCGCTTCGATTTGGTCATGGGTGACGTAGATCATCGTGCCGCCAAGCTCAGCATGCAGGCCGGCCAATTCCTTGCGCATGGTGACCCGCAGTTCGGCGTCCAGGTTCGACAGGGGCTCGTCGAACAGAAAAATCTTCGGATCGCGCACGATGGCCCGGCCGATCGCCACCCGCTGGCGCTGGCCGCCGGACAGGGCGCGCGGTTTGCGCTGGAGGTAGGGGGTGATGCGCAGCATCTCCGCCGCCCGATTCACCCGGCGGTCGATCTCCACCCGGTCCATCCGGGTGTTTTCCAGGCCGAACGCCATGTTCTTGTAGACGCTCATATGCGGGTAGAGCGCGTAGGACTGGAACACCATGGCCAGCCCACGCTCGGCGGCGGTGACGTCGTTGACCACGTCGCCGTCGATCAGCACATCACCTTCGGTGACTTTCTCCAGCCCGGCGATCATCCGCAGCAGCGTGGACTTGCCGCAGCCGGACGGACCGACCAGCACGACGAATTCGCCGTCGGCGATCCGCAACGACACGCCGTGGATCACCTCCACCTCGCCGAAGGCCTTGCGAACGCTCTTCAGTTCCAAATCAGCCATGTTCTCTCCGATTGCACGGCTAACGGCTGCGCATGGCCGCCGCCTGGCGCGGCTCGGCCCGCTGCAGACGCAGGGGCGGATGCCCGGCCAGGATCTGGCCGATATCGTCCAGCATCATCTCCCGGATGCGCGCATAGCTGTCCCACATGCCCCCGGCCCGGTGGGACGAGAACAGGACGTTCTTCAGGCCGCGCATCGGCGCGTCGGCCGGCACCGGCTCCTCGGGGAACACGTCGACGGCCAGGCGGAAACGCCCGGCCTCGCCCAGCTCCAGGAGCGCGTCGAAATCGGCGACCTCCGCCCGGCTGGCCAGGACGACCGAGGCGTCGGCAGGGATCTGCGACAGCCGCGCGCGATCCAGAAACCCTTCGTTTTCCGTCGTCACGCCGGCCAGGACGAACAGGAACCGGCTGCCCGTCAGCACCTGGTCCAGCGTGGCCGACTCGGCGCCGTGTAATGCGAGGTATCCCGGCGACACCCAGGGGTCGTAGACCCGGATCCGGGGTCGGAAGGGCTGCAGCAAAGGCACCAGCGACCGGCCCAGATTGCCGAAGCCGACCAGGCCGATCTCGGCGCCGAACAGGCTGTAGCTGTCGCGGTTGCCGGCGATGCCATAGGCTTCGGTGCCGTCGCGGAAGGCCCGGTCGGCGGCCAGGGTTCGCCGGGCCAGGGCGATGGCGAAGCCGACGCACGCTTCGGCCACCGCGGGCGCCATCGCCGGTGCTGCCGACAGCACATAGACCCCCATCGCCTGGGCTTCGGCATAGGCGATGTTGGGCTCCCAGTTGCCCTTGACGTTGATGATGGCGCGCAGGTTCGGTGCCCGGCCCAGTCGGTCGACCGGCATCGCCGTCTGCCCGACGATCACCGAAACCTCCGGCAGCACCTCGTCGACGAGGGAGGCCGGGGCGCGGGACCCGAAATGGGTCACCACCCGGCCCATGGCGGCCAGCGCGTCGGCCGTGGGCTGGTCGTAGACCATTTCAGGCGTACGCGGATGGGGATCGAACAGGATCAGCGGCGACGACATGGCGCCTTGGGCTCCCGGGGGTTGCGGACGGCCATCGCTACTTCATGCCGGTATTGGCGATGCCGGTGGTGATGAAGCGCTGCAGGAAGGCGAACACGACGACGACCGGCAGCAGGGTGACCACCGTCATCGCCAGCACGAAGTGCCACTGAACCTGCAGTTCGCCCTGGAAGGCGTTCAGGCCGACCTGCAGGGTGTAGACCTCGCTGCGGGCCAGCACGACCAGCGGCCACAGGAACTCGTTCCAGCGCCACATGACGGAGAAGATCGCCAACACCGCCAGCGCCGGCAGGGACAGCGGCATCACGATCCGCCAGTAGATCTGCCATTCCGACGCCTTGTCCATGCGCGCCGCCTCGATCAGCTCGCGCGGGATCGTCAGCATGTACTGGCGCAACAGGAACACGCCCGTGGGTGTGGCCGCCCCGGGCAGGATGACCCCCCACAGGCTGTTGACCATGCCCAGTTCGGTCACCACCAGATAGGTCGGCACCAGGATCACGGTGATGGGGATCATCAGCGTGCTGATGACGAAGCCAAGCGCCACCGTGCGGCCCTTGAACTCGTAGATCGACAGCCCGTAGGCGGCCATGGAGTTGATGATCAGGGTGATCGCGGTCGCCACCGTGGTGACGATCACCGAATTGCGCAGGTAGCGCAGGAAGTCGAACTGCTCCAGCGGCTTGGTGTAGTTCTCGGTGGCCAGGGCGAATTCCCGCACCGGCTCGCGCTGGGCGATCGGCACCTCGATGCGGGTTTCCGGGTCGGCCGGGTCGACCATCTGGGCGATGATGCCGACCCGGCGGATCTGGGCCAGTTCCCGCACCGTGCCGTCCTCGTCGGTGACCGAGAACAGGGGTAGCGGCTCGTCATAGCCCTCGACCGTCACCTCGACCTGGGACAGCGGCAGGAAGGTCGGCGGGAACTCCAGCAGGGCGGCCTGGGTCTTGAAGGACGACAGCACCAGCCACGCCACCGGGCCGAACATCAGCAGGACGCCCAGGCCGAGATAGGCGTAGGCCGCCATGTCGGTCCAATGCCATCCGGAACCGCCGCGGCGCCGGGTCAGGAAACGGACGACGGATGCCATGGCCGACCCCTAGATCCCGCCCTTGCGGCGGGCCACGACGAGCTGGATGACCGTCAGCACCAGCAGCACCGTGCCCAGGACCATCGAGGCGGCGGCTGCCAGCCCGAAATTCTGCACCTGGTTGGAGAAGCCGGTGTTGTAGATGTACTGGACGATGAACTGGGTGGCGGTGCCCGGGCCGCCGCCGGTCAGCACATAGACCTCGTCGAAGGTCTGCACGCCCTTGATCAGGGACAGTACCAGGACGACCAGCAGGTTGGGCCACAACAACGGCAGGGTGATGCGCCAGAACACGCGCATCCGCGGCGTGCCGTCCATCTGCGCGGCTTCGTACAGGTCCTGGGGGATCGCTTGAAGCCCGGCCAGGATGATCAGGGTGTAGAAGCCCATATGGGCCCAGATCGACACGAACACCGCCCAGAACATCGCCCAGGTCGGGTCGACGAAGAACAGGATCTTCTCCAGGCCGATCGAGGTCAGGAAGGCGTTCAACAGTCCGTCGCGCAGCAGGATCCACTTCCAGATCAGGGCGACCACCACCGGCGACAGCAGGACGGGGAAGAAGAAGACCGACCGGAAGAAGCCGCGCGCCCGGATCTTCATGTTCAGGACCAGGGCGGTGATGAGCGAGAACAGGATCATCAGCGACACCTGGAAGAACACGAAGGTGCCGGTGTTGTAGATGCCGCGCCAGAACCGGTCCTCGCGGCAGGTGGAGACGTTCAGCGCGTTCTCGCAGTCGAACAGGAAGCCGTACTGTTCGCCGCCGACGAAGGGCCGGTCCTCGATGAACAGCTCGGGTCCGCCGGTCAGTGAGAAGGCGAAGTTGATGATCAACGGGGTAATGACGAAGGTGCCGAAGAAGATCAGGTTCGGCAGCAGGAAGACGTAGGGCATGCCGCCCAGGCCGACGATCCGCTGGGCCAGACGCATCGGCCAGTCCAGCAGCCGCATGACGCCGCGCACCGGCAGTGCGGCCCATTCGGCAGCCCTGCTTTTCAGCGTTGCTGGGGTGTCCAGTGTCTGGTCGACCATGGCGTGTTCGCGCGCGGGGGCGGCGTCAGGTTCCGGCCCGGCCGGCCGGGGCGTGGCGCGCACACCCCGGCCGGTTCGGTTCGGTCTGTCGGATCAGCGGGTCCGCTCAGCGATCTGCTGCTCGATGTCCTGCTCGATCCGCTGGTAGGCTTCGTCCAGCGACATCTCGCCGACGATGGCCTGGCCCAGCCGGCTGATGATGGCGTTGAACATTACCCGGTTGAACGGATAGCCCTGGAGCTGGAAGGACACCGGCGAGAAGGTCGCCACGCCGATGGAGAACGTCTCCAGCGCATGCTGCGCCAGCGGGTTGTCCGTGTCGAACTCGACACCGGTCCGCGACAGGCCCAGATGCCCCGGCACGAACAGGGTGCGGCCGTAGAACTCCGCCAACACTTCCTCGCTGGCCAGATACTCCATCACCCGGGTGACTTCTTCGGGATGCTCGGTGTCGGCCAGGGCCACCAGGGCCGCGCCGCCCGGCATGCCCGTGCAGCCGCCGGGGCCGCAGGGATTGGGCACCGCCCACCAGTCGAACGCATCGCCGATGGTGTCGGAGAACTGGGAGATCTGCCACGACCCGGTCATGTACATGACCACCTGGGCGTTGGCGAAATCCTCATTGGCGCCGACATAGGTGCTGCCCGATACGGAACCCCAAAGCTCCAGCGGCATGGTGCCGTCCTGGTGCCATTGGACGATCCGCTCGGCCATCGCCCGGAAGCCGTCATCGATCACCGCCGGGTTGCCGTCGGCATCGAAGTACTGCGCGCCCATGCTGATCGCCGGGCCGGAGAACCGGTGCCCCGATCGGTCCATCGCCAGCGGGATCGGAACCTCCAGCGCCGAAGCGACTTCGTTGGCCGCCGCCGCCCAGTCGTCCCAGGTCGCCCCCTCGCCCGGCAGGTCGACGCCGGCCTGCTCGAACAGCGTCTTGTTGACGAACGGGCCGGTCACGGAAAGCTGGGTCATGAACCCGTTGATCGCCAATTCGTCGCCGGGGGCGCGCAGCCAGGGCAGGAACGGACCGAAATTGTCTTCCCAGTAGATCGGGTCCTGCAGATAGGGCGTCATGTCCAGATAGTACTGGGCCAGGCCGCCCAGATCGGTGACCCGGGCCATGTCCGGGCCTTCGCCGGCGGCAAGCTGAACCGGCAGGCCTTCGATGATGCCCGCCTGATAGGCCACATTGTCGACGATGACGTCGATGTCCGGATTGGCTTCCTCGAACCGGTCCAGCAGGTCGCGCAGGACCTCGCCTTCATTGCCGTCCGAATACCAGGTCATGCGCAAGGTGGTCTGCGCCGACGCGGTACCGGCCACTAGCCCCAAGGCCAGGGCGCTGACCGCCACCTTTCCGAAAAGCTTCATATGATCCTCCCATGCCGATCGGGTTGACGGCGTCGCGTTCAGACGCCCGTTGCACGCACCGGCTGGTCCGTTCGGCCCGCCGGTACGAATGCCTGTTGAAGATGGCCCAGCCGGCGCGCCTGGGCCTGGGCCTGCAGCGCCAGCCGGCTGACCTGGAAGACGTGGTCCTGGGACATCGCGGTTTCGGTCCGGTCGCGCACATCCCGGCAAAGCTGCTCGCCATAGACCGGCCGAACGTCGCTGCAATCGACGTAGCGGGTGTCCGACCCGGTCACCAGGATCAGGTGATCGCCGCCGGGACGCCCTGCCGGGTCCACCACTTTGCGCACCTCGATCGTGCCGGCATCGCCCAGAATGAAGAACCGGCCGTCGCCCCAGGTCCCCAGGCCCGCCGGGGTCATCCAGTCGACGCGGAAGAACCCGTGGCGATCGCCAGCCAGGAGCTGCACCTCGCCGAAATCCTCCAGCTCCGGCTGGTCCGGATTGGCGTAGTTGGCGACCGTTGCCGACAGGATCTCGGCGTCGCGGACACCGGTGAAGTGCAGCATGTGATCGATCTGGTGCGAGCCGATGTCGACGATAATCCCGCCATAGTCGGCCCGGCGGAAGAACCAGTCCGGACGCGCCGCCTTGCGGATCAGGTGCGGGCCCATGCCGATGGTCTGGATCACCCGGCCGACGGCGCCGTCGCGCACCAGCGCGTCGGCCTTGACCATGGCGGCGCATTCCAGCCGTTCGGAGTAGTCCACCGAGACGATCCGCCCGGTCTGCCGCTGCAGCCGCACGATCGCCTCAAGATCCGTGGTGCTGACCGCCAACGGCTTGTCGAGCATCAGGTCCTTGCCGGCGCCCAGGACGGCGGCGGCCAGACCGGCCCGGCATGCGGGGCGGATGGAACAGACGACAAGCGCGATTGTCGTGTCGGCCAGCAGGGCCCGGGCATCGGCATGCACCGTGATCCCCGACCAGGCTTCGCGGAACGCGGCCGCTTCGGCACTGACGCCGTCCGTCGCCGGATCGAACGCGGCATAGCCGGCGCACTCGGCCCCGGCATCCAGCATCAGACGCATCTGACCGTGAATATGCGCGTGGTCGACGCCGATGACGGCGAACCGAATCCCCGCACCCGGCTTGGCGGACACCCCTACTCCTCCCATTCCCTACCGGCTCGCTGCTCCGGCCGCCGTCTTTATGCGGCGACGGGTATGATCCTATTGCCCGCTTGCGGGGCATGGTTATTCGTCGACGGTCGCGTACGCTTCCGACAATGTCAAGAACTGGTAAGGCCAGTTGGCCAGCTTACCGATTTTGCCGACCCACCCTGCTTGCGCTGCCCACCGATCCGGGGCAACCATCCACCGACCATTTCGCCGCAAGGACGGAGGCCCGCCATGGCGGATGACAACCCCAGCATCCTGTCGCACGTCTCGCTCGGGACCAACGACTTCGACCGGGCGGTGGCGTTCTACGACCGCGTCCTGGCCACCATCGGCTGCCGCCGCATGCTGGAACACCCCGGCGCCGTCGCCTACGGCAAGCATTTCCCGGAGTTCTGGGTCCAGACGCCAATCGACGGCCAGCCGGCCGCCTGCGCCAACGGGGTGCATGTCGGGTTCATGGCGCCGTCGAAATCGGCGGTGAACGCCTTCCACGCAGAAGCCCTGGCCGCGGGTGCTGCCGATGACGGCCCCCCGGGCGACCGGCCGGAATACGGCGAGCCCTATTACGGCTGCTTCGTGCGCGATCCCGACGGCCACAAGATCGAAGCCCATTCCTGGGACATGGCATTGGCCAAGAAGCTCGGGATGGCCTGAGGGCCCGATACCCCGCGTTCCAGAGGTTTTCTAGAGTCGAATCTTCGCATTCGACTGTTTGACCTTGATTCAAAACGGCCTTGGGCGGATCAATGGCACATGCCAGCCCGCTCCAGAAGCCGCAGCGGCGGGACCGGACCCCGCAAGACGCCCCGCCTGGGGGGCACCGGGCGCGCCCGCCCCGCCGGCGGATTGCGGGCGACCCGCCCCAAACCGGCGGCCAAGCCCCGGACCGGAACCGCCAAGCCGCGCCCCCGTCCGCAGCGCCGACGGCGCCGCAGCGTCGCCGGACGGATCGCCAAATGGAGCTTCCTGGCCGCCCTGTGGCTGATGGTGATGGCCGTGGGGACGGTGGTCTACTTCGCCCACGATCTGCCCGACGTCCGGCAGATCGCCGAACCCGACCTGCGCCCCACCCTCGTCATCCAGGACCGCCAAGGGCAGTCGCTGGCGCGTTACGGCGACCTGCGCGGCGAAACCCTGCCGGTCGATGCCCTGCCGCCGCACCTGATCGACGCGGTTCTGGCGATCGAGGATCGCCGGTTCTACGCCCATCCCGGCGTCGACCCGATCGGCATCGGCCGGGCGCTGTGGCGTAACCTGTCGGCCGGCGGCGTCCGCCAGGGCGGGTCAACCATCACCCAGCAGCTAGCCAAGATCCTGTTCCTGTCACCGGAGCGGACCCTGCGCCGCAAGGTGCAGGAAGCGATCCTGGCCTTCTGGCTGGAGGCGACATACAGCAAGGACGAGATCCTGGCCGGCTACCTGAACCGAGTTTATCTGGGGTCCGGAACCTATGGTATGGACGCCGCGGCGCGGGCGTATTTCGGTCGGTCGGCACAGGAGGTCAGCCTGCGGCAGGCCTCGGTCCTTGCCGGGTTGCTACGGGCCCCTTCGCGGTATTCACCGGCCGCCTCGCCCGAGCGGGCGTTAGCCCGTGGCGACCCCGTGCTGCAGGCCATGGTCGATGCCGGCAGCCTGACGCCGGCCGCCGCCGCCGCCGCGGAACAAGCCGCCCTGGG
>JANQIU010000084.1 GCA_028281985.1 Alphaproteobacteria bacterium | reverse complement strand
GTGCACAACGGCATCATCGAGAACTACCGCGAACTGCGATCGGAGTTGATCGCCGAAGGGCACCGTTTCGAGAGCGATACGGATACCGAGGTGGTGGCGCATCTGGTCACCCGGCACCTCAAAGACGGGTTGCCGCCGGCCGATGCCGCCGCGGCCGCGCTGGAACGCCTGGAGGGAGCGTTTTCCCTGGGCATCCTCTTTGCCGGTCAGCACGACCTGATGGTCGGTGCGCGGCGCGGTTCGCCGCTGGCCGTCGGCTATGGCGACGGCACGATGGTGCTGGGCTCCGACGCCATCGCCCTGGCGCCGCTGACCAAGCGGATCTGCTACCTGGAGGACGGCGACTGGGCGGTGCTGAGTCGCGGCGGCGCCACGGTGCGGGATGCCGGCGGCGCCGTCGTCGAACGCCGGGTGCAGCAGACGTCGCTGTCTGGGGCGTTGATCGGCAAGGACGGCTATCGCCATTACATGTTGAAGGAGATCTACGAGCAGCCGCAGGTGATCGGCGACACGCTCAATGCCCTGGTGCATCCGACCACCGGGCATATCTCGCTGCCGCAATTGCCGGTCGACCTTGCAGCCGTGTCGAAGGTTACCATCGTCGCGTGCGGAACCGCCCACTACGCCGGCCTGGTATCGCGCTACTGGTTCGAGCAGGTCGCCCGGCTGCCGGTGGAAATCGACGTAGCATCGGAGTTCCGCTATCGCGAGGCGCCGCTGCCGGAGGGCGGGCTGGCGCTGTTCATCTCCCAGTCGGGCGAAACCGCGGACACCCTGGCGGCACTGCGGTACTGCCGGTCGCAGAACCAGCACATCGTTTCGGTGGTCAACGCTCCGGAAAGCAGCATCGCGCGCGAGTCCGACGCGGTGCTGCCCACGCTGGCCGGGCCGGAGATCGGCGTGGCCTCGACCAAAGCCTTCACCACCCAGTTGACCGTGCTGGCCTGCCTGGCGCTGGCGACAGGCAAGGCCCGCGGCACCCTGGATGCGGCGACCGAAGCACGGCTGGCCCACGCCCTGCGCGAGGTGCCCTCGCGCGCGGTGGAGGTGCTGCACCATGACAGCGGCCTGCAGGATCTGGCGGCCAAGGTGGCTGAAGCCCGGGACGTGCTGTATCTCGGCCGCGGCGCGGGGTTCCCCATCGCCATGGAAGGTGCGCTGAAGCTGAAGGAAATCAGCTACATCCATGCCGAAGGCTACGCTGCCGGCGAGATGAAGCACGGACCCATCGCCCTGATCGACGAGGCGGTACCGGTCATCGTCATCGCGCCGCGGGATTCGGTGTTCGAGAAGACCGCTTCCAACCTGGAGGAGGTGAAAGCCCGCGGCGGCCGGGTCATCGTCTTCTCCGATGCCGAAGGCGTGGCCCGGCTCGGAGAAGGCGCGATGGCTGCCTTTGCTCTGCCCGCGGTCGATCCCTTCGTGGCGCCGATCCTCTACGCCATCCCGGTCCAGCTTCTGGCCTACCACGCCGCCGTCACCAAGGGCACCGACGTCGATCAGCCGCGCAACCTGGCCAAGAGCGTTACCGTCGAATAGGCAACCTCAGTCCGGGGTGAAGATGCCGAAACGTCGGATCTCCGACGGCGTCATCAGATGCATGCCGTCGTAGGGTGCGGCCTCGAGCGTGAACCAGTAGAACGCCCGGTCGATGCCCATGGCGTCGAAATAGGCCAGGTACTCCTGGTGCACCGGGTCGTCGCGCGGGACGTCCTGGCCCTGTTCGTCCAGGGTGCCCCAAGCATGCACGCCGAAAACGGCCCCCGGTTCGCCGGTCCGCTCGACGCCGGCCAGGAACAGATCGACCGCACCGGAAAACAGGGCGCTGTCCGGCGTCACATGGGTGTTGAACCCAAACCGCCGCAGCATGTAGCCGGCTTTCAGGTTGGCATTGTCGTCCATCGAACCCGGCATGTAGTCGAGGATCAGGGTGCGGACATTCGTGTGGGTCTCGGCGAGATGACGGATCTTGCAGGGAAGGGCATCGGTGATGTCGCCGTCCAGATAGGCGACGCTGCCATCCACATAGATGTCGACCGGCCAGCCGCCTTCGGCATCCAGCTCCTCCATTAGCTCGGGCGCAGTCCGGCAGGGGGCCTCGATCGGCCACAAGTCTTGGGCCGCCGCGCCCTGGCCGGACAGGCCGATGATGGCCGCCAGCAGTATCCCTGCCACCGTGTTGGGCACGATCAAACCGGCACGGCGGTCACATGTCGGGCGCATCGACGGGCCTCCTTCGATCAAGGGTGGGCGGACGTTATCGCCGCACGCCCAGGGCCCGGTCCAGGTTGATCGCGGCGCTGATCAGCGACAGATGGGTAAAGGCCTGGGGAAAGTTGCCGAGATGCTCGCCGGAATGGCCCGTCTCCTCGGCGTACAGGCCCAGATGGTTGGCGAAGCCCAGCATCCGTTCGAACATCAGCCGCGCTTCCTCAAGCTGCGCGTGCTTGAAGCGGCCGCACCGGGTCAGGGCTTCCACCAGCCAGAAGGTGCAGATGTTGAAGGTGCCTTCCTCGCCGGCCAAGCCGTCGTCGGTCTCGTCGACATTGTAGCGGAACACTAGGTTGTTGGAGACCAGGCCGCCGCGGCTGGGCGGCTGCATGATCGCGTCCAGGGTGCGCAACATCCGCGGGTCGGTGGGCGACACGAAGAATGTCAGCGTCATCATCAGGTTCGACGCGTCCAGGCTGTCGTTGTCGTAGGCCTGTGTGAAGGCGCCGCGCTCCTCGTTCCAGCCCTTCTCCATGATGTCTTCGTAGATCACGTCCCGGGTCTTCTGCCAGCGCTCCCGGTCGCACGGGAAGGAGCGCTTCTCGGCCAGGCGAAGACCGCGGTCGAGTGCCACCCAGCACATGACCTTGGAGTAGACGAAATCGCGCTGGCCGCCCCGGACCTCCCAGATGCCTTCGTCCTGCCGTGTCCAGTTGGCGCAGACCCAGTCGACCATCGTGCGCAGCCGCGACCACAGATCGTAGGAGATCGGCTGGCCGTACTTGTTGAACAGATAGGCGGCGTCCATCAGCTCGCCGGTGATGTCGAGCTGGAGCTGGTCGTAGGCGCCGTTGCCGATGCGCACTGGCCGCGACTGGCGATAGCCGTCCAGGTGGTCCAGCGTCTGCTCGACCAGTTTGGTCTCGCCCCGGATGCCGTACATGATCTGCAGCGGCGATTCGCTTTCGGTCTGCCGACACAGGTTGGCGGCGAAATGCATGTAGCGCTCTGCCTCCTTGGTGAAGCCAAGCTTCAGGAAGGCATAGACGACGAAGGCGCTGTCGCGGATCCAGGTGAAGCGGTAGTCCCAGTTGCGCTCGCCGCCGACACCTTCCGGCAGGCTGCAGGTCGGCGCGGCGACGATGGCGCCGGTCGGCTCGTAGGTCATCAGCTTCAGGGCAAGGGCGGAGCGCTGCACCATCTCCCGCCAGCGACCGCGATAGGTGCACTTGCTCAACCACGCGCGCCAGTAGTCCACGGTGCTGCGGAATGCCTGTTCGGCCGCCACGGGCGACCGGATCGCGGCATCCCCGGGATCGCCTGAGGTCTGGCTCAGCACGAAGACGGCCGTGTTGCCCTCCTCCAGCTGGAAGACGCATTCGGCGCCGTCGCCGTCGATGCCGATCGGACAGTCGGCTGTTAGCGCCAGGGACAGGCTGGGCGACACGAACACCACACCGCCGCCGTCCAGCGGCCGGACCGTGTGCTGGTCCCGGGCGTAGTTGAAGGCCGGCCGGCAGGTCATCCGCATCTTCACCGTGCCGCGCACGGCATTGACCATGCGGATCAGCTCGTGCCGTCGGGCCCCCGGCGCCATGGCGTCGCCGACCGGCATGAAATCCACCAGCTCCACCGAACCGTGCTCGCCCAGGAAGCGTGTCACCAGCACATTGGTTTCCGGCCAGTAGAACTGCTTGCAGGTGGCGCCTTCCTCCACCGGCTCGATGATGAAATGGCCGCCCTTCCCATCATCCAGAATGCCGCCGAACACGCTGGGGCTGTCGAAGTCGGGGACGCACAGCCAGTCGATCGACCCATTGATGCCGACCAGGGCGACCGTGTGCATGTCGCCGATCATTCCGTAGTTCTCGATGGGCTGGTAAGGCATGTCGGTCGATCCTCTGCTTCCCTGTTGGTTCCGGCGGGCGGGCCCGTCCCGGTATGACGGTTTTGGTTCGGCGGGCGTTACGGATGCGGGGGGTCCGGCACCGATCGGTTTGACACCGGCACCGCCATCACTATAGTGCGCCGCCATTCCCGAGAAAGCGGGCCCCGTGACCTGACCGCGCATAACCGGCGGCAGGCAACCCGGATGCTCCGCCCACGGCTTTGCGCCGCTGGGACTATCGGGACACCACGAGACAGCCTGCAAAGAAAGGCGAAGCCGATGGGCAAACGCGAAAGCTCGAAGTACAAGATCGACCGCCGTTTGGGGGTCAACCTCTGGGGCCGGCCGAAGAGCCCGGTCAACCGGCGGGAATACGGCCCCGGCCAGCATGGTCAGCGGCGGCGCAAGCCGACCGATTTCGGCACCCAGCTGATGGCCAAGCAGAAGCTGAAGGGCCACTACGGCAATATCGGCGAGAAGCAGTTCCGACGGCTGTACGAGGAAGCGGTGCGCCGCAAGGGCGATACCGGCGAGAACCTGATCCAGCTGCTGGAGCGCCGGCTGGATGCCGTGGTCTACCGCATGAAGTTCGTGTCGACGGTCTTCGCGGCCCGGCAGTTCGTCAACCACGGTCATATCCGGGTCAACGGCAAGCGGGTCACCATCCCGTCCTACCAGGTGCGCGACGGTGACGAGATCACCGTGCGGGAGAAGTCGCGGGAACTGCAGGACGTCCTGATCGCCGTGCAGTCGGCCGAGCGGGAAGTGCCCGACTACCTGGAAGTGGACCACTCCAAGATGACCGGCCGGTACGTCCGCGCCCCGGGACTGGCCGACGTGCCGTATCCGGTGCAGATGGAACCCAACCTGGTCATCGAGTTCTACAGCCGCTGATTTCGCACGCACACTTTTCACGCCTGCCGGCCCCGACCCGACTGGGGCCGTCAGGCGCGTGATCGTGCCGGTACGCTGCGCCGGACCGCATCGGCGCTGTAGACCGCCAGACCTGCCCAGATGCAGCCGAAGGTGACCGCGTCCACCGCGTGAAACGGCTCGCCGTACACCTGCGTGGCCAGCAGGAAATGCAGGGTCGGTGCGATGTACTGCATCACCCCGATCGTCTTCAGCGGCAGGCGCTGGGCGCCGTGGGTGAACAGGATCAGCGGCACCGAGGTGACCGCGCCGGCCGACAGCAGCAGGATTGAGATCCACCAGCCGGTGGCGAAGGCAGCCGTCCCGGTCTGGGCCATCACGGCGACGCAGATCAGCGACGCCGGCAGCAGCAGCAGTGTTTCCAGGAGCAGGCCGCCGACCGGGTCGACGTCCGTCCGCTTGCGGATCAGCGCGTAGAACCCGAATGTCAGCGCCAGCGACAGGGAAACCCACGGCAGGCTGCCCAGCACCACCACCTGCGCGCCCACACCGGCTGTTGCCAGGCCGATAGCGATGCCCTGCCGCCGGTTCAGCCGTTCCGACAGAAACGCGACGCCCAGGGCCACGTTGACCAGCGGGTTGATGAAGTAGCCCAGGCTGGCATCCAACACCCGGTCGTTGGTCAGCGCCCAGATGAAGATCAGCCAGTTGCAGCCGATCAGGGTCGTCGTCGCCAGATAGACCGATAGACGGCGCGGGTTCCGCAAGCCCTGGAGGGTGGCTACCAGCCGCCCGCGGGCGGCCAGCAGCGCCGCTAGCATGACCACCGACCAGATCACCCGATGCGCCAGGATCTCCAGCGGATGCGCGGCTGCCGAGGCCTTGAAGTAGATCGGGCTGATGCCCCACAGCGCGAACGCCGAAAGCGCGGTGGTTGCGCCGCTTGCCGCGCGCCGGCGGCGGGCGGCGTCCGGCCCGTCGGTGGCCGACATCATCTGGATGACGTGTCCTGAAACGCGGCGGGGGCGGCCCGCAGCCGCCCCCGCTTACGATTGCCCCGGGCGTTTCGGGGGATCAGGCGACAGCCGGCTGTACGGAGATGCCGCGGCTGCTGAGCAGTTCCGACAACTCGCCGGTCTGATACATCTCGCGAACGATATCGCACCCGCCGACGAACTCGCCCTTCACATAGAGCTGCGGAATGGTCGGCCAGTTGCTGTAGTCCTTGATCCCCTGGCGCAGCCCGGGGTCCAGCAGGATATCGATGCCTTTGAACTCGACGCCGAGGTGACTGAGCACCTGCACGACAGCCGCGGAGAAACCGCATTGCGGGAACACCGGCGACCCCTTCATGAACAGGACCACCGGGTTGTCGGTTACTTCCTGGCGAATACGCTCGTTGATCTGGCTTTCCATCACTTGTCCCTTGTGTCGGTCGACCCGGCCAGCAAGTCCGTCAGGCGCTTTGCGGCGGTGAGGTTTGCAGGGCCAGGGCGTGCAGTTCCGTCCCCATCCGGCCCTGAAGGGCCTGATAGACCATCTGGTGCTGCTGAACCCGCGACTTGCCGGCGAAGGACGCGCTGACGACATAGGCGGCATAGTGGTCGCCGTCGCCGCGCAAATCCTCGATGCGCACATCCGCATCGGGAATGCCCTCTTTGATCAACCGGGTAATCTCAGCCGGATCCATCGGCATCGGTTCGCCATCCCATTCTGCCGGATCATCGCCCGTTCGGCACGATTCAGGCCCGGCTCGTGCCTACCCCCATGTACTCTGGCAGCCAAGCCTCGTGGGCGGACCGCAGAACCTCGACCGATATGGCGCCGCCACTGGCACGTGTCAACGCAGCCCCGCCCGTCTGCCCGATCACCGCGACCGGGACCCCGGCCGCGGCGGCCGCTGCCACGACGCCGTCGGCATCCGTTGTGGTCAGCAGATAGCGGCCCTGGTCTTCGCCGAAAGGCCAGCCGGCGGGGTCGGCGCCGTCCGGGACGGCGAAGGTGGCCCCGATGCCGCCGGCCATGGCCATCTCAGCCAGCGCAACATACAGCCCGCCGCCGGACAGGTCGTGGCAGGCGGTGACGGCGCCGGAGGTGATCAGTTGGCGCACGAAATCACCGTGGCGCCGCTCGGCCGGCAGGTCGACCGGCGGCGGAGCCCCGTCCTCGCGGCCATGGATTTCCCGCAGGTACAGCGACCGGCCCAGCCAGCCCGCGGTTTCGCCCACCAGCAGGATCGCCTGTCCCTGGTCCTTGAAGGCCAGGTCGGTGCGATGTTCCAGGTCGTCCAGCAGGCCGACGCCGCCGATGGTCGGCGTCGGCTGGATCGCTTCTCCCTCAGTCTCGTTGTAGAGCGAGACGTTGCCCGACACGACGGGGAAGTCCAGCGCCCGGCAGGCGGCCGTCATCCCGCGGATGGCTCCGGCGAACTGGCCCATGATCCGGGGCCGCTCCGGATTGCCGAAATTCATGTTGTCGGTGACGGCAAGCGGCTTGGCGCCGACGGCCGTCAGATTTCGCCAGGCTTCGGCGACCGCCTGGGCGCCGCCGGTTTCCGGATCGGCCAGGCAGTACCGGGGCGTGCAGTTGGTGGCCATCGCCAGCGCCTTGGCGGTGCCGTTCACCCGCACGATCGCCGCATCGCCGCCGGGCCCCGCGACGGTATCGGCGCCGACGGAGCTGTCATACTGCTCCCAGATCCACCGGCGGCTGGCCAGATCCGGCGACTGCATCAGGCGCAGCAGGACGTCTTCGGCCGGGGCCGGCAATGCGGCGCTGCCGGCCGCCAGCGGCGCCGGCGGCGGCGTCGGCTCGATCGGCCGGTCGTAGGACGGCGCACGGCCGACCAGCGGGCCGACGGGGATGTCGGCGAACACGCGGCCATCCTGGCGGACGATCAGGTGTCCGGTTTCGGTCACCCGGCCGACCACGGCGAAGTCCAGGCCCCATTTGGTGAAGATCGCCTCCGCCTGGGCTTCCGCACCGGGTCGCAGCACCATGAGCATGCGCTCCTGGCTCTCCGACAGCAGGATTTCGTACGGGCTCATGCCGGTTTCCCGCTGCGGCACCCGGTCGACATCCAGCGTGATCCCGCAGCCGCCCTTGTCGGCCATCTCCACCGAAGACGAGGTCAGGCCGGCCGCCCCCATGTCTTGGATAGCGATGATGGCGTCGGTGGCCATCAGTTCCAGGCAGGCCTCCAGCAGCAGCTTCTCGGTAAAGGGATCGCCGACCTGGACCGTTGGCCGCTTCTCCTCGCTGGCTTCGGTAAACTCGGCAGAGGCCATAGTGGCCCCATGGATGCCGTCGCGGCCGGTCTTCGAGCCGACATAGACGACCGGATTGCCGATCCCGGCGGCCGCCGAATAGAAGATCCGATCGGCATCGGCGACGCCCACGGTCATCGCATTGACCAGGATGTTGCCGTTGTAGGAGCGGTGGAACTCCGTCTCTCCGCCCACCGTGGGTACCCCGATGCAGTTGCCGTAGCCGCCGACGCCGGCCACGACGCCGGAGATCAGGTGCCGGGTCTTCGGGTGCGCCGGGTCGCCGAAGCGGAGCGCATTCAGATTGGCGATCGGCCGCGCGCCCATGGTGAAGACGTCGCGCAGGATGCCGCCGACCCCGGTCGCCGCCCCCTGATAGGGTTCGATGAAGGAGGGATGGTTGTGGCTCTCCATCTTGAACACGGCGGCCAGCCCGTCACCGATATCGATGACCCCGGCATTCTCGCCCGGCCCGTTGATCACCCACGGTGCTTCGGTCGGCAGCTCCTTCAGCCACCGCTTGGACGACTTGTAGGAGCAGTGCTCGGACCACATTACCGAGAAAACGCCCAGCTCAGTCAGCGTCGGTGTCCGGCCGAGGATTTCCTGCGTCAGGTCGAATTCCGCGGCGGTCAGCCCATGTTCGGCCGCCAGATCCGGCGTCACGTCCGGTTCGCCGGGGGTGGGGGCAGGGTGGGTATCGGTGATGGCCATCGACGGCGCTCATGGGCTGCGATCGGACACCGGCTTATACCGGGCGATGCGGGACCAGGCCAAGCCGGGCCGGATCCGTTCACCCATGCCCCGCCGACGTCGGGGACAGCGCCGCCGTCGGGGACAGTGTACTCATCTCCCGATCATGCTAAGGTGCGCCATGGCACGGATGGCAAGATTGGTGGTCCCCGGGCAACCGCACCACGTCACGCAGCGCGGTGTGCGCGGGCTGCAAACCTTCGAGAGTGACGGCGACTACGAAGCCTATCTTGCGCTGCTGGCGGAAAGCAGTGCGGAGGCCGGAACGGCCGTCTGGGCCTATTGCCTGATGCCGACCCATGTGCACCTGATCCTGGCGCCGGCAGCGGCCGACGGCCTGCGCGCGGCGCTGGCCGACGCGCACCGGCGGTACACCCGCCGGGTCAACCTGCGCCAGGGCGTCACCGGCCATCTGTGGCAGGAGCGGTTCCATTCGTTTCCGATGGACGACGCGCATCTCATCGCGGCTGCCCGCTATATCGAGTTGAATCCTGTCCGGGCCGGCCTGGCGTCGTCCGCGGAGAAATGGCGCTGGTCGAGCGCCGGTGCCCATTTGTCCGGTCGGGATGACGCGGTGGTGAAGGTTGCGCCGCTGCTGGACCGGATTACCGACTGGCGGACCTTCCTGGCCGGCGGCATGCCGGAGGCGGAGGAACGGCTGATTGACCAGCATCTGTCGACCGGTCGCCCGCTGGGCACCGAGGCGTGGCTGGAACAGGTGGCGGCATCGACCGGCCGCGACCTGCGCCGCCGCAAACCCGGGCCGAAGCCGAAGGACCGGCAGGAGGGTCTATAGGTTGGGGGCAG
>JANQIU010000035.1 GCA_028281985.1 Alphaproteobacteria bacterium | reverse complement strand
TGCCGACGGGGAAGTGCACGACCTGGAGGCATAGACCACGTCCCACAGCATTTCGACCAGCATCACCCGCTCCCGCGGCGTGAACGACCCGTTGATCGTGGCCGTGAACCCGTACCACTGGGCTGCGCCTTCGGTCACCCGCAACGCTTCGCCGACCAGCGACTCCGTCGCCTCGGGCGACAGCTTGAACCGCCAGCGGATCAACTCGGCGATGCGCTGGCGTTCCGTTTCGTCGACCACGTCGTCCATGCGGGCGACTTCGACCAACAGGACGGCAGCCGCAAGCTGAAGCCGATCGGGCGCCGGTGTCTCCGCTTCGGCTTCGGCGGTGGTCCGTTCGGTCAGGAACGTACGCAAACGATCGAACATCGGAAGACTGCCTGTTGAAGTGGTGAGGACCGCACGGTCATTCGTAATCGCGTCCGCGGGCCCGGTCCATGGCCCGGCGGTCGCGCTTGGTCGGCCGGCCGAACCCGGCGGGACGCAACAGAGGTCCGCCCCGCGGCATCGCCGTGTCGGCGGCCGGCGGCGCCAGATCCTCATACAGGGCCTGGGCTTCCGGTGCGGGACCACGCCGGTCGGCCACCGCCAGCACCTTGACGACGCGAACATGCCCGCCCTGCACGAAGGTCAGGACGTGGCCCGGGCGGATCACGAAATGCGCCTTGCCGACGACGGCGCCGTCGACCCGTACCTTGCCGGCGGTACAGATCTGGCTGGCTAGGCTGCGGGTCTTGAAGAAGCGCGCGTACCACAGCCATTTGTCCAGCCGCAGCGCGCCGCCCGAGGACGGCTGGACAGGCTTGCCGGTCACTTGGCCGACCCCAGCGCGCGAAGCTTGGCGAACGGGCTGTCGGGCCTGACCGCGCGGGGTTTGGACGTGCCGCGGGGACGGGCCCTGCGGCGAAAAGTGGTCACGCCATCCGGTCCTTCGGCTGCCCGATAGCCGAGGCTTTCCAGTACCGACGGCAACTCGTCCTGGCGGCATCCGATCATCTGCGCGTGGCGGGGCATCGGGGCGAATGCGCCCTGGGCGGCCAGGTCCCGCAGCGACACCGCCAGCGCGTCCAGCCGATCCAGCCTGACTGCCCGGTTGCCGGCAACGACGAAACCGATGGCATCGTAGAACGCCTCCGGCAGCGCCGGGTCCGGGCGAACCGACACCGCGGCGGCGGGCGGCAGCGGCGGCGGCAGATCGGCGCCGCGGTGCAACGCATCCAGCATCCCGCGCATGGCGATCACCCGCGGCTTCACCGCCTTGGGCAAGTACACATGGGTCGGCCCCAGCCGAACGCCATGGGCGCCCAGCGCGCGGCGATCGCCACGGGTCAGTTCGGTGATCAGGTCCGCCACCGTTTCGCGCCGGACCGCGCCCAATCCTTCGAAGACCTGGTAGGCGATGCCGCGGGCGGCACCGATCAACACCGGGTCCTTGAGCCGGAACAGCGGCGCCAGCGCCGACTCGATTTCGGTCTGCACCCATGCCCGGACCCGCGTCAGCGCCCGGTCCCGCCCCGACGCTTCCAGCAGTTCGCTGCGGTGCATGACCACGTCCGGTCGGATCCTGTCGCTGCCGCCCACCAGGCGGCCGATGGCGGCGCCGCGCCAATGCACGACCCCGTCGGCCGTCAGCGCGAAGGCGTCGTCGCGATCCGATTCCAGCCGGCGAATGCGGCGCCCGATCTCATCGCGCAGCGCCCGCCGGGCTGCGCCCACCAGCGCGCGCCCTTCCGCGCCGGCGGCATCGGCGGTGAAACGGAATCCGTCCAGGCGGCCGATCTCGTGGCCTTCGACCATGACCGTCCCGTCCCGGGTGACCGCGCCCAGGAGGTCGCCGGTTTCGCGCAGGCTCCGGGCCAGCACCGATGCCCGGCGATCCACGAACCGCTGGGTCAGCTTCTCGTGCAACGCATCGGACAACCGGTCTTCCAGGTGCCGGGCCCGGTCCTGCCAGTGACGGGGGTCCGGCAGCCAGCCCGGCCGATGGGAGATGTAGGTCCAGGTGCGTACGTGGGCGATCCGGCCCACCAGCGTGTCGATGTCGCCATCGATCCGATCCAGGCGGCCGACCTGGCCGGAGACCCAGTCGGGGTCCAGGCGCTCCCGCGGTCCGCGGAGCTGCCGGTAAATCTCCCCCAACAGGCGCGTGTGGGCTTCCGACAGGGTCTTGCGGAAATCCGGGATCTGGCACACCTCCCAAAGCAGCCGGGTCGACGCCCGGGTCGGCGTCAGAGCTTGGATGTCCGCATCGCGGCTGAGCACGGTCAGCGAGAGCACGTCGTCAGCGTCGGGCGACCGGCGCAGCATGCCGAACGGGGGGCGTTGCTCCAGGCTCTTCAGCAGCGCCTGCGGGTTGGTGAAATCCAGGTCAGAGTTGCGCCAGAACAGGGTGCGCAGCGCATCGAAGGTGTGGGTCTCGACGGCTTCGACGATCTCCTCGTCGATCGGGCCGGTTTCCGCGGTCGTGCCGAAGGTGCCGTCCGCCATATGCCGCCCCGCACGGCCGGCGATCTGCGCGATTTCCGGCGCCCGCAACCGGCGCGACCCGATACCGTCATACTTGGTCAGCCGGGCAAAGGCGACATGGTCGATATCCATGTTCAAGCCCATGCCGATGGCGTCGGTCGCCACTAGGTAGTCGACCTCGCCCGATTGGTAGAGGCCGACCTGGGCGTTACGCGTCCGCGGGCTGAGCGCGCCCAGGACCACCGCCGTGCCGCCACGGCTGCGCCGCAAAAGCTCGGCCAGATGGTAGACGTCGTTGGCCGAAAAGGCGACGACGGCACTGCGCCGGGGCAGCCGGGTCAGCTTGCGCTCGCCGGCGTAAGTCAGGCTGGAGAACCGGGGCCGGGCGACGAACTCGGCCTCGGGGACGAGTTGGCGGATCAGCGGCCGGATGGTCTCCGCGCCGAGGAACATCGTTTCCTCGGTGCCGCGCGCCCGAAGCAGCCTGTCGGTGAAGACGTAGCCGCGCTCCGGATCGGCGCATAGCTGTATCTCGTCGACGGCCAGGAAATCCACCGCCCGGTCCGTCGGCATGCTTTCGACTGTGCAGATCAGATAGTCCGGGTTCGCCGGGATGATCCGCTCTTCGCCGGTGATCAGCGCCACCCGGCCGCGGCCCTTGATGCGGGCGACCCGATCGTAGTTCTCCCGGGCCAGCAGGCGCAGCGGAAAACCGATCATGCCGGTGGCATGGCCGAGCATGCGTTCGATGGCGAGATGGGTCTTGCCGGTATTGGTGGGACCCAACACGGCGAAGACGCGGGACGGACCGGCCGCAGCGAGCATGCGTCAAAGCTGGCGTCCGGCGGCGACGGATGCAAGCCTGCGGCGTGTCCCAAATAGGGCACCAAGGCCGGTTGACAGCGACGGGAGAACTAACCGACTGTCGCCCCAGGATTGCCCAGTTGCCGCACTAACCTATTCAACACTGAGGCAGCGGGATGTTCATGCCGCGCTCCCACCCCGATCTCGCCAAGGCGACCGGCCCTTGGCGCCGTTCCTGTCGTCATTCGTTCGCGAAGGAGGATCGCATGCGCCGCTCGCCCTTGCTCGCCACCACCCTGCTGGCCGGGCTGACCGTAGCCCCCGCCGCACACGCCCAGGTGACCACCGTCGACGATGAAGGCGCCCTGCAGATCCAGACGGGCCTGAAGACCTGGATCACCTCCAACCTGCTCACCCCGGACCTGCAGATGACGGTCCAGTTCGAGGAGCCGATCTCGGTGACGGTGGAAGGCGACCAGTACCGGGTGACGATCCCGTCGAGCATTATCGGCGACGATTGGGGCAACGGCGCCCGGATCGAGGCAAGCGAGATGACGCTGGTCCCGACCGAACGCGGCTGGTTCAACACCACGGTCCGGTTGCCCGACCAGATGGTGTTCATGACCGAGTTCGAAGGCCCCGTCGCAGAAGTCACCATCGGCAACCAGCGGACCTCCGGCCTTTTCGTCCCGCCGCTGGAGACCTTTCTGACCGTCGATATGCTGTTGGAGGCCATCCGGATCGCGCCGTACAACGAGCCCGGCGAGTTCCTGATCGGCCAGGTCACCATGATCGGCGACGCCGAGGACGATGCGGCCGGCCTGACGGATATGACGTTCGATGGCCGCATTCGCGACATCTCGATCGTCGACGCCCCCGATGTGGAATTCGGGTTGGACGAGATCATCTTCGACTATGAGATCGGCGGTGTCCGCCTGGACGATTTCATCGCGTTCACGGCCGAGCTCTATGCCATTGAAGACGCCTTCTACGCGCAGTTGAGCATGGATCCGTTCGCGCAAAGTCCCGAAACGATGGCCGTTGTGCAGGATTTTGCCAGCCTGTTCGCCAACTCCCCCGCCCTGCTGTCCTCCTTCATCATGGAGGTGGGACTGCGGGGCCTTTCCGTCACGCCGGAGGGATTCGGCGTGCCGGTGACCCTGGGCGGGAGCACGCTGCGGCTGGAGTCCACCGGTCTGGACGGCGACGCCAGTCGCGTCGGCGTGCTGGTGGAAATGGACTCGCTGAGCGGGCCCGGCATTCCCTTCGTCGGCCCCATGCTGCCGTCCTATGCCGTCCTGGACGTCGAACTGCTCGGCATTCCGAACGAAGCCCTGGTTGCAGCGCTGGTTCAGTGGCTGAACGAAATGATGATCACCGGGCCGGAGCGGGCAGCCGAAGCCGCGTTCCTGCCCCTGGTGGCGGCGGTGATGGAGAACGGCACCGAGGTCCGCTTGAACGATTTCCAGGTCCAGTCCCAGTCGATGTCCGTCAAGGCCTTCGGTGCCCTGCAACCGGACCCGAACGGGCTGATGCCCGTCCGGTTCGAGGCCACGGTCGAGTTGGGCGGACTGGAGGCGGCCCGCATGGCGTTGTTGCCCTGGATCCAGGACGACGATGCGGCCGAAGGGCTGGACATGCTGGAGTCGCTCGGCCAGCCGGCCACGGACGACCGGGGCCAGCCCGTCCTGCGGTACGAACTGGCGTCGACCCCGCAGGGCGGCGTGACCGTCAACGGCCAGGATGCCGAAGCCCTGTTCGAGGCGCTGGACTGACCCCCACCCAGGAGGCGGTCGTGCGGACCGCCGGCTTCCCGCCGGCACCGCACGGCGCCTGTCGGCCCGCCTGACACCGTCCTCGCCGGGCCGGACGCGGACACCCGGGCCAACGCCCGGGCGCTGGCTTTTTTCGCGCCGGCCTTGCACCCATCCGGGCCTTTGCACATATGTCGGCGCGACCGGTCGACGCGGCCGTTGGAACCCTTCATCCGCAAGAACACAGAGCCATGAGTGAAGAGCGCCTGGAATTCAAAGCCGAGGTCAGCCGCCTCCTCGAGATCGTCGCCAAATCCCTGTACAGCCATCGCGAGGTGTTCCTGCGGGAGCTGATCTCCAACGCCTCTGACGCGTGCGACCGGCTGCGCTACGCAGCATTGACCGTCCCGGACCTGGCGGGCAGCGATGCCGACTACAAGATCCGCGTTTCCGTCGACAAGGACGCAGGAACCCTGACTATTGCCGACAACGGCATCGGCATGGGCCGGCCCGAACTGGTGGACAATCTGGGAACGATCGCTCGGTCCGGCACGCTGGCCTTCCTGGAGCAGCTATCGGGCGACGCGAAGAAGGATGTCAGCCAGATCGGCCAGTTCGGCGTGGGCTTCTATTCCGCGTTCATGGTCGCCGACAAGGTCACCGTGCTGACCCGCAAGGCCGGCGAAGCCCAGGGCTGGCGCTGGGAGAGCGACGGCCAGGGCGCGTTCACGATCGCCGATGAGGGCGGCCTGGCCCGCGGTACCCGGGTCATCCTGCATGTGACGGAGGATGCGAAGGAGTTTCTCGACCCGCAGCGCATCCACGGCGTGGTCAAGCGCTACTCCGACCATATCCCGATCCCCATCGTCATGGCGGGCACCTCGGAAAGCGGTGCTGCGGAAGACGAGACGCTGAACCGCGCTTCCGCCTTGTGGATGCGGCCGAAGTCGGACGTCACCGACGAACAGTACACCGAGTTCTACCACCATGTGGCGCACGCCTTCGACGATCCGTGGCTGACGCTGCATTTCCGCGCCGAAGGCATGCTGGAGTATGCCGCCCTGCTGTTCGTGCCGACCCGGGCGCCGTTCGACCTGTATCAGCCCGACCGCAAGCACCAGGTGAAGCTTTATGTCCGCCGGGTCTTCGTCACCGACGACGCCGAAGGGCTGATCCCGCCCTATCTGCGCTTCGTCCGCGGCGTGATCGACAGCGAAGACCTGCCGCTGAACGTCAGCCGCGAGATGCTGCAGTCGAACCCGATGGTGACCAGGATCCGCCAGGGCGTGACCAAGCGCATCCTCGGCGAGCTGACCCGCAAGGCCAAGGACGAGCCGGCGGGCTATGCCCAGTTCTGGGAGGCGTTCGGCCCGGTGCTGAAGGAAGGCGTCTATGAGGAAACGGGCCAGCGCGACACGCTGATGCCGCTTCTGCGGTTCCGCAGCACCGGCGGCGAAGGCGACCAGGCCTGGGTCGACCTGGACGGCTATGTGGAGCGGATGCGGCCCGGCCAGGACGCGATCTACTACATCACCGGCGACGATGCCGATGCCCTGCGCCGGTCGCCGCATCTGGAGGGCTTTGCCGCCAAGGGCGTGGAAGTGCTGCTGCTGACCGACCCGGTGGACGAGTTCTGGGTGCCGGCGGTCGGAACCTACAAGGACAAGCCGCTGAAGTCGGTGACCCGTATCGGCTCCGACCTGTCCAAGATCAAGGCCGAGGCCGGCAAAACCGAAGCCGATGCGCCAGCGGCGCCCGGCAACATCGACCGGCTGGTGGCGGTCTTCAAAGATACCCTGAAGGACGCGGTGAAGGACGTCCGCACGTCGGAACGGTTGACCGACAGCCCGGTCTGCCTGGTGGCCGACGAAGGCGACATGGACATCCACCTGGAACGGCTGCTCAAGCAGCACCGGCAGTTGCAGCAGGCCAGCCCGCGCATCCTGGAGGTCAACCCGGGGCATCCGCTGATCGCCGCTGCCACCCGGACGCTGGAAGACAGCGGCAGCACCGATCGGGCGGAGGAACTGGCCTGGCTGCTGCTGGACCAGGCCCGGATCGTCGAAGGCGATCCCCCACCAGACCCGACCGCGTTCTCCCGCCGGCTGACCAAAGCGCTGGAACGCGGGCTGGCCGGATAGCGCCCGGGGTCGGAGCGCCGTGCCCGTCGCCATTCGCAAGTCCCTCCCCCTTGATGGGGGAGGGTTCGGATGGGGGTGATGGCGCCGGATTGGGCGCGCCGTGGCCCTTCTGATGCTCTTTGCGCTCACCGGAAAGCGGTTGTTCCAGAGTTGCCGGATCCGAAAGTCCGGGCGGCGGAAACCCGGGCTCGCCGGGACTCGTCCGCCTTTGCATCCGGTCAGATCACCCCCAGCCAACCCTCCCCCATCAAGGGGGAGGGCTAACGCGGAATGCCGCCGCGCTCCCATTCGCCGCCTGCGCAGCGGCAAACCCGGATCGGCGGTGGCGGACTGCGAAACAGGACTCGACAGGCCGCAGCTCGTCCCCACACCTAACCGGCGCGGACGGTGACTTCGACGGTCATGTCGACGAAGTCGTCGGGCGCGCCGATATAGGTGCCGCTGAGCGGTACGGCCTGGCCCGGGTCCCGGGCCACGGCGACCCGGATCAGATTGGAACCGCCGGACGTGCCGTTAGTCGGGTCGAAATCCACCCAGCCGGCACCGGGCAGGTAGACCTCCAGCCAGGCATGGGTGTCGCCGGCCCCGACGACGCCTTCGTCCGCCCCGTCCAGCGACGGGTCGTATAGATAGCCCGAGACGAAGCGGGCGGCGATGCCCAGCCGGCGAACCGCCTCCATCATCAACAGCGCGTAGTCGCGGCAGGTGCCCGACCGGCTGGCCAGCGTCTCCGTCGGGGGTTGGACGCCGACGGCATAGCGCCGCTCATAGCGGAAATCCGCCTGGATCGCAGTGGTCATCGCCAGCAGCATTTCCGAGGTATCGGCGATGCCGCGCTCGTGGACGAAACGCTTGGCCCACATCTCCACCGCGTGGTCGGGGTCGGGATAGTGGGGCTCGCGGGTTCGGACCAGGTCCGGCAGCTCCTGCGTGGCGTAGCTGAACGGGTAGGACCGGGCATGTTCCTCGACCGGAAACGCCTCGCCGGTGGGCAGGCCGAAATGCTCGACCTCGATGGTGTTCTCGAAGAACAGCCGGTCGGCCTTGTCGTCGAAAGTGGCGATGGCGATGGAGTTGCCGAAAACGTCGTGCAGCCAGCGGATCCGCGCCGCCGGCTCGATCACCAGCCCGGTATTGACCAGCCGCAGGTCGTGACTGTCCCGCGGCCGGAACATCAGGCGATGCGATCCGAAGGACACCGGGCGGGTGTACCGGTAGGTGGTGGCGTGGCGAACGGTCAGTAGGTGGCGCAACGTCGGCTCCGGTGGGTGGGCCGCCCGGCGGGCATCGGCAAGCCAAGATATCCGCGGTTCCGGCTCGCCGTGCAACCGGCCGGCCCGCGTCCCGTTGGTCAATGCAGGCCGCTTCTCCGCACATACAGGCCGTCGGCGAACCCGTCGAAATACTCGGTCAGCGCCGGGTTGATCACCGGCTCGCCGGTCAGATCCGGTTCGAGATGCCGCTCGGCGACATAGGTCATCGTCGGCGATTCGTGGACCAGGACATGGTACCAGGGCTTGTCCTTCGGCGGCCGCGACCGGGCCACCTCCCGATACCACTCTTCCGTGCCGGCGAACTGGGGGTCGACATCGATCACCACACCGCGGTAGCCGAACTTCAGATGGTGGATCGGCTGGCCGATCCGAAAGCGTGCGCGGGCCTGGTCCATGGCGTTGCCTTTCCTGTGGCGCCGAAGGCCGGAACGGGCGAAGCTTGCGCGCCCGAGCCCGGCGGGGCCGACCATATAGGAGATTCGCCATGCCGTCCGGCGCCCAGACCTTCGTTTCGACCAACCTCTCCGTCGGTCCCCGCCCGCAGGCTGCCAAGCGCCAGACCGGCGACCCGTTCCGGATGGTGCTGATCGGCGACTGGTCCGGACGCGGAAGCCGTGGCCAGCCCGATTCCGAGGGTCTGCGACGACGGCCGCTGGTTGCGGTCGACCGGGACGATATCGACGACATGCCGGGCCGGATGGAGACCGAGATCAGCGCCCCGGCCGGCCCCAATGGCGAGACGATCGGCGTTGCGATGGCAACGCTTGAGGCATTCGACGCCGACCGGTTGGCGGAGGATCTGCCGGTTTTCGCCACGCTGCGCCAACTTGGCCGGCGCCTGGCCAACCCGGCGACGGCGGAAGAGACGGCCGCGGA
>JANQIU010000029.1 GCA_028281985.1 Alphaproteobacteria bacterium | reverse complement strand
AAAAAGTCCCCGGTGCGTTTCCGCACCGGGGCCGACTGTCGCCGCCGACGGTTGGAGATGGCCAAGGCGGCGACAGGAACTCAGACCAGCTGCGTCCGGCCAGCCGGGGCCGCCGACCGGCGAGCCGTGAGCTGCCGGATGACGGTGTAGAACAGCGGCGTGAACACCAGCCCGAACAGCGTCACGCCCAGCATACCGAAGAACACGGCCGCCCCGATCGCCTGGCGCAGTTCCGCCCCGGCCCCTTCGGCGGTCAGCAGCGGCACGACGCCCAGCATGAAGGCGAAGGAGGTCATCAGGATCGGCCGCAGCCGCAGCCGCGCGGCCTCCACCGCCGCTTCGACGGCGCTCCGCCCCTGGTCCTCGAGCTGGCGGGCAAACTCGACGATCAGGATCGCGTTGCGCGCCGCCAGGCCGACCAGGACGATCAACGCCACCTGGGTCAGGATGGTGTTGTCCTGGCCCATCACCAGGACCCCGCCAAGCGCCGACAGCAGCACCATGGGCACGATCAGGATCACCGCGAACGGCAGGCTCCAGCTCTCGTACTGGGACGCCAGCACCAGGTAGACGAAGACCACCGACAGGATGAACAGGATGGTGCCGTCGGCCGCCGCCTGTTCCTGGTAGGACAGGTCGGTCCACTCGATGCCGAAGCCGCGGGGCAGAACCTCATCGGCCACTGCCTGCACCAGGTCCATGGCCTGGGCGGAGCTGACCCCGGCCACCGGCCCGCCGAACACCTCCGCGGTCGGGAACATGTTGTAGTGCGGCACCCGATCTGGCGCGGCGCGGGTCTCGATCGAGGCCACCGCGCCAAGCGGCACCATGTCGCCATGGACGTTGCGGGTGCGCAGGCGGTCGAGCTGCTCGACATCTAGGCGATAGGCGCCGTCAGCCTGCGCCCGGACCTGGTAGGTCCGCCCCATCAGATTGAAATCGTTGACATACCGGCTGCCGAGATAGACCTCCAGCATCTCGTACAGGCGTTCCACCGGCACGCCCAGCATCTCCGCCCGCGCCTGGTCCACGTCCAGATAGTATTCCGGCGCGTCGACCGCGAACGGGGTGAAGGCGAACTGGATCTCCGGCCGGGCATTCAGCGCGGCGATCAGGTCGCCGGTCGCGGCATACAGCGCCTGCGGACCGCGGGCGTCATAGTCCTGGACCCGCACGGCAAAGCCGCCGCCGGTGCCGATACCGCGGATGGTCGGCGGGGCGATGACGTTGATGCTGGCCGCCGCGATGCCGCCCATGCGTACTTGCAGGTCGGCCATGATCCGCTCCAGCGTCTGGCCGGCCGCCAGCCGGTCCTCGTAAGGGGCGAACTGGGCGAAGACCGTGCCGGCGGCGCTGTTGGTCGTGCCGGTGACCGCCGACATGCCGGTGAACGCATGGGAGTAAGCGACACCCGGCACCTGCTCGGCCTCCTCGGCGATCCGGCGGATCACCTCGTCGGTGCGGGACAGCGAGCTGCCGGCCGGAAGCTGGGCGGTGACGATCACATAGCCCTGATCCGAGGCCGGGACGAAGCCCCGCGGCGTCACCACGAACAGGGTGACCGCCCCGCCGACCAGCAGCGCGAACACGGGCAGCAGGACCCAGCGGGCGCCGATCGCCGACCGGGTGAACGTCGCGTAGCCGTTCGAGAGCCGGTCGAAGCCGCGGTTGAAGGCATCGGCCGCCGCCTGCAGCGGCGCGGTCAGACGCGCCAGCCGACCCCGGCCCGACGCATGCCCTTCGCCCTTCAGCAGCAGCGCCGACAGCGCCGGGCTCAGGGTCAGGGCATTCAAGGCTGAGATCAGCGTCGCCACGGCGATGGCAACGGCGAACTGGCGGAAGAATTCGCCGGAGATGCCCTCCAGCAGCATGGTCGGCACGAACACCGCCGCCAGCACCAGGGCAATGGAGACCAGGGCGCCGCTGACCTCGTCCATGGTCCGGCGGGCGGCGTCCCGCGGCGACAGGCCGGCCCGCAGATGGCGTTCCACGTTCTCCACCACGACGATGGCGTCATCGACGACGATCCCCACCGCCAGCACCAGCCCGAACAGGGTCAGGGTGTTGATGTGATAGCCCAGCGCGGCCATCACGATGAACGTGCCGATCAGCGACACCGGCACCGCCAGGATCGGGATGAAGGTGGTGCGGACGCTCTGCAGGAAAACCAGGATCACCAGGACGACCAGGGCGATCGCTTCCAGGATCGTGTGCTCCAGCGCCCGGATCGACTCCTCGACGAAGAACTCGGTCGGGTTGTAGGTGGCGTGGTAGGCGATGCCGGCCGGGAAGTCCTCGGACAGTTCGGCCATCACCTCCTGCACCCGGTCCGACGTGGCGATCGCGTTGGCGCCGGGCTGTTGGTAGATCAGCATTGCCACATAGGGTTCACCGTTCATCCGCGCCGTGGTGGCATAGGACCGGGCACCCAATTCGACGCGTGCGACGTCGCCAAGGCGGGTGATCCGCCCATCTTCGCCGCGACGGACGATGATCCGTTCGAACTCGGCCACGTCCTCCAGCCGGCCGTGCAGGCTGAGCGCCGGCTGGAACGCCCGGTCGGTGACCGCCGGCGGCTGCGCCAGCTGGCCGCCGGCCACCTGGACGTTGCCGGCGCGGATCGCCTCGACCACCTCGCCCGCCGTCATGCCCAGATCGGCGATGCGGTCGGGGTCGAGCCAGACCCGCATGGAGTAGTCGCGGGCCCCCAGCGTGGTGATGCTGCCGACGCCGGGCAGCCGCTGCAGGGCCGGCTCCACCCGCTGGGCGGCATAGTTCGACACGAACAGCTGGTCGCGGCTGAGGTCCGGCGAGACCATTTGCACAACCATCAGGAAGTCGGGCGAATTCTTGCGCACCGACACGCCGATGCGGCGCACCTCCTCCGGCAGGCGCGGTTCGGCCAGGGCGACCCGGTTCTGGACCAGCACCTGCGCGTCATCCAGATCGGTGCCCAGGGCAAAGGTGACGACGAGACGCATTTCGCCGTCATTGGTCGCCTGGGAATACATGTACAGCATGCCGTCGACGCCGTTGACTTCCTGTTCGATCGGCGTGGCCACGGTATCGGCGATGGTGGCGGCGTTGGCGCCGGGATACTGGGCGGTGACCACCACCGTGGGCGGCACCACTTCCGGGTATTGCGACACGGGCAGCCGGCTCATGGCCACCACGCCCATGATGACGACGACGATCGACAGCGAAATCGCGAAGACCGGTCGGTCGATGAAGAAGTGTCCGATTTTCATGTCAGCGGCCCTCCGCCACCTGGATGGCGGCGTCTGCAAGGGGTTGGACGGTCACGAGGTCACCGGTGCCGGCGCGGTGCAAGCCTTCGACGACCACCCGGTCGTCGGCGGCCAGGCCGTCGCGCACGACACGCAGGCCGTCGACCAGCGGCCCCAGGGTGACGATCCGGGTTTCGAGCCGGTCGTCGGGGCCGACGACGTGGACCACGCGATCCGACTGCTCGGTGGCAATGGCGCTGTCGGGGATCAGAACGGCAGCCTGCTCGTCGCGGCTGACCAGCCGAACCCTTGCGAACATGCCGGGGGCGAACAGCAGGTCGTCGTTCTCCAGGACCGCGCGGGCCCGGATGGTGCCGGTGCCGCCGTCGACCTGGTTGGCGACGAAGTCCATCCGGCCCTCATGGGCGAATTCGGCACCGTCGGGCGGCGCCACCTGCACCGGATGGGCGGCGTTGCGGCCCACCGTCCGGTCCCGGTCCTGGCGGGCGTAGCGCAGATAGGCGTTCTGGTGGACGTCGAAGACGACGTGGATCGGGTCCAGCGCCACGATCGTGGTCAGCACCGTCGCATCGCCGTCCGCGCCCTCCACCAGGTTGCCGATGTCGACATAGTGGTTGTCGACCCGGCCGCTGATCGGCGCCCGGATTTCCGTGTAGTCCAGATCGACCGCCGCCTGCAGGACGCTGGCACGGGCGGCGGCCAGGGCGGCCTCGGCGCTGCGCAGTTCGGCCTGGTCCTGGTCGACCTGGGCCTCGCTGACATGGCGCTGCTGGTACAGCGTCTGCGAACGGGTCAGCTCGGCCCGGGCCAGTTCGACCCGGGCTTCCGCCTCGCCGACCTGCGCCCGGGCGACGGCCAGCGCCACCTCGAACGGCCGCGGATCGATCGAGAACAGCCGGTCGCCCTCCTGGACGATCTGGCCGTCCTGGAAGTGGATGTTGACCAGATGGCCGCCGACCCGGGAGCGGATCTCCACCCGGTCGGTGGCCACGAAGCGGCCGGTGTACTCGTCCCATTCGGTCACCGGTTCGACCACGGGACGGGTGACGACAACGATTGGCGGCGGCGGTGCGCCGACCGCATCGGTGGCCGCGTAGGATCCTGTCTGCATCCAGACCACGCCAGCCGAAGCCAACGCCGTCGTCATGCCCAGGGCGGCAATCAGGGGTTTCATGTTCATTTGGCCATCTCCTTTGCCAAGATGAGGCAGAGATGGCAGCGCAGCCGAACGGCGGCCAATCGGGTCGACTGCAGGTCTTATAAGCGGAGCGAATAAGACGGCTTCGAACGCCCGAATGTCGACCGGCCCTGGAGAGAACCGCCGAAGGCTGGCCCGTCGTCCCCAACTTTCGCCGACGGTATTGCGACTTCAGAACGATGGCCCCATCCGCGGCACCACCTTAGGATGACGGATCGATTCGGCGCATGGCGCCGCGCCCCAAGGACGGAAGGAGAGCCCCCGTGGCACGAGCAACCCCGGCCTTGCCTCAGGCCCGCTTGAGGCGAGGGCTCTTGGCCCTCCTTCCGGTGCTTGGCCTGGCCGCCTGCGGAGATGAGGCGCCGACGGCGGCGGACGCGAACGGCGCCCCGGCACCGGTGGTCTCCGTCATGCCGGTGGAGCGAACCGAGATTCGCGAAGGCTTCAGCTTCGTCGGCCGGGTCGAGGCGGTAGACCACGTCGAGCTGCGCGCCCGGGTCGAGGGGACTCTGCTGGAACGGCCGTTCACCGAGGGCGAGGACGTGGCGGCCGGCGCGGTGCTGTTCGTCATCGACCCGGCCCCGTTCGATGCCGCCGTAGATCTAGCTTCAGCCAATCTGGAACGCGCCCGCGCCGCCGCCACCGAGGCGGAACAGTCCCTGGCCCGGACGCGGGAGCTGCACGGCCGCGGCAATGTCAGCGATGCGGCCCTGGACGAGGCCGTCGCCCGGGCCCAGGAAACCGCCGCCGATGTGCTGGCCCGCGAGGCGGAACTGCGCAACGTCCAGATCGACCTGGATCACGCGACCATCGAGGCGCCGATCGCCGGGCGGATCAGCCGGGCGGCGCTCAGCGTCGGCAACCTGGTCAACCCGAACAGCGGGGCGCTGGCCACGGTGACCTCGCTGGACCCGATCTATGTCCTGTTCTCAATCAGCGAGCGGGATTTCGTGACCTGGAGCCAGACGATGGCGGCGGCCGGGCCGGAGGTCACGCCGCCCGACCTGGTCCTGGAACTCGGGCTGGCCAATGGCACGATGTATGACCAGACCGGCGCGATCGATTTCCTGGACAGCACCGTCGACGGCAATACCGGCACCATCCCGGTACGCGGCGTCTTCCCCAACCCGGACCGGATTTTGCTGCCGGGCCAGTTCGTCGAGGTGATGGTCACCGGCAGCCAGCCGGTCTCCGCGCTGGTGGTGCCCCAGGCCGCGGTGCAGACCGACCAAACCGGCCAGTTCGTGCTGACCGTCGACCCGCAGGGCCGGGCAACCGTCCGCCCGGTCACCGTCGGCCGGCAGGAAGGCCAGGACTGGGTCATCGAGCAGGGGCTGGAGGAAGGCGATCAGGTGATCGTCCAGGGGCTGCAGCGAGTACGGCCGGGCCAGGCGGTGTCGGCGGTCCCGCTGGCCGGCCCCGACGTGGAGGGCTAGGGCGGTGTCGGCGTTCTTCATCGACCGGCCGAAATTCGCCTTCGTCATCTCCATCATCCTGGTGCTGGGCGGGCTGATCTCGCTCAGCCAGCTTCCGGTCGCCGAATTCCCGGAGATCTCGCCGCCGCAGATCCAGGTCTCCGCCAACTATCCCGGCGCCAATGCCGAAGTGGTCGAGCTAAGCGTCGCCGCGCCGATCGAGGCCGAGGTCAACGGCGTCGACAACATGCTGTATATGTCGTCGACCAGCGGCAACGACGGCAGCTATTCGCTGCAGGTCACCTTCGCGGTCGGCACCGATCCCGACATCGCCGCGGTCGAGGTGCAGAACCGGGTGGCCCTGGCCACGCCGCTGCTGCCGGACGAGGTGACCCAGCAGGGCGTCTCCGTGCGCAAGCAGTCGACCAACATGCTGATGGTCGTATCGGTCTACTCACCCGACGACACCTACGACGCGCTGTTCCTGAGCAACTACACCAGTATCAACATCCGCGACCCGATGGTGCGCATCAATGGCGTCGGCGAGGCAGAGATCCTGGGCGCGCTGGACTACGGCATGCGGGTATGGATCGACCCCGACCGCCTGACCAGCCTCAACCTGACCACCGACGACGTGATCCGCGCGATCCGGGCGCAGAATCTGCAGGTGTCACCCGGCTCGGTCGGCGCGCCACCGGCGCCTGCCGACCAGCAGTTCCAATACACCATCAGTGCCCAGGGCCGGCTGAACGAGGTGGATGCGTTCGCCGACATCGTCGTGCGGGCCAATCCGGACGGCAGCTTCGTGCGGCTGCGTGATGTGGCCCGGATCGAGCTGGGCTCGCAGACCTATGTCACCCGCGGCGGCTTCAACGGGACCGATGCCGCGGTCCTGGCCATCTACCAGTCGCCCGGCGCCAACGCGCTGGAGGTCGCCAGCCTGGTCCGGGCGGAGCTGGACCGGCTGGCCGAGCGGTTTCCCGACGGGGTCGCCTACGACGTCACCTATGACACGACACTGTTCGTCAGCACCACCATCGACGAGGTGGTGACCACGCTGTTCATCGCCTTCGTCCTGGTGGTGTTCGTGGTGCTGGTGTTCCTGGGCGACTGGCGGTCGGCCGTCATTCCCACCCTGGCGATCCCGGTGTCGCTTATCGGCACTTTTGCGGCGCTTCTGGCGCTCGGGTTTTCGCTGAACACCATCTCGCTGTTCGCCCTGATCCTGGCCATCGGCCTGGTGGTCGACGATGCCATCGTGGTGGTGGAGAACGTCCAGCGGCTAATGGCCGAGGAAGGGCTGTCGCAACGCGACGCCACCCGCAAAGCCATGCGCCAGGTCACCGGCGCGGTCATCGCCACCACGCTGGTGCTGCTGGCGGTGTTCGTACCGACCGCTTTCCTGCCGGGCTTGACCGGGCGGCTCTACCAGCAGTTCGCCGTGACCATCTCGGTGGCGGTGGTGATCTCGTCGATCAACGCCCTGACACTGAGTCCCGCCCTGTGCGCGACCCTGCTGCGGCCGCCCACCGGCAAACCGCCGATCCTGCCCCTGCGCCTGTTCGAGGCGGGGCTGAACCGCGCCCGCGACGGCTACGGTCGCGTGGCCGGCGCCCTGGTCCGGCGCAGCGCCCTGGCGGTGGTGCTGATCGCGGTGGCCGGGGCCGGCACCTATCACCTTGCCACCACCGTGCCGTCCGGCTTCATCCCCTATGAGGATCGGGGCGCCTTCTTCGTCGACGTCAACCTACCCAGCGGTGCCAGCCTCGCGCGGACCGAGGCCGTCGTGGAGCAGGTCGAAAGCATCCTGGAGGACGCGCCGGGGGTGCGTAGCGTGCTGACGGTGACCGGCTACAGCCTGTTGAGCGGTGTCGGATCGAACAGCGCCCTCTTCATCGCCACGCTGGAGCCTTGGGAGGTCCGCGACCCCAGGACGGAGAACCTGTTCGTCATCCTTGGCGGCGTTCAGCAGCGATTGTTCACCATACCGGCCGCCAACGCCTTTGCCTTCGTGCCACCGCCCATCCCGGGCCTGGGCTCGACCGGCGGGGTGGAGATGGAACTGCAGGCGATCGGCGGCCAGCCGCCGGCGGATCTGGCCTCGGTCGCCGGCGCCCTGACTTTCGCCGCCAACCAGGACCCGGCGATCGCCAGCGCCTTCACCACCTTCACCGCCGACCTGCCCCAGCTCGGCTTGGCCGTCGACCGGGACCGGGCGCATGCGCTGGGGGTGGCCCTGCCCGACCTGTTCGGCACGTTGCAGGCAACAACGGGTTCCTACTATGTAAATGATTTCAATCTATTCGGGCGCGTTTATCGCGTAATGGTTCAAGCCGATGCCGCCTATCGCGCCGACCCGATCGACGTCGTTCGGTTGCACGTGCGCAACGGCGACGGGGAGATGATCCCGCTGCGGACCCTGGTCGACCTCGACTTCGTGTTGGGGCCGCGGTCCATCACCCGCTACAACCTGTTCCGGTCGGCTACGATCAACGCCAACGCAGCACCGGGCGTTAGCTCCGGCCAGGTGATCGCCGCCCTGGGGGCGGCCGCGGATGGCAGCCTGCCCGACGGCTATGCCTACGAATGGACCGGTTCGGCCCAGCAGGAGTTGGAGGCCGGCGCCCAGGCGGCGCTGATCTTCGCCCTGTCGCTGCTGTTCGCCTATCTGTTCCTGGTGGCGCAGTACGAAAGCTGGACCATCCCGATTTCGGTCATGCTGTCGGTGATCGTCGCGGTCTTCGGCGCCTTCGGCGGACTGGCGCTGGTCGGGCTGGCCAACAACATCTACGCCCAGGTCGGATTCGTCATGCTGATCGGCCTGGCGGCGAAGAACGCCATCCTGATCGTTGAATTTGCGAAGGAATTGCGCACCAGCGGCCTGCCGATCGCCGAAGCGGCGACGACAGCGGCCCGGCAGCGGTTCCGGGCCGTGCTGATGACCGCCATTTCGTTCCTGCTGGGCATCTTCCCGCTGGTGATCGCCAGCGGCGCCGGTGCAGCCAGCCGGGTGTCGATCGGCATCACGGTCTTCTCCGGGATGCTGGCCGCGACGGTCATCGGCATCTTCCTGATCCCGGCGCTTTACGCCGCGATGCAGAAGATGCGCGAGGCCGTGTCGCGCCGGGCGGTCCCCGAAGCCCGCCCCGAGCCGGCAGAGTAGGGATAGCGGCTTTGTCTCGTTCAATCCGCGTTCGGATGGCGTCACCTGAACGCGGGTTGATCTAAGCCCGGTCGGCGCCGGATCGCCGCGTGACGTCGAAAGCCATAACGACCCCCAGCGCCAGCAGGGGCCACACGGCCCAGAACTCGCCGCTCCAGCTCAAGGCGTTCACCCCGACGATGCCGGCCGCCAGGATCAACAGGCGGGCGCGACGCCGCAGGCCCCCTGGCAGGCCATGGCTCCAGCCGAACCCGATTACGACCGCGAAGCCGAGGATCGGCCAGGCGGCCCAGAAGTCGCGGGGGTTGGTCAGCAGATTGATGATCACCAGCGCGACCGCGACGATGCCAAGCTTGACCACCGTCCGCCGCTGCCCGACCAGGCCGGAGGCAACGCTCTTGGGCTTGGCCGATGCCGAACTCACCGGGTCCCGGCGGTCGGCTGCGGTCTCCGGTTTGGTGTGGCGGACCGACGATGGCCCGTCCCGGTCGGCCGCGGCCGCGCGCTCACCGATCAGCAAGGCGTAGCTGGGGATCTCGTGGTCGATGTTCTTGACCGTCAGGTCGCCCAGGAACTCGAACCCCACGGGCAGCTTGTTGCGGACATGGTCGTAGACGGTGTTGGAGATCACCACGCCGCCCGGCGGCGCCACGGCCTGCAACCGGGCCGCCACGTTGACCCCGTCTCCGTAGATGTCGCTGCCGTCGGCAATGACGTCGCCCAGATTGATGCCGATCCGGAACTCCATGCGCGTATCGTCCGCCAGACCGGCATTGCGCTGGGCCAGTTCGTTCTGGATATCGACCGCCGCCCGCACCGCCTCGACGACGCTGCCGAACTCCGCGAACAGCGCATCGCCCCAGGTGTTGATCACCCGGCCGCCATGCGTCTCGATCAGCCGCTGCATGGCGCCGCGATACAGCTTCAGCGTCCGAAGCGTGCCTTCCTCGTCCACCTCCATCAGGCGGGAATAGGACTGCACGTCGGCGGTGAAGACGGTCGTCAGCTTGCGGCGCGTTTCATCCGTCGTCGTCGACCCCATGGCCTATCTTCTTTGCCGGGCTCGGGAGCGCTTGCCTTGTCCTTACCGCACCCCCGCCCCCGCCGCCAGGGCAACGCGTTTGCAGCGCTTGCGGCGTTCAGGTCACGACATTGGCCGGTGCGCCGCGATGGAAGGCCTCGATATTGGCGATGACCTGGTTCCAGAGCGTCTGCATCGCCTTCTGCCCGGCCCAGGCCACATGCGGCGTC
>JANQIU010000290.1 GCA_028281985.1 Alphaproteobacteria bacterium | reverse complement strand
GCCCGGCCCCAGGGCGGCGACGATGGCCAGGGCCAGCAGCAGATACGGGAACGCCATCAGGGTATCGATCGACCGCATCAGCACCGCATCGACGACCTTGCCGTAATAGGCGGCGATCAGGCCGATCGCACTGCCGATCAGCGCAGCGGTCACCGTGGCGGCCAGACCGATGGCCAGGCTGACCTGGGTGCCCCAGATCAGCCGGGACAGCAGGTCGCGGCCCAGATGATCGGTGCCCAGCACCGCACCGGCGGAAAACGGTGGCTTCAGCCGGTCCCCCAGGCTGGTGGCGTCCGGATCGGCCAGCGGCAGGATCGGCGCCGCGACGGCCAGAAGCACAAGGGTGCTGAGCAGCACCAGACCGACCACAGTCATCGGGTTGGCGGTCAGCCGGACCCAGGCCGCAGCGCCGCGGCTTCGGTTGGTGCCGCCGGCTGCCGGCGCGGCGGTCATCGGCCGCGTACCCGGGGATCGAGGGCCGACTGCACCAGATCGGTGATCAGGTTGATCAGCACATAGGCCGCGGCGATCACCATCACGCCGCCCTGGACCAGAACGATGTCCCGCTGGCCGATGGCGTTGACCAGCATCCGGCCCATGCCGGGCCACTGGAACACCTCTTCGATATAGACCGCGCCGCCCAGGACGAAGCCGGCCTGGATGCCGATGATCGGCACCAGGGCGACCAGGGCGTTGCGGAAGGCGTGCCGGCGGATCACCAGGGATTCCGGCACGCCCTTGGCGCGCGCGGTGCGGACATAGTCCTGTCGCAGCACCTCCAGCATGTTGGCTCGGGTCAGCCGGGCGACCACGCCGGTGGCCACCATGGCCAGGGTCAGCGCCGGCAGCGTCAGGTGCCACAACACGTCCAGCACCCCGCCGCCGCCGAACAGCGAGGTCATGTCGCCGGTCGGGAACAGGCCAAGGCCCAGCGAGAACGCCAGGATCATCATCATCCCCAGCCAGAAGGACGGCGTGGAGATGCCGACCAGAACCAGCAGGCTCAACAGCCGGTCGGGCCAGCCATATTGCCGGACGGCGGCCACCGTCCCGGCCAAGAGGCCGAAGACCGTGCACAGGACCAGCGCGGTGGAGGCCAGCAGGAATGTCGGGAACAGGCGGTCGGCCAGCTCGTCGATCACCGGCCGGTCCAGCGCGTAGGACCGCCCCAGATCCCCCTGCAGCACGCCCGCCAGCCAGTGCAGGTATTGCAGGGGCAACGGCTTGTCCAGGCCCAGCTCGCGGTTCACCCGGGCGACGTTCTCCGCCGTGGCGAAGGCGCCGAGGATGGCCGTCGCCGGGTCGCCCGGGATCAGCGAGATCACCAGGAAGACGATGATCGAGATCCCGAACAACACCGGTATGGCCTGGATCAGCCGGCGGACCGTGTAGGCTAGCATGGGGTCCCGTGGCTTACGCTAAGCCCTCCCCCTCGATGGGGGAGGGTTTGGGTGGGGGTGATGCCGCCCGCCATCCATCAATCTCCGAACCGGGAATGCCGTGCCGTTGCCGGGACGTCATTCGTGTGCCGCAACATCGGCTCGTTCACCCCCACCCAACCCTCCCCCATCGAGGGGGAGGGCTTTTCGGGCGGGGGTACCCGTGGTCGCCTATTCCTTGGTGACGGCGTCCAGTTCCAGCAGGAACGACGGCTGCAGCGAGAAGTTGCCGACATTCGCGGTGGCGACGGCGTTCTGCTGCCAGTTGGCGATGAAGGCCCAGGGCGCGTCCTCGTAGACGATGGTCTGGACCTCCCGGTACAGCGCCGCGCGCTCGTCCTGGTCGGTGGACACCCGGGCCTGTTCCAGCAACTCGTCGACTTCGGGGTTGGAGTAGTAGCCGGAGTTGAACCCGCCGTCCTCGGGGAAGGCGGCCGTGCGCAGGGCCAGGAACGGCAGCGTATCCGGATCGTTGGTCATCCACGCCATCTGGGCCATGTCGCCGCGGCCCTCCAGGCCCGGGTTCACGATGCCCAGGAAGGTGTTCCACTCATAGGTTTCGATGTTCGCAGTGATCCCCACGGCCGCGAGATCCGCCTGCATGGCGGTGCCCATGGCCACCGGGTCCAGCATGCCGGAGCCGCCTTCGGTGACCAGGAAGGTTACCTCCACCCCGTCGCCGTAGCCGGCCTGATCGATCAGCGCGCGCGCCCGGTCGGGGTCGTAGGGGTAGGGCTCAAGCGCGTCATTGTAGGCCCAGGCGAAGGCCGGCGGGATCGGGCCGGCGGCCACGGTCGCCGTGCCCTGCAGCACCTCGTCGACGATGGCCTGCTTGTTGATGGCGTAGTTGATCGCCTGGCGCATGCGCACGTCGGTGAACGGCCCTTCGCGCAGGTTCAGGATCAAGAACCAGAGATGCGGGCCGGCCTGCTCGTAGATGGTGAATTCCGGGTCGGCGTCGAGCTGGGCGACCAGATCGGGCGGCACCTCGACCATCATATCGATACCGCCGGACAGCAGTTCGTTGACCCGGGCATTGGCGTCGGTGATCGGCCGGAAGACGATGCCGCGCAGCGGCGGCGCGCCGTCCCAGTAGTCGTCATTGCGCTCCACTGCGACCAGCCGGTTGGATTCCCAGTCCGCGAAGCGGAACGGCCCGGTGCCGACCGGGTTGCGGCCGTAGTCCTCGCCGTCTTCCATCACCGCGGTGGGCGAAACGATCAGGCCCGTCGGGTATGCCAGGTTGGACAGCAGCGGCGCATAGGGCGCGTCCAGATGGAAGCGGACGGTCAACTCGTCGACCACCTCCGTGTCCTGGATGGCGGAGAAGAAGAATGACAGCGGGAACGGTCCGGTGTCGTGATAGGGGTGGGTGTCGTCCAGCATGCGGTCGAAGTTGAACTCCACCGCTTCGGCGTTGAACGGCGTACCGTCGTGGAAGGTGACGCCGTCGCGCAGGGCGAAGGTGTAGACGGTGCCGTCCTCGCTGACCTCCCAGCTTTCCGCCAGGGCCGGTTCAACCTCCAGCGCGCCGTCCTGGAAGCGGACTAGGCCGTCATAGAGGTTGACCAGGATGCGGAAGTCGTTGACCGCGGTGACCCGGTGCGGGTCCAGCGACAGCGGCTCGGCGATCTGGCCCACGGACAGGACGTCCGGCGGCACCTGCGCCTGGGCATCCCCGGTTGCTGCCAAGCCGCTGGCCAGAAGCAGGGCCGCGGCCGCGACGCTTGTGCGAAGGTAGGATCTGGGGTGGATCGTGTGTGTCCGGTCCATGACGGTAAGCCTCCAAGGTCTGCTGTTCTGGGTGCGTTGTTTGTTGATGTTCCAGCCGTCCCGATCCGGAAGCCGGGCGGCGGTGTCGCTGGCCGTCATGACCCGAAAGTCTGACGATCTTCACGAAACTTTCTCAAGCGGCGCATGATTGAGTCAAACAATTTGTAATGATAAATAGGATAAATAAGAAGCTTTCGTGAGGAAAACGCCGGATGCCTGAAGGCGCGCTGCCGACCCGGCGCCGCTTCACCAAGCGCTCGGACCAGGTGGTCGAGGAGATCAAGCGGCTGATCATGCGTTCCAGCCTGCAGCCGGGCGACCGGCTGCCCCAGGAGCGCGCCCTGATCGACCTGTTCGGCGTGTCAAAGGGCACGGTGCGTGAGGCCCTGAAGGGGCTGGAGGTCGAAGGGCTGATCACCGTGACGACCGGCCCCCAGGGCGGTGCCCGGGTCGCCAAGGTGCCGCTGGAGACGGCGATCCGCCTGTTGGACGGCTATTTCTTCTACGAGCCTTTGTCGGTCGACGACCTCTATGCCCTGCGCCGGATGGTGGAGCCGGAGATGGCGGCGCTGGTGGCGCCGCTGCTGACCGACGAGGACCTGGCGGCATTGGAGGCCAATCTGGCGTTCTGCCAGCACGGGCACCCCGGCCCGGAAAGCGAGCGGGCGGTTCGCTATGCCGAACTCGACTTCCACGACCTTCTGGCCGAGCGCTGCCCGAACCCGCTGCTGCGCTTCGCCTGCCGGTTCCTCAATACGATGATCAAGAAGGGCTACGTCTTTTCGCAGATGCTGGACGAACCGGGCGCGCGCGACCGGATCGACAATGTGGAGCAGATGGCCGCCGACGGGCACGGCGCGCACCGGGCCATCATCGACGCCCTGCGGGCCCGGGACCCCGATGGGGCGCGGTCGGCGATGGCCGCCCATATGGACCAGGCCCATGCCCATCTGAAGCGCATGGAAGCGACGCTGAAGGAAGGCTTCCTGGACAACAGTCGGGGACAGTTTACTTAACTTGTTGAGTTAAGTAAACTGTCCCCGATTGTTGTGGTCATTCCATCCCAGGCGGCCCGGGTTCATCTGAACTGGGATATGGCCGCTGCCAGCGGAAATGCTCGGCCGCGCGTGTCCGGCGGATGGCTTCCAGGTCGAAGGTCGCCAGCGCGATGCCCGGCTTGGCATCCGCCAGCGTAATGACCCGGCCCAGCGGGTCGACGGCCAGCGAATGCCCATCGCATTTCGGGGCGGGGTAGTTGGCGACGGCAATCCCCATCACGCTTTCGAAGGCACGCCCGCGGATATGGGCGACCCGGACATCCCCGACCACGGGGTCGGTGGCCAGGTGACATCAATTGGGCACCAGAACGATTTCCGCCCCCTTTGCCGACAGGGTGGCCGCGGCGTCCGGATACTCCCGGTCCATGCAGATCATCAGGCCGACGGTGACCGGACCGGTATCCGTGTCGATGGTCGCCACTTCGAAACCCCGGCCGCGGCCGCAGGCGCTTTCCGGACTGTCGAAATCGCAGATATGCACCTTGCGGTGGTGCAGGGCGATCCTGCCATCCGGATCGATCAGCACCGCCGTATTGAACGGGTCCGGATCCCCCGCCTCCAGGAACGTGGCCACCACATGGATACAATGGTCCAAGGCCGCTTGCCTGAACTGTTCGATAAACGGACTGTCCAATCTCTGCGCCCCGGTCCGCCAGGCCGCCTCCGCCGCCGGGTCGCTGGCATCGAAGGCCCGATACCCGTTCGAGACCATCTCCGGGAACACCGCGATGTCGGCACCCGCATCGGCGGCCTGCCGGATGAGGTCGGCCGCGTTCGCGTCTTCCAGTTGCTGGATGAGAGCGGTCTTCATGGAGATGCGAGGCGGTGGATGGGGACCAGGTTCAAAGCTTTGCCAGCCGGGCGAGAAACGCATCCGGACGCAGGATCGGTATCGCGCGGTAGGGCGACATGGCCAGCAGATCCTGATCACCGGTCACGATGCATTCGGCGCTGCCCGCCAGCGCGGTTTCGATCACCATGTCGTCGTCCGGGTCGCGGCATCCAAGCTTGGTTCCGGTGATCGTGACCCAATCGGACACGGCTTGGATCTGCGCCAGAAAAACCAGTCGGTCGGCCTGACTGACGTACCGGTCAAACTTTGGCCGCATCAGTCGCGCGCGCAGTTCGGCGAATGTCTCGTCCGAGAAGGCGAAGGACCCGCCGGCGTTCCGGACGGCTTCGAACGATCGCCTGGGAATACCCGTGGACAGCAGGGCCGCACTGATCAGGACGTTGGTATCGAAGACGACCCGATCAGCTTTCATCCGCCAACAGGGCGTCCAGGACGTCTTCCGTCAATCCGGACCCTTCGGTGTGGGCGCCGATGCGATCCATCGTTTCGGTAAGCTGCTTCCAGGCCACGCCGCGCAGCCGGTCATACTGTTCGATCGACATCATCACGCCGACCGGCCGGCCATTCTTGGTGACCCGCACCGGCGCGTTTCGCGCCGCATCCAACAGATGACCGAAGCGGTTCTTCGCATCGCGGGCAGCAATATCTTTCATATGGCTATTGTAGCCATTATGGCTCCTTTCCTCAATGTGCTGCTGTTCTGCCGTGTGGGCGAGACAGCCTAGAATCCCGTCACAAACCCTCCATCCACCGGCAGCGCCACGCCGTTGAAATACCGGCCGCGGTCCGAGCACAGGAAGGCGACGGCGTTGCCGATGTCTTCCGGCGTGCCCAGCGACGGCAGGGGGATGCGATCGGTGATGCGGTCCTGGCGCGCCGGGTCGCCCTGCATGGCCTGGCGGAACATGGCCGTGTCGATGAAACCGGGGCAGATGGCGTTCACCCGGATGCCCGACGGGCCCAGTTCCACCGCCAACGCGCGGGTCAGGCCCAGCAGGCCGGCCTTGGTCAGGGAATAGGCCGACACGCCGGTCAGGCCGATCAATCCGGACATCGACGAGATCATTACCACGCTGCCGCGGCGGCGGGGCACCATCCGCCGTACCGCGGCGCGGGTCAGTTCGGCCGCGCCGATCAGGTTGGTTTCGACGACTGCCCGCAGATCATCGGGTTCGGTGTTGACGAACGGCGCCTTCAGATGCCGCCCGGCATTGTTGACCAGGATGCTGACCGGCCCGGACCCCTCTTCCACCTCCTCGACCAGGGCCGCGTGGCTGGCCAGATCGGTGATGTCGTGGACCTTGTATCCGATCTCTCCGGGCACCTCGCGGGCCGCGTCCGCAAGCGCGGCCTCGGTGCGTCCGGTGATCACCACCTGTGCGCCGGCGGCGGCCAGCGCGCGGGCGATCGCCCGGCCCAGTCCGGTTCCGCCGCCGGTTACCAGCGCGACCTGACCGGTCAGGTCGATGGGCAAAGACATGATGTTGGGCTCCTCCGCGCGGGGGTGTCGCGGTGGCGCCACAGTGTCGGGGGCGCAGACGGATGGCAATCGTTCAGCGCGGATGGAGAAGGGGAGATCGAAGCTTTATTGATGCATGTCCGGCGGGACCTGATAGCTTGCCGGCGGTCGGGCCATGGAAAGGCGGTGTCCGCTTCCTCCCCGCCTTGCTGGAGCGCCGCCGCGCCCCAATATCTGCCAAACAACATCGGTCAATCGGGATAGGAACCCATGAAACAAGAAGATGGTGAAGTCTGCGTCCGCGTTCTGGCTTGTATTGCCTGGGCCGATGGTAACTTGTCAGAAGAAGAGATGGCGTCCGTTGTCGATCTAGTCGATCGTCTGGATTACGTAGACCGATCGATGATCCAAGAAATATTGATGAATCCGACCCGGTTCACCTTCCTGGATAAGGTGGTGGAGCTGAGCCGTCCGGCACGGATCCGCCTGGTCCATGATTGCTATGTGCTGGCCGACTATTGCGGTGGCATCAGCGAGCCGGAGCAGGAGATCATCCGCGCCGTCGCGTTGACGGTCATCGAGAACGAGCAGTTGGAAGCCGCCGAGGAGTCGCTCGCCGCCTGGCTGGCCTACGAGCAGAAGGCGAAGAAGGTCTGGGGCTGGACCCATCTGGGCGACTGACTGTCGCCGAGCTGCCGACAGGGATGAAGACCATGGCCGTCCGTTCGGTTGTTGCCGGTATCGCCGTGGCCTTGTCCGCCGGCTTCGGGTCGGCCCTGGCTGCCGATCTCGACCGGTACGAGCCGGAAGACCAGTTCGGCGGTTGGCTCGTGCTGTGCGACAGCGAAGACGACATGGCCGCGATCACCTATTTCGACTGCGTGGTGCAGAGCGCCACGGCGCCGGCCGTCGTTCTGTCCTCGCTGGGCGATGTGCCGGCGGTATCGCTTGCCGATGGCGGCACGTCTGGGCGGCTGGAGCTGGCCGAAGGCACGCTGGTCTTCGACGACTGCCCGGAGGCCATCTGCCCCCTGCCGGGTGCCGTTGAGGCGTTTGCCGCGTCCCTGTCGGACGGCAACGCCACGGTCCTGGTTGGCGATCAGCGGGCGGCGCTGTCGGCCGATGGCTTCGAGGCGGCCCTGGACCTGGCCCGAAGCCTGCCGAATTGACGTCCGCGCCGGTCCCGCTTTCCGGCAGACCCGAGCACCTCTCGTCGGCGGGTCAGGCCCGCCGCCGCCGCGTCATTGACCGGGAGCGATCGCCATGCCGCCCATCGCGATCACCGGCCCCCAGGGGCCGGTAGCTCTGAAGTGGCACCGGCTCAAGCTGGCGTCGGCGGACGCCCCGTTCCGCCGGGACCGGCTGGCCGCCGGTCTGACGGCCGGAGCGGTCCTGGAGGTCGACCTGCAGCCGGTGGCGGACGGCTTCATCGTTCTGCATGACGATCTTCTGGATGACGAAACCACCGGCACCGGCCGGGTCGCGGATGCCAGTGTCGCCGATCTGACGAAGCTCACCATCCGCGGACGGGGCGGCCAGGCACCGATGGATGTCTTCGATCTGGCCGGGCAGCTTCGATCAGCCGGGCGGCTGGCGGACGGGCATCTGCAGCTCGACCTTAAGATGCAAAGCGGCGACCTGACCGAGGAACGCCTCACGGTCCTGGCGGCGGCGCTGTCCCCCGTCGCGTCGCATCTGGTCCTGTCGGGCTATGACTGGCCCATGGTGGCGAAGCTGGCCGGCGCGCTGCCCGGCGCCACCGCCGGTTTCGACCCGTCGGACTTCGCCCAGGCAAATCCGCCGGCAACGGCCGACGACTGGCACGGGCTGGTCGACTGGACGCGGGAAGCCGCGCCCGGTGCCCGCTGGATCTACCTGCACCACGCGCTGGTCACCGGCGCGCGGCGCAGCGGCGTCGACATCGTCGCCCCCTTCCGGTCGGCGGGTGCGCGGGTCGATGCCTGGACCGTCGATGCCTGGCCGGACCGGGACTGGCGGGACACGGTGCGCAGCTTGCTGGATGCGGGCGTCGACCAGATCACCACCAACACCGCCGAAGAGCTTGTCGCGGTGTTCGGTTAGCACCCGGTTGCCGGCGGGGCCGGACCCAGCGATCCGCGCCAGACCAGGCTGACCGGGCAGATGCGCGTTTCGGCCGGCCGCTGCGGCGACTGCAGCCGGGCCTCCAGGATCTCCACCGCCAGATCGGCCATCCGATCGACCGGCTGACGGATCGTCGCCAGGTCGTAGGCCGACCATCCGGCCATCGGCACATCGTCGAAGCCGATGACCCGCAGGTCGTCCGGGATGACATAACGGCCGGAATGGCGGACCCCGTCGACGAAACCAAGGGCCAGGTAATCGGCCACGGCGAAACCGCCCCAGGGCGTCGCCTGCCGGTCCAGTTGCAGCGCCCGGC
>JANQIU010000009.1 GCA_028281985.1 Alphaproteobacteria bacterium | reverse complement strand
CACGCCGCCGTTGGGCATTCCCCGCTTGGGCGACAGCTGCGGCCGTCTGCCAGTTCCCGGGCCACGATATCGGTCGCGTTGAGGGTCTCGGTGGCCTGGAACCCGTCGTCGGGCATGCCGACCACGACGGTCGCCAGACCGTCGGCATCCAGCAGCTCCGCGGCGACCCGCTGCACATCGTCGATCGTTACGCTTTCGATCTGTTCGTTCCGGGTATCGAGATAGTCGATGCCCAGGTCGAAGAGCTGCATGGCCAGCAACTGGTTGGCGATCCGGTCCGTGGAGGTGAAGCTCAGGGCGAAGGATCCGGTCAGGAACGTCTTCGCATCTTCAAGCTCTGCGGCGGTGACGCCGGTTTCCGCCATGCGCCGCCACTCGTCCTGCAACACGCCCAGGGCTTCCGACACGTTCTCGTTAGACAGTGAACTGCCCACCATCAGCAGCTCCGATTCCTGGAAGTTCACGAAGTAGCTGGAGATGCCGTAGGTCAGCCCCCGCGCCTCGCGCACCTCGCCACCCAGACGCGAGTTCAGGCCGCTGGCGCCCAGGACCTGGTTCATCACCCGGGCCGCGAAGTAATCGGGGTCGTCCCGGTCGATGCCGGGCTGGGCCACAAGCATCACGCTTTGCGGTCCCGGCCGGTCGACCCGGATCGCCGCACCGGCGGCGGCAGGCTCGACCGGTGCCAGTGTCGGCACCTCGCCGGTTTCCGGCAGTGCGCCGAAGACCTCGTCCAGCCGAACACCCAGCTCTTCTGCGGTGATGTCCCCGGTCACCGCCACCAGCAGCGTGTCGCGTGCGAACCGGTCGTCGACGAAGGCCCGCAGATCCTCGACGGTCAGCCCGTCGACCGTGGCCACGGTTCCGCGCGACGGGCGGCCGTACTGATGGTCCGGATAGGCCGTTTCGAAGAACACCCGCCGGGCGATCCATTCCGGGTCGCCAGTGCGCCGGGCGATCTCCGACCGCACGGCCGTGCGCATCCGCTCCACCGGATCGGGGTCGAACCGCGGTTCGGTCAGGGCCAGCCGCAGCAGGTCGAACGCCGCATCGGCATTGGCGGTCACCGTTTTCATTTCGCCATAGAAATAATCCACGGCGTCGTCGAAGGACAGGTCGATGGCCAGGTCGTTCAGCTGCGCCTGGAACGCCGCGCTGTCCAGATCGCCCGCGCCTTCGTCCAGCAGATAGGAGACCAGATGCGCCAGCCCTTCCTTGCCGGCCGGGTCGTGGGCGCTGCCGCCGGCAAAGGCGAAACTGATCGAGACGACGGGCACGTGGTGGGTCTCGATCAGCCAGGCCTCGATCCCCTGCGGGCTGGTCACCCGCTGGATGTCGAAGGCCTGGGCCGATACCGGCAGCATGGCGCCCACGGCAACGGCCATCGCCAGAAACCGGCGCTTGGCTTGCCGGACCAGGGTCAATCGGGGCATCGCAGGGGCTCCGGTTCAGTGGGTTGCGGAAGCGGTCGAGGCCGGCAGCAGTATCCCGGTGACCGCACGTTCGGGCCGCAGGGCTGTTTCGGCGGCGGCCAGGACGTCTTCGGCCGTGACGGCGGAAATCCGCTCCGGCCAGGCCTCGACATCGTCGACCGTCTGGCCGCTGGTCAGCGCCAGGCCGAAGCTGTAGGCCGGGCTCTGCAGCGAATCGCGGGCATAGATCGCTGAGGTGACCAGCCGCTGCTTGGCGGCGTCGAGTTCGGCTGCGGTGACGCCTTCGTCGATCAGGCGCTGCAACTCGGCCTCGAAGGCGGCCGCCAAGGCGTCGGGGTCGGTATCCGCCTGCGGGGTGATGAAGACGCCGAACAGGGCGCTGTCCAGCCCGGTCGCCTGATAGTTGGTGCCGGCCCCGACCGCCAGGCCCTGGTCGATGACCAGCGACCGGTAAAGGCGGCTCGACGTTCCGGCGCCAAGGATTTCGTTCAGGACCTGCAGGTCATAGGCAATGTCGCCGCCGGCATAGCTGGGCGCCGAGTAGTAGCGGCGCCAGTCGACCCGCTGGACGGTCGGATCGCGGATGATCACCTGCCGTTCCGACGCCGACACGGGCTCCTGCGGGCGGATGCGCTCCGGCACCGGGCGTGGCGGTATCTGGCCGTAGGTGGCTTCGGCCAGGGGCCGCAGGGTCTCCGCGTCGATGTCGCCGGACACCACCAGCACCGCGTTGTTGGGGGCGTACCATGTCTCGTAGAAGGCGATCAGTTCATCGGGCTCAAGCTGGGCGATTTCTTCCGGCCAGCCGATGATCGGGATGGCATAGGGATGGTTCTGGTAGAGGGCCGAGATCATCTGTTCGGTCAGCCGGCCGGTCGGCCGGTTGTCGATCCGCTGCCGGCGCTCCTCCATGACCACGTCGCGCTCGATCAGCACGATCTCCGGGTCCAGCACCAGGTTGGCCATGCGATCGGCTTCCAATTGCATGACCAGCTCCAGCCGGTCCTGCGCGACATTCTGGAAATAGGCGGTGTAGTCCCAGCTTGTGAACGCGTTGTCGCGGCCGCCGTTGCGGGCGACGATGGCGTTGAATTCGCCGTCGGCCACGGTCTCCGTACCGCGGAACATCAAATGTTCCAGCAGATGGGCCAGCCCGGACTGACCGGGAAGCTCGTCGGCGGCGCCGACCTTGTACCAGACCATGTGGCTGACCACCGGCGCCACGTCGTTGGTGACGACCACCACCTGCATGCCGTTGTCGAGCGTGAAGGTCTCCGGATTGAAGACCTCGGCCTGGGCAAGGCCCCCCGGGGCGAAGCTGGCTGGGACGAAGATGGCGGTGGCGACGGCGGCCGCGCTGCGGAGCGACAAGCGCATGGTCCGACTCCCTTTACAGGTTGCGCACGGACAAGGTTGCCGCGCCTGCCCGGCCGGTACGGCGTGCCGGGACCCGTGAGATGGGGTGGGGCCAGCGCCGCTCCAAGCGGGCCGTCGGCGATTTCTTTGTCGCGCCCGGCGAACCGGCGGCCGGTCAGCCGGCGGCTGGCGGATCAGAAGATGGAATCGAGGATCGTGCTGTCGCGCCGCTCGATCACCGGGATCTCCGCATCGCCGATGGCGGTGCCGGCGCGCTGCGATTCGCGCAGCAGCCGGGCCTCCTCGCTGGCGTCCAGCACGGTGCCCGGGGGGGCGTCCTCGCGCCAGAACAACAGCACATCGGCGAAGCTGTCTTCCGCGGCGATCAGATCGGAGGTCTCGCGGTCAACGATCTGCCGGATATCCGGGGCCGCCTGATCGGCGCCGCTGCGCGACAGCAGGGCGTTCTCGCCGGGGGAAACCCCTGCGCCGGCCACGACCGGCGCCGGCGAACCGGTTTCGGTCGACCCCGTTCCCAGGACCAGGGCTTCGGTCTGGGCCCGGACCGACGCTTCCCGCGGCCGCGGGGCGCCGGGCTCCGGCGGGCGAAGCCGGAAGTCGGGCGGGATGCTCAGCGGCTGGCGGGAGACGACGGCGAACTCGTCCGGCGCCGTCCGTTCGAACCCGAAGGCGCTGCGCGCGCTGTCGCAGCCGGTCAGCGCGAACAGCGCCAGGCAGGAAACGACAAGATACGGTCGTGGCAAACGCCGGGTCACCCTTCTTCTCCCTTCGGTCGGCGCCGGCCGGCCGCCGCGGGGGCGTCCTTGCCGGTCCGGAATGCATCGATCAACAGCACGACGACGCCAAGCGAAATCGCGCTGTCGGCGATGTTGAATGCCGGCCAATGATACCCGAAAGCGTGAACGTCGAAAAAGTCCGCGACGGCACCGAAGCGCAGACGGTCGACCACATTGCCCAGGGCGCCGCCGATCACCGCGCCGAGCACCAGTCGCATCACCGGGCGCGGCGTGCGCGCCATCCAGACCGCCAGCACCCCGGAGACGACCAGCGCGAAGGCGATCAGCACCCATCGGGTGACGTCGCTGTCGCTGGCCAGCAGCCCGAAGCTGACGCCCTTGTTCCACACCATGACCAGGTTGAAGAACCCGGTGATGGGAATGGTCGGATGGGTGCTGTGCGGGCCGATCGGGTCGGGCAGGTCGAAGACCACCGACAGGATCAGCCATTTGGTGATCTGGTCCAGCACCAGAACGACGCCGGCGACGATCAATCCGGTTCGAACCATAGGGACGCTCCGCTTCTCCGCCCGGGCCGGGTTCACGCAGCGCCAATCTGGGCGCGGACGGCATCGGCACAGCGCCGGCAGATCTGCGGGTAGCCCGGTACCGCGCCGACCTCCGGCAGGACCTTCCAGCAGCGCTGGCATTTTTCGCCTTCCGCCAGGCCCACCACGACGGAAACCTCCGGCACGTCGGCCAGGCGAAAGGCGGTCTCCGGCCCGTTGCCGACCGACACGGTGACGCCGGAGGTGATGACCACATCCTGGAAGGCCACGTCCTTCAGCGCCTCGGCCTGCGCGGCCGACACGTACACCACCGGATGCGCCTGCAGCGAAGCACCGATCCGCTTCTCCGCCCGTTCCAGCTCCAGCGCTCCGGTCACCACCCGGCGGACCCGGCGAATGGTCTCCCATTTGGCCGCCAACGTGTCATCCCGCCATTCGGCCGGGATCGCCGGGAACAGGCGTTCGTGGACGCTGCCGGCGGCTTCCCCGTGCCGGGTCCACCAGGCCTCTTCGGCGGTGAAGCACAGGATGGGCGCCAGCCACGCGGTCAGGGCCTCGAAAACCTGGTCCATGACCGTCCGGGCCGCCCGGCGCCGGGGATCGCCCGGCGCATCGCAGTAGAGGGCGTCTTTGCGGATATCGAAATAGAACGCCGACAGGTCAACCGCGCAGAACTGGTACAATGCTTTGTAGACGGCGTGGAAATCGAACGCCTCCAGCCAGGCCCGCATGTCGGTATCCAGCACCGCCATGCGATGCAGGATGTAGCGCTCAAGCTCCGGCATCTCCGCGGCCGGCACCCGCTCGCCGGCGTCGAACCCGTCCAGCGCGCCCAGCAGGTAGCGCAGCGTGTTGCGCAGCCGGCGATAGGCATCGACCTGGTAGCGCAGGATCTCCGGGCCGATCTTCAGGTCCTCGGTGAAGTCGGATCCGACGACCCAGAGCCGCAGGATGTCGGCCCCGTTCTGGTCGACGACGTCCTGCGGGGCCACGGAATTGCCCCGCGACTTCGACATCTTGTAGCCGTCCTCGGCCATCACGAAGCCGTGGGTCAGCACCGCCTTGAACGGTGCCCGGCCCCGGGTCCCGCAGGACTCCAGCAGCGACGACTGGAACCAGCCGCGATGCTGGTCGGAGCCCTCCAGGTACAGATCGGCCGGCGTCTCCAGCCCGTCCCGCGCTTCCAGAACGAAGGCGTGGGTGGCACCGCTTTCGAACCACACATCGACGATGTCGAAGACCTGCTCGAAGTCTTCGGCGGAATAGGCGTTGCCCAGGAACTCCTGCGGATCCCGGGCGAACCAGGCATCCGACCCGTCGGCTTCGAAGGCGGCGGCGATGCGGTCCAGCACGGCCGGGTCGCGCAACGGCTCGCGGGTCTGGCGGTTGACGAACAGGGCGATCGGAACGCCCCAGGCACGCTGCCGGCTGATGCACCAGTCGGGGCGGTTCTCCACCATGGACGACAGCCGGTTGTAGCCGGCCGCCGGCACGAAGCGGGTCTCCTTGAGCGCCGCCAGCGCGGTGTCGCGCAGCCCGTTGGCGTCATCCATGGCGATGAACCATTGCGGCGTGGCGCGGAAGATCAGCGGGGCCTTGGACCGCCAGGAATGCGGGTAGCTGTGACGCAGGGTGCCGCGGCCGGCCAGCCGGCCGGTCGTCGTCAGCGCCTCGACCACGGCCCGGTTGGCGGGGCCGGTGCGGCCCTCGGCGGTGATCACCGCCAGGCCGGTGAAGCCCGGGACCAGGCCGGTATAGGTCCCGTCCTCGGCGACCGTCTCCTCCGCCGCCAGGCCGTTGGCCGTGCCCAGGTCGAAGTCGTCGGCGCCGTGGCTGGGGGCGATGTGGACGATGCCGGTCCCCTGGTCGGTGGTCACGAAATCGGCGGCCAGGGCCGGGACCGGGTGGCTGTAAGCCTCCGCCGCGCTATGGCCGCGCAAGGGGTGGTCGCACACCGTGCCGGCCAGGGCCGTGCCCGGCAGCGTGTGCTCCAGCGTCCAGTCGGCGATGCCGCAGTCGGCGGCCACCTGGTCGGCCAGGGCGGTCGACACCATCAGCCGCTCGCCGACCCGGGCATGGCTGTCCTCGGCGACCGAGGCCACGCGATAGATGCCGTAGGTCATCTCCGGGCCATAGGCGACCGCGCGGTTGGCCGGGATGGTCCACGGCGTGGTGGTCCAGATCAGCACCGACGCCCCGTCCAGGGCGGGATCGGAGGCCTGACGCACCGGGAACCGGACCCAGATCGTGGTCGAGGTGTGGTCCTGGTACTCGACCTCGGCTTCGGCCAGGGCGGTCTTCTCCACCACCGACCACATCACCGGCTTCATGCCCTTGTACAGCGACCCGTTGGCCAGGAATTTGTGGATCTCGCGGACGATCTGGGCCTCGGCCGGCTTGGTCATGGTCAGGTACGGCATCTGCCAGTTGCCGACCACGCCCAGGCGCTGGAACTCCTCCGACTGGACGCCGACCCAGTGCTCGGCGAATTCCCGGCATTCCTGGCGGAACTGCAGAACCGGCACGTCGTCCTTGTTGCGCCCCTTCTCCCGGTACCGCTCCTCGACCTTCCATTCGATCGGCAGGCCGTGGCAGTCCCAGCCGGGGACGTAGTTGGCGTCCTTGCCCAGCATCTGCTGGGACCGGACCACGATATCCTTCAGGATCTTGTTCAGGCCGGTGCCGATATGCAGGTTGCCGTTGGCATAGGGCGGTCCGTCATGCAGCACGAACCGCGTCCGGTCCTTCGATTGCGCGCGCAGGCGCTGGTAGAGGTCCATCTCCGCCCAGCGCGCCAGGATCTGCGGCTCCTTCTTGGGCAGGCCGGCGCGCATGGGGAAGTCGGTCTTGGGCAGGAACACGGTCGATTTGTAGTCGACCGCTGCCGTCTCCTGGGGATCTACGCTCATCGGATGATCCTAATGGGGTTGCGCCGCGCCCCTCGGCAGGCCGTCAGGGCCGTGCCGGGTCGGCGGGCGGCAAGCGGATGTGGATGCTGCGTCGCGGCGGCCAAACGGCGCCCGTCACCCGGTCCCCTCCGTCAGAGGACCGGGCCGGTAATTCGCGCCCCGGCCCGGGGGTTCAGCATCATGATCGGCATGGCGCGCGGATGTTAGCGCAGCGCCGCATCGGGTCAAGCGGGCTGGCCGGGTGTCATATCCGCGTGAGGCGGGGGACCGCGACCGGTTGTCCCTGGACACTCCCGGGTTTGGACCGGCAGGGTAACGGTCATGCGGACCGCCTTCCTCGCCCTCTGTCTGACCGCCGCCTGGTCCGTCGCGTCGGGCAGCCGGGCATCGGAGACCGGCGGGATCAGCTTCGCCATCGCCGGCGACCAGGCGACGGTGCTGCAGACATCCGGCACCGGGTCGCTGGACGACCCGTTCGTGGTCGTGGAGCGGATTTCCGGCACCGAACCGGTGGTGCTGGAGGTACACGGGCTGTCGCCGCCCTTCGGCAACCGGGTGCGCACCCATCATCTGACCGGTTTCGCCCTGCACAAGGTGGTGATCAACGACACCACCGAGATCTGGAGTGGCTACCAGATCGAACTGCAGGAGCAGCTGGGCCAGAACAGCCCCTATGGCGACGGTCTGTCCTTCGGCCAGCTGCCGGGCGTCGGCCCGCGGGGGCTGGCCTCCGACGGCTATCGCGACGCCCGCGCCATCGACGAGCCGCTGGACGGGGTCGTCTTCAGCCAGGGCATGGTGCGGCCGGGCGAGCAGGTCGTGTTTCGCATGGTGATCACGGACACCACGCCCCAGGCCCGGTTCTTCCTGATCCAGCGGCGCGAACGCCCCCTGGCCCAGATGCGGTAGGCATTCGGGGACAGTTTGCTGAATTAACCTTTGTTAGCAAAGGTTAATTCAGCAAACTGTCCCCGATATCTGGCCGCCGGGCCGACACAGGCCTTTCGCACCCGCACACAATTGGCGACAATACCCGTCTAGCGTGCGGAACCAATGGGGGAACGGATGAGCGAGTCAGGCGGCTACGTCATCGAGGACCTGTCCGTGGGGATGTCGGCCAGCGTCTCGAAGACCATCACCGATGCGGACATCGTCATGTTCGCCGGGGTGTCCTGCGACACCAATCCGGTGCATCTGGACGAGGAGTACGCCAGCCAGACCATGTTCGGCGGGCGCATCGCCCACGGCATGCTGACCGCCGCCCTGGTGTCGGCGGTGCTGGGCACCAAACTGCCCGGACCGGGCACGATCTATCTGTCGCAGACCATGAAGTTCAAAGCGCCGGTCAAGCCCGGCAACACGGTGAAGGCCACCTGCACCATCACCGAACTCGTTCCGGAAAAGAAACGTGTGATCATGTCGACGGTCGCGACCGTCGGCGACACGGTGGTCATGGACGGCGAGGCGGGGCTGATGGTGCCAAGCCGCGGCTGATCCGGGTCGGCCGCGCACCGGGCTTTTGACATCGGCGGCCGGGTCCTATGATCCGGCCGCCGCGCGATCGCGTCACGGCGCCGACCCTTCATGCTGACCGTCAGGACCCGATGCAGATCTTCCATCACGTCGACGCTTTGCCGGCCGAGGCGCGCGGCGCGGTGGTGGCCATCGGCAATTTCGACGGGGTCCATCGCGGCCATCAGGCGGTGATCCGGACGACGCGCCGGATTGCGGCCGAGGCGGGGTGCCCCGCCGGGGTCATGGCGTTCGAGCCGCATCCCCGGTCGGTGTTCCGGCCATCGGAACAGCCGTTCCGCTTGACGCCGTTCCGGGTGCGCGCCCGCCTGCTGCAGGAGGCGGGCGTCGACCTGCACTATGTCCTGCGCTTCGACGAAGAGTTCGCCCAGACAGCGGCCGAAGCCTTCGTCCAGGACATCCTGGTCGGGGCGATGGGCGTCCGGCATGTCGTCGTGGGGGCCGACTTCTGCTACGGGCACAAGCGCCGCGGCAACGCCGAAACCCTGCGCGCGGCGTCCGGTGACGGCGGTTTCGGGGTGTCCGTGCTGACCAAGGTCGGCGATGAGCATGGCGGCGCCTACGCGTCGACCGCCGTGCGCGACCGGCTGATCGAGGGCGACATGCGCCGGGCCGCCCGGCTGCTGGGCCGCCCCTGGGAGATCGAAGGCCGCGTCGTGCATGGCGACAAGCGCGGCCGCACCCTGGGCTTTCCCACAGCCAACCTGCCGCTGGGCGACTATCTGCGGCCAGCGTTCGGCGTCTATGCCGTTCAATGCGCGATCGACGAAGCCCCCGACCCCGCCTGGTTGGACGGGGTGGCGAATATCGGCGTCCGGCCGATGTACGCGGCCGCGGAACCGCTGCTGGAAGCCCACCTCTTCGATTTCGACGGCGACCTGTACGGGCGGCACCTGCGGGTGCGGCTGACCGACCGGCTGCGGGGCGAAGCGGCCTTCGACGGCCCGGAAGCGCTCATTGCCCAGATGACCCGGGACAGCCAGGCGGCCCGGGCGGCGCTGGCCCGCACCGGGCCGGGGCGATGAGCCGAAGGGCGGCTCGGACGCCGTCCTGATTGCGGGCGCCGACATTTGGATTTGCCGGACGCGGGCACCGGCTTAGGCGATCCCGCGCACGACCGCCACACCCCAAGGTGCGGATGCCATGACAGCAAGCACGCGGCCCAGCATCTGGTTGATCCTGGCGATGGGCATCACCTTCGCAGTGTTGTGGAGCTCGGCCTTCTCCGTCGCCAAGATCCTGGTCACCCACACCCCGCCGTTCTCGGTGTCCGCCCTGCGCTTTCTGGTCGCCGCCCTGATCGCCGGCGGGCTGGCCCTGGCCCTGGGCCAGCGGATACCGAGCGGATGGGATGCCTGGCGCCCGATCATCATCCTGGGGCTTTGCCAGAACACGCTCTATCTCGGCCTGTTCTTCACCGCCATGACCAGCATCCCGGCGGGCCTGGCCGCCATCGTGGCCAGCGCGATGCCCCTGATCGTCGCCGCGCTGGCGCCCGCGGTGGTGTCCGAGCGGATCACCCTGGGGACGGTCGCCGGCCTGATCATCGGTTTCGGCGGCGTCCTGTGGATCATGGGGGTCAGGGTCACCGGCGGTATCGACCCGCTGGGGCTGGCTTTGGCGGTGGTCGGCGTGCTGGCCCTGTCGGTCGCCACCCTGACCGTCAAGCGGGGCGATTTCGGCACCGGCCTGTTGATGGTCGTCGCCTGTCAGCTCTTGATCGGCGGCCTGGGCTGCGTGCCGGTGGCGTTGCTCCTGGAAGACGTCACGGCGTTTGAGGTCACCGTGCCGGTGATGTTCGCATTCGCCTATCAGGTGCTGTTTCCGGGCATCACGGCGACGATGCTGTGGTTCGGGCTGGTCAAGCTGGTGTCGACGGCCGGCGCCAGCGCGTTCCACTTCCTGAACCCGATCTTCGGTGTCGGCTTCGCCTTCGTGCTGTTGGGCGAACCCGTGTCCCCCTGGGACGCCGTCGGCGTGGCTCTGGTCGCCTTCGGCATCCTGATGGTCAACCGGCGCCCCCGGGCGGCCGTGCCGGCAGTCCGTTCGCCCGGCCCGGCGCCGCCCCGGTAAGGCCGCGAAGGACCGCTCCGCGGCCGGCAGATCCGGCTACCCGCTGTGGATCCGGTAGACGGCGTAGCGGCCCATCCGCTGGGGATGGGTCGGGGTGGTCAGTTCGCTTTCCCGGCCCAGCCCCATGTCGGCGCGCAGCCGTTCGTCCATTCTGGCCAGTCGGTGGCGGTTGGTCAGGCCCCGCCAGCGCCGTGTCAGTCCTACGATCATGTCAGCCTCCTGTCCTCCGGCGCTGATTGGCGCCGGACGGATCGATACGGGCCGGCCGGCGCGCGGCGCGCGACCGGCCGGCCATCCCCCGTCAGCTCGTGTGAATGCGGAAGACGGCGTACTGCCCCATCTTCTGGGCCTGGGTCGGGCAGGTGTATTCCGTGTCCCGGCTCAACCCCATATCCGCCAGCAGCCGCTCGTCCATCTGCGAAAGCCGGCGCTTGTCCGCGATCTTGCGCAACCGCCGCGCGATACCTGTCATCATGTCATCCTCCTAACCGTCCAGAGTGCGTCGTCCTGCGATGCGCCCCTTGCGTCCTCCTCCGAACGCGGTTTTTCCCTGTCGATCCCCGAAGGCGCCGCTAACCTGCCATCTGAATGCATTCAGTGTGCAGCGCATTCTTGATCGTTCAAGATGGCATATAAGCCCCCGTCCTTGATCGATCAAGCGGGGTCCGCTACTTCCCTGGCATGGTGCAGCAAAAAAGTCGCAACCAAGCATCGCCCGCCGCCAGATCCGTCACCCTGAAAGACGTGGCGTCGGCGCTGGGCGTCTCCCGGACCACGGTGTCCAACGCCTACAACCGTCCGGACCAGCTTTCCGACGAACTGCGCGACAAGGTCATCCTCAAGGCCAAGGCCATGGGCTATCGGGGCCCGAACCCGGTGGCGCGGCAGCTCCGCACCGGCCGGACGGCCACCGTGGGGCTGGTGTTCTCCGGCGGGCTGACATTCGCGTTCGAAGACCCCGCAGCCATCGCCTTCCTGCAGGGCGTGGCCGCCGTTTGCGAGCGCAACGGCACCGGTCTGACCATCGTGCCGGCCGAACAGGAAAGCGCGGCGGAGATCATGGTCCGCCAGGCGGCCGTCGACGGCTACATCATCTACTGCCTGCCGCGCACTTCGCCGATCTTCTCGCGGATCCTCGATACCGGGCTGCCCGTGGTGCTGGCGGACTACGGCGACTTTCCGGGCATCGCCACGGTGGGCATCGACGACCGCGGTGCCTGCCGCGAGGCGACCCAGTATCTTCTCGACCTGGGGCACCGGCGGTTCGGCGTGATCGCCCTGGAGTTCAGCGCCGACGGCTATACCGGGCCGGTCGGGGTCGAGCGCCGGGCCCTGGCCACGTTCGACACCGCCGAAGCGCGGCTCCGCGGGTACGAGGACGCGCTGGTCCGCGCCGGGATCACCCTGACCAGCGACGCGGTCGAAGAGCGGCCGGAAAACTCGGAGACCGCCGCGTACGAGGCGGCCCGGGTGCTGCTGTCCCGGAACCCCCGGCCGACCGCGCTGTTGTGCATGAGCGACCGGCATGCCGTGGGCGCAATCCACGCTGCCGACACACTCGGCCTGAAGGTTCCCGACGACGTCTCCATCGTCGGCTTCGATGACGTGCCGATGGCCGCCCATGTGCGACCATCGCTGACAACGGTGCATCAGCCCCTGGCGGAGAAGGGGCAGGTGGCCGCCGAACTGCTGCTGGCCGGCGCGCACCCGGACAGCCGGCGGCTGCTGCCGACCCGTCTCGTGGTCCGGGAAACCACGGCCCCGCCGGCCTGATCCGGCGCCGCGGACTACCCGGCCGACCGCGACGGCTTATCTGGCTGCCGGTGATTTCATCCAAGGGCCGGCTGCACCAGCCTTCCCCGGCCCTTGGCCGACCGGAGTGCCCGACCGCGTGTTGCCCCTGACCACGACGGCGCCGCGTAGACGAGTTCCGATCGTCGTGACCGCGATCGTCGGCCTGTGCTTCGGCCTGTTCATCTGGCTGCTGCAGATGCCGCAGCTGCGTCACTACGTGTACGCCCAATACGGCCTGATACCCCGGCGCTACAGCAATGCCGCCTGGGCGATGGCCTGGGGCCTCGATCCGACCAATTACCTGTCGCTGCTGTCGATGGCCTTCCTGCACCTGAACTGGGTGCATCTGCTGGCCAACATGTGGGCCTTGTGGGTGTTCGGCGGACCGGTTGAGGCCAGGATCGGCATCCTGCGCTTCGTCCTGCTGTATGTCATCGCCGGGATGCTGGCCAGCTTCGCCCATATGATGGTCCATCCCGACAGCATGATCCCGGCGATCGGCGCGTCCGGCGCCGTCGCGGGCGTGTTCGGCGCGTTCGTCGCGCTGTATCCCCGCGCCCGGATCCTCGTGCTCATTCCGCTGCCGGTTCGAATTCGCGCGATCTGGTTCATCGGCTTCTGGTTTGCGGTTCAGGTGGCCATGGGGTGGTCGTCCCTCCAGGGCGGGGCGCGGGCCGACATCGCGTGGTGGATCCATATCGGCGGTTTCCTCGCCGGACTGGTGCTGGTCATCTTTCTCGTCCCGCCCCGCCCCGCGCCAGGCGATGCGGCGGCAGGTGCGACCCGCGGTCCCGCGATACGGGACCCGGAAGACGACACCGATCCCAGCATCGGCGTCCCGTTCCCGGGGTCGGTCGTCACCCGGCTGGGCGATCGCCGACCCCGCTGGCGCCGCTAACCGGACACCAGCGTCAGGACTACGCCGGTCGCGAAGGGCGGCGGCACCGTCAACCCGTGCGGCGTCGGGACGGCCGGCACGCCTGCCAACTCCAGCACCGTGGCCGCCTGGGACAGGTCGGCCACGTCCACGGCGATGCCGATGATGCCGGTGATCCCGTTTTCGGCCCGGCCGAAATGACAGGCCGCCGCCCCTAGCCGGACGGTCGCGCTGTCGGCGTCGACGTGCACCGCCGCGTCGCCAAGCAGCCTGCGGTAGGCATCGGCAACCGTGGCCGGGTCGTCCACTGCCACGGTGACGGCGCGCACGCGGCGCGCACCGTTCGGGTGTGCCAGCCATTCCGGCCGCCGCATCGGTTCGGGTGTCAGGTGCTGGCAGGCGAAGCCGGGAACGCCGAGCGGGGCCACCGGCGACGGATGGGCAAGCCGGAACCGCAGGCGTACCGACCCTTCCGCCAGGTCCAGCGATCGCGACAGGTCCTTCGGCGGCTCCCCTGCCAGGCCGGCGGCCTGGAAGGCCGCATGGGCCGCATCGGCGTCCCCGGTCGCCCAGGCCAGGCCCATCAGGCCCTCCCGTTCGGTGAGGAAGTGGTCCAGGCCCATGGCTTCGCCCGGCCCGGCCTTGCCCAGCACTTCGATGTAGTCCCCGGCCAGCATCACGCAGGTGTTGGCGGTCGGCCAGGTGTCGTGGCGGCCCCGTGGCGTGCAGACGAAGCCAAGCCGCTGCCAGGCGGCCGTTGCCGCATCCAGGTCGCGGACGCCGACGATGACGTGGTCGATGCCGGTGATCGACATGTCAGAACCCCGAATGCGGCAGGCTCAGGAAGACCGTCTCCTCCGGCGTGTTGTCACGCCCGAGCATGGCGTTGCGGTGGGGAAACCGGCCGAACCAGCGGATGATCGACAGGTGCAGGCACGCATAGTCCAGCAACTCGGGATTGGCGGGCGTGCGTTCGGCGATCAGACGCACCGCGCGCCGCTGGTCTTCCAGCGATTCACTGTGCTGGAACGGCATGTAGAGAAACAGCCGGCGGGCTTCCGGCAAATCCATGTCGTGTCCTTCGCCGATCGCCCGCCCGGCGACCGCCCGGGCCGCCGGGTCGCCGGCGAAGGCGTTCGCCGTGCCGCGGAACAGGTTGCGCGGAAACTGGTCCAGCAGCAGGCAAAGAGCCAGGCTGCCCTCGGCGGAGGCTTGCCAGCCGTCGAGATCGCCGGCCTGCGCGGCGGTGACGGCATCGGCATACCGGCCGCAGGCGGCGTCGAACGCCGCCGACGGGGTGAACCAGCGCTCCGGCCCGGACTCGTCGAACCAGAAGGCAAGGATGTCGGCAATCGTCGGCGCCATCACAGAAGACCCTTGTCGGATGTGCGGAACGGACAACCATAGAAGGCCCAGGGCTAAGGGCCGGACCGGCCGCGATTTGGCACCGCTTGCCGACCCCAATCACCCAACCGACACCGCCGACCCACGGCACGGAGCGTCTCCATGGAATACCTGCACACGATGGTCCGGATCCGCAACATCGACGAGAGCCTGGCCTTCTACTGCACCCTTCTGGGCCTGAAGGAAGTGCGCCGGATCGACAGCGAGAAGGGTCGCTTCACCAACATCTTCCTGGCCTCGCCCGCCGATATCGACAAGTCGTCCGAGCAGGCGGCGCCGAAGCTGGAACTGACCTACAACTGGGATCCCGAGGACTATCAGGGCGGACGGAATTTCGGCCATCTCGCCTACCGGGTGGACGACATCTACGCGACCTGCCAGCGCCTGGCCGATGGCGGCATCACCATCAACCGGCCGCCACGCGACGGCTATATGGCGTTCGTCCGCTCACCGGACGGCATCTCGGTGGAACTGCTGCAGCGCGGCGATCCCAAACCGGCGGCGGAACCCTGGGCGTCCATGCCGAATACCGGCGCCTGGTAGGCGGTCCCGCCGGGATCGCATCTTGAACGATACAGATCCGCGCGTATCCTGATCCCCCGTCGGCGGCACCCGTCGCCGGCCAGGGAGGATGCGCCCGACATGCCCGCCGACCGCGCCGGTCCGCTCGCGACCGGAAACCGGGTTCGCCGCCGGGGCGGCTGGGTCACCCTGCCGCTGGAGGTCTGGGCCGTCGCGCTGGTGTTCTTCACCAACGGCGCGGTGTTCGCCAGCTGGCTGCCGCGCATCCCGGAGATCCAGCGCGCCCTCGGCCTGTCGGAAGGGGCGCTGGGCATTGCCTTTCTGGGCATGCCGGTCGGCGGGTTGGCGGCGATGCTGACCGCCGGCTGGCTGTGCGCGCGGCTGGGGGCGGCCAAGGTGATGACCGTGGCCACCGTGCTGTATGCCCTGTCGGTGGTGTTGCCGCCGATGGCGCCCAGCCTGCTTGGCCTGGTGCTGGCCTTCGTCGTGCTGGGGGTCACCAGCGGTGCCATGGACGTCTCGATGAATGCGGAGGCCGTGGCGATCGAGCGGCGCTGTCGTCGGCCGATCATGGGACTGGCGCACGGCTTCTTTTCCATCGGCGCCATGGTGGGCGCGGCAACGGGCGGGCTGATCGCCGAGGTCGGGCTGGATCCGGTGACGCATCTGGCGCTGGTGGCCGCGGTGTTCACGCCGCTGGGGCTTTTCTTGTGCCTGTTCCTGCGCCGCCGGGCCGACCCGCGGGGGCATGGCGACGGCCCCAGCTTCGCCTGGCCCAGCCGGACGGTGCTGGGCCTGGGC
>JANQIU010000305.1 GCA_028281985.1 Alphaproteobacteria bacterium | reverse complement strand
GCCGCGGGTGGTGGCAGCGGCTGCTGGACGGGTCGCGCTAACGGCGGAAGCCCGGCGCCACCGTCCGCGCTTTAGCGGATCAGGCCGCGGCCAGCAGGCCGTGCTGCTGCAGCGCGGCCTCGAGCGCTGACGCGTCGGTGAAGGTGGTGGCCTGCAGGCCGGCGCGCCGGGCGGCCTCGGCGTTATCGGCCCTGTCGTCGATGAACAGGCATTCGCCGGGGTTAAGCGCGAAACGGTCCAGCAGAATCCGGAAGATCGCCGGGTCGGGCTTGATCACCCCTTCCTCACCGCTGACGACGATACCGCGAAAGCTGTCGAGGAACGGCCATTTGACCTTGGCGACCGGGAACTTCTCAGCCGAGAAGTTGGTCAGCGCGTAGGTGGGGTGGCCGGCCGCCTGCACCCGGCCCAGCAGTGCCACCACATCGTCCAGCGCCCGCGGGATCATCTCCTCCCACCGCGTATCATAGGCACGGATGCGATCCGCCTGGTCGGGATACCGCTTGACCAGCAGCGAGACCGCTTCGGCGAACGGCCGGCCGCGATCCTGCTCGACGTTCCAGGCGGGGGTGCACACCTCCGCCAGGAAGGTTTCCATCTCGGCTTCGTCGTCGAACAAGGTGCGATACAAGTACCGCGGATCCCAGTCCAGAAGCACGCCGCCGATGTCGAAGACGGCAACCCGGGCAGCGGCGGGAGCATCGGGCATTGCGTATCTCCGATGGAAACGGGCTGGTGCGATTGGGGCAGGGGCTTTATGTGCCTGTTGGGAAGACCATCAGCAACCGTTCGCCAATCTTTTCCCAACCTTATCCGAACGTCCTATTGTTGTCCCCGGCGACCCTGAGCGACGCTACACATCATGAAGCTGTTCACGTATTTCCGATCGTCCGCAGCCTACCGGGTGCGAATTGCGATCAATCTCAAAGGGATGGATGTCGAGCAGGCATCGATCCAGCTGCGCCGCGGTGAACATCTGGCGCCCGCCTACGGCAGCCTGAACCCGCAACGCATGGTGCCGGCGCTGCTGGACGGACCGAACATTCTGACCCAGTCCCTGGCCATCATCGACTACCTTGAAGATCTGCGGCCCGAACCGCCGCTCCTGCCGCCGGATCCGATCGACCGGGCCTTTGTCCGCGGGGTGGCGTTGGCAGTGGCCTGCGACATCCACCCCATCAACAATCAGCGGGTGCTGAACCACCTGGCCAAGTCCTGCGGCGCCGACGAGGGCGCGCGCATCGCCTGGAGCCAGCATTGGATTGCCGAGGGCTTCGCGGCCATCGAGTCGGCTTTGGCCAAGCGCGGCGCCGGAAACTATTGCTTCGGCGAAGGGCCGACGCTGGCCGACATCTGCCTCATTCCGCAGGTCTACAACGCCGAACGGGCCGGGACCGACATGACGGCCTATCCGATCATCCGGCGGATCAATCACACCTGCATGGAACTGCCGGCCTTCGCCAAAGCCGCGCCGGAGCGCCAGCCCGACGCGGATGCCTGACCGGCAACCCTGATCGGGGCAGCTCGCCAGTTACGGGTCGGATGGGTCCGGATCAGCTCGACCCGGACCGAACCTCCTCGATCATGTCCTGCAGGACGCCAAGGCCGACGGCGCCGGGCAGCACATTGTCGCCGATGACGAAGGCGGGCGTTCCGCGAATATCCAAGGTCCGCGCCAGTTCCAGATTGGCGGAGATTTCCGCGGTCACCGCGTCGCCGTTCATGTCCGCCTGCAGCTGCTCGACATCCAGGCCAACCTCACGGGCCAGACCGAAAATCACGTCGTCGCTGAGCGGCCCCTGAAAGCTCATCAGGGCATTATGCATTTCCAGGTAGAGGTCCTGTTCGCGGGCGGCCAGGGCGGCGCGGGCGGCAGTCGTCGACTGGGGACCCAGGATCGGAAACTCCTTGAACACGATCCGCACATTCTCGTCGTCCTCGGCCACCTGGAGGACGCGATCGAGCATGCGCTTGCAGTAGCCGCACTGGTAGTCGAAGAACTCGACCAGCGTCACATCGCCGTCGGGATTGCCCAAGATCGGCGAACCCGGGCTGTCGTTGAGTTGGTCGCGGAAGGCGACAACCATCTCGCGCTGGCGTTCGGCCGCTGCCATCTCCTCGCGCTGCTGAAGGACGGTCAGCGCCTCGTAGACGATTTCGGGATTTGCCAGGATATAGTCGCGGACGATCTGCTCCACTTCGGTCCGCTGGGCCTGGCTCAGCGCGGCGTCCTGAGCCGGCGCCGCGGCGGGGGCAACGATCAGGCCGGCGGCCAGTCCGGCTGCGGCGAGGATGCGAACTGTCATGGTCAATGGCTCCTGGGTATAGGGGCACCGGCCGCGTCGCCGTCAGCCGTCGCAGCTTGCGGACAATGCCTCGCCTGCGCGGCGTCGAGCAAGCATGAGCATCCGCGACGTAACGGCAATGTGACAGCGGCCGGCGCCTAGTCGTCCAGTTCCTCGGCCGCCCGGCGGATGTCCTGAACCCGCAGATATCCTGGCGATCCGGCGGGCAGGATCTGCTCCGCGCGATCCGCCTGCTGCAGGGCCGTCGTCCGGTCCCCCTGGGCCAGGCCTTCCTCGGCCAGCGCAACCGCGGCCATGCCCAGATCGCCGGCCCGCCCATAGGCGGTGGCCAGCAGCCGAAAGGCGAAAGCGGTCTGTCCCCGCGGTGTCGCCGTGGCGGCCTCCAGGTGTCCGATGGCCGCCTGGAGGTCGGCATCAGAACTGGATTCGGTGCTTAAGGTCTGGGCCAGGGCGATCAGGATCAACGGCTGCCCGGGCAGCAGCCTGTCGGCGGCGGCATAGCTCTCCCGCGCTTCGGCCAGCCGGCCGTTCTCCAACAGGATCTGGCCACGCATCTCATGCAGGAAGGGATTGCTGGGCTCGCGCGCGATGAGTTGGTCCATGGTCGCCAGCGCCTCGTCGACGGACCCGACACGGAACAGGGCGATGGCCCGCGCATAAAGGCCGGGTACGCTGGTCGTGTCGGCGCCGTACAGCGACAGCGCCTGGCGCGGATAGAGGAACCCGTAAACCTTGGCCTGGATCCGGAAGAACGCTTCCTGGAATTCGGCCGGCGCCGGTGTGTCACGGTAGGCCGAGCGGTCGACCAGCGAACGTACGGCGTCGATCCTGTCGGCGGTCAGCGGATGCGTACGCACGTACTCGACCTGACGGGAGGTCGGCACCAGTTCCTGGTCCGCCAGGCTCTCCAAAAACGAGGCCAGTCCTTCGGAGGTGACGCCGATCCGATCCAGATAGGACACGGCTGCCTGGTCGGCCGCCGCTTCCATCGACCGGGTGAAGCTGAGCAGCTCACGAACCGCGAAATCCTGACCGCCGCCCAGAATGGCGATCCCGGCCTCAGGCTGGCCGCTGGCCGCGGCGGCGGCCACGCCCAACAGGGTGGCGATCAGGGCGCGCGTTTCCGCCCGCGCCAACTGCTCGCTGCCCCGTGCCAGATGCCCCCCGGCGACATGGCCGGTTTCGTGGGCCAGCACGCCCAGCAACTCCTCGACATTGTCGGCGCCGATCAAGAGGCCGGTATTGATGAAGATGTTCTGGCCGCCGGCGACGAACGCGTTCAGTCCGGGGTCGTTGACGATGTAGATGGTGACGGCGGATGGCGAGACACCGGCCACCTGCAGGATCGGCTGCAGGAACTGCCGGAGGGTGTATTCGATCTCGGTATCGGCGATCAGCGAGAAGCGGCCCTGGGCCGCTGCCGGGCGAACGACCGCCGTCGCGATAAGCGCGACGGCAAGCAGGGTGACGATCGCCTTGCGCACGGTGAACCCCTCCGGAGCTACGGCAGCCTTCCTCTAGTACCCTGCCGTGGCCATTCGATGGCGGCAAGGCGACCGCGGCCCCCGGGTTTGGCGTGGCTGAACGCTGATGCTATTCAACCGCTGCCGGTTCGGCGACCCTCTTAAGGCCTGGTCATGACGCTCAAAGCAGCCCGCCGGGGCAGGATACCCCCTTTCATCGTCATGGACGTCATGCAGGCGGCCGCCGAGCGCGAAGCCGCAGGCGACGATGTGTTGCACCTGGAGGTCGGCCAACCGAGCACGCCGGCACCGTCGCGCGTGATCGCCGCCGCGCGTCGCGGCCTGACCCAAGACGTGCTTGGCTACACGCTGGCGCTAGGGGTGCCGGACCTGCGTCGGCGAATCGCCCGGCACTACCATGCCGCTTATGGTGTCACGGTGCCCGACGAACGGATCGTCGTGACGCCCGGATCGTCCGGCGGTTTCCTGCTGGCGTTCCTGGCAGCATTCGAAGCCGGCGACCGGGTGGCCATGGCGGCACCTGGATACCCGGCCTACCGCAACATCCTGTCGGCCCTGGGGGTGGCGCCGGTGTCCCTTCCGGCCGGACCCGAAACCCGCTACCAGCCGACGGTCGACCTTCTCGAAGCCTACCGGCGGGAAGGCGGAGCCGCCCTCGACGGGTTGATTGTCGCCAGCCCGTCCAATCCGACCGGGACCATGCTGGCGCCGGCGGCCCTGGCGGACCTCGCCGCCTATTGCGAGGCGGAGGGCATCCGCCTGGTGTCCGACGAGATCTATCATGGCATCACCTACGAGACCGATGGCGGCTTTCCGGCGGTGACGGCGGCCGGGCTGTCCGATCAGGCGATCGTGGTCAACAGCTTCTCCAAATACTACTCGATGACCGGCTGGCGGCTTGGCTGGATGGTGATGCCGGAAACGCTCCTGCGGTCCGTGGAGTGCCTGACGCAGAACCTGTTCATCTCCTCGCCGGCGCTGTCGCAATTGGCGGCGATCGAAGCGTTCGACTGCGGGGACGAACTTGACGCCAACGTCGCCCGGTACGCGGAAAACCGGCGGATCCTTCTGGCGGAGCTGCCGCGGGCCGGCTTCGACCGACTGGCGCCGGCCGACGGCGCGTTCTACCTGTACGCCGACGTGGCCCATCTGACCAACGACAGCGAGACGTTCTGCCGGCGTATGTTGACGGAAGCGGGCGTGGCCGTGACGCCGGGTACCGATTTCGATCCCCAGGGCGGCAAATCGGCCTTGCGCTTCAGCTTCGCCGGCAGCACCGACGATATGGCCGCCGCCGCCCGTCGCCTGCAGCGCTGGTTGGGATAGGGCTGACCGTATCGGCGGGGGATCGGCCAGGCATGAAGCGCCTTCTGGCTCCGCTTCGCCAGCCTGGGCTGCGCCGCCTTCTGATGGCCCAGATCCCCGCGGATCTGTCCGACTGGTTGGACTTCGTCGCGCTGTTCGCCCTGCTGGCGTTCGCCTGGGGCGAAGGGCCTGAAGCCCTGGCCCTACTGTTCATCGGTATCGGGCTGCCGTACGTCTTCGTCGGGCCGGTCGCCGGTGCGGTGATCGACCGGGCCGATCTGCGCCGTGCCCTGGTGCTGAGCAATGCTGCCCGTGCCGCGGTCACGTTCGCCCTGGCTTTCGCGCCGAACCTTCCGGTCCTGCTGCTGATCGTGCTCCTGCGCAGTACCGCGGATGCCTTCTTCACGCCCGCCAAGCAGGCCGCGATCCCCGTGCTGGTGCCCGACACGGGTCTGACCGCTGCCAACGCGCTGAGCCACATGATCAACCAGGCCTCCAAGATCGCCGGCCCCGGTCTTGGCGGGCTGCTCTTGCTGGTGCTGGCGCCCGGCCAGGTCTTCTATGTCAATGCCGCGGTATCTGCCCTTGCCGCCGGTCTTCTGGTCGGGCTGCCCGGCGATCTGCGACCGCCGCCGCCATCCAAACGCGAGCGCCTGGTCGGCCGGGTTGTCCAAGGGGTCCGCACCTATCGCACCTATCCGCGCCTGGCGGCTGCTCTAGGGATCATGGCCACCGGCTTCGGGTGTTTTGCCCTCTACGACGCGCAGATACCGCTGCTGACCCGCAGCCTGGGCTTCGACGAGACCGTCTTCGGCGTCGCCATCGCCGCAGTGGGGTTTGGTGGTGTCGCCGGCGCGCTTCTGGTCGGCGGCATCGGTGATCGGATGGGCTCGTTTCCGGTGATGGGGATCGGTGCCATCGCCGGCGGCCTGTTGACCGTGCCGCTGGGTCTTGCCGGCGCATCCCTGTTCGGCCTGCCTGTGCTGGCCTTCCTGCTGATCTTCGCAGCACTGGGCGCCGCCACCGCAGCGATGACGGTTCCCTACCGTACGGTGCTGCAGCGGACGGCACCGCCCGAGGCGATGGCCCGTGTGGTTGCCGTCGGCGAAGGCGTGTCCACCGCCGCAATGTTGATCGCCCCGCTCGGCGGCGCGGTTCTGGCCCTGCATTTCGGGGTCGGCACCCCTTTCCTGGCTGGGGCGGTGGGCATGGTTTCCCTGGGGACGATCACGCTGGCCATGCCCATGCGCCGGTGGTCGCCCGCGCCCGGCGGCGAAGATCCGACCCGGTAGCCGGACCGGGTCGGTCAGGGCGGTACGACCCCCATATAGGCCGCGATCTGGTCGCGCGTGCTGTAGGCGTCGCAGTCGATCTGGTGGGTCGCGTGGCCGTTGCCGCAGGACTGGGAGACGAGCGTCACCGTGTCCGGATAGGCGCCGCTCAGGAAAACCAGTTCCTGGGGGCGGTTGAAGATATCGTCGGTATAGGCGAACACCAGGGCGCGGAGCGGGCTGCCGCCGACGATCTCGCGAACCTGGCGCGGCCGGATCTCGCCCCGCCAGATGGGATAGCGTGCGGCGTTGTGTCGTGGCCCGCAACAGGCGGGTGCGAACAGAATGCCGCCGGCGACGGTGTCGGCGGTGCGGCTCATATACATCAGTGAGGCCCAGGCGCCGGCCGAATGGCCGGAAAGGTAGATGTTGGCCGACGGGACCCCCATCGCCGCAAACATGTCGACCACGGCGCTGATCTCGTCGGCCCGCTTGTGGATGTACGACCCGGGAACGCCGCCGTCGATCGCGCGCGAACACAGATAGAACAGGAAGACCCGTGGATGGGCATCGACCAGCGAGGTCAATGTCCTTGGGGGTTTGTTGTGCCGAACCCAGCATGCTTCGGGGACCAGCGAGTTCGACGTGCCGTGGGAGTAGATGATCACCTGTGCGGTGGAAGGGTCGGCGATCATCGGCCGGTGCGGCGCGACAAACGCGCCCGAGCCCGGGCCGGTTTGGGCTGCTGCGCCCGAAAGGCTGGTCCACAGGACCAGCAAAACGAACAGGAACGGGCGTATGCGATCGTGCATCGCGGCCTCACCTTTTGAGAACGGATCTCGTCCTCGGGGTTGCTTGGGTCTGGACCGACTGGAGATACCCTAACCCAACTCGACTAGATCACCCGATCCGCATTCAACGAATTACTTCCGAGCAGGTATCGATCTGGCATTCAAACCCGGCGGTTTTGCGGACGCCGCCGCGGCGCGATCAGATCGACATGGATTCCGGACTGATCGGTTCGCCAGGGGCGTTCGACGAAGGCCGGACAGTGGTCGGCGAGGATGCGGCGCAGATGTGACGCCTCGTCCTGCGTCACCGGACGCGGCCGGTAATCCGTCCGCCGATTGTCGGTGGCGATGGGGTACAGCCGAAGACCGGCAAGCCGGGTGCTGCCGCCGGGGCCGGCGCTGAGCCGCACCCGGGCGGCGAGACTGTAGGGCGGTGCCCGAAACCGGGCATAGCGACCCGGCGAGGCGAACATGAAGTTGCCCAGCGAGTAGACGATCCAACGATCGGCCCGCTGCTCGATCTCCTGCAGACAATGGGCGCCGTGACCCAGGATCAGGTCGACCCCGGCGCCCATCAGCAGGGTGCCGAGCCGCCGCTGCAAGGGCGTGGCCCAGCGATAGTTGGCCCCCCAATGGGGAAAGCCGATCACCGGGAACGACCGGTCCGGTCGCCGCAAGCCCGCAAGTCCGGGGGCGACGGCGCCGATCCGCAGCGCCGCCGTTGCCGCCGTGACCGGGTTATCGGGTCCGGGCACAGTCTGGGGATCGGTCAAGGGACCGGCCCAGCGCCCGGCGTCACCGGCGATCACGGCGCACCGCAGCGGGTCGGGGGCGGCGGTTTCGATCATCAACGGGGCATGCGCTTCGGCCGGCGTTGCGCCGGCGCCAAACCCCACAAGGTCCCAGCGCTCCAGAACCGTCAGCGTATCCGTCAGCCCGGCGGCGCCCAGGTCCCCGGTATGGTTGTTGGCCAGCGACAAGGCTCGCAGCCCCAGTGCCCGCAGCGCCACGGCGCTGCGTTGGGGATGGCCCTTGTGACACCACTGCCGCGGAGTTGCCCCGGGCGGCGGTGCGCGGTGGCTCAGCGGCGTTTCCAGATTGGCCACCACCAGGTCGGCGCGCGCCAGCAAGCCGGACAGGCCCTCGAACCCGGCGAGGTAGCCCCGGCTCTCCAGGACGTTCTCCCGACCCAGGGCCGCACGGTCGTGTTGGTAGTTTTCGCCGAATGCCGTGTCGCCGACGAACAGGATGTCCAATTGGCCTGCCGTGCGCGGGTGAACGGCGATACGGCGGACCTCCGGTCCGGTCACGCCAGACGGGTCCCCGGCGGGATGGCAAAGCCGCGCAGCAGGGCGTCCGCCGCCATCGCCGACTTCCCCGGCCGTTGCAGGCGGGTGGGGCGAATGCCCCCGCCCATGCCGCAGGCAATGGTCAGCCGGTCGTCCAACACCTCGCCTGCGGCGCCTTCCGCGTCGCCGACGGGATCGGCGGCGAGGATTTTGGGCGTCTCGTCGCCGATGCGGAACGGGGCGCTGGGCCAGGGGTTCAACGCCCGGACCTGGCGGTCCACCAGGCCCGCGTCCTGCCAATCGATGACGCCGTCCTCGCGCGTGATCTTGCTGGCATAGGTGACGCCGTCCTCCGGCTGCGGCTCCGGCGTCAGGCTGCCGTCGGCAAGTCCGTCCAGGGCCGGCAGGATCAGCCGCGCCCCGATCCGCGCCAGGTCGTCTGTCAGGCCAGTTCCCGTCGTCGTAGGGCCGATGGGGATCGCCTCGCGGAGCAGCATCGGCCCGGTGTCGAGTCCGGCCTCCATCTGCATGATGGTGACGCCGGTCTCGGCATCGCCGGCCAGGATCGCCCGCTGGATCGGTGCCGCCCCGCGCCATCGGGGCAACAGCGACGCGTGGACGTTGACGCATCCCAGCCGCGGGGCGGCCAGGATTGCTTTCGGCAGGATCAGGCCATAAGCGGCGACGACGGCGGCATCCAGGTGAAGATCCGCGAAGTCCGCTTGCGCGGCGTCGGTTTTCAGCGATGCCGGCGTCCGGACCGTCAGGCCATGGGCTTCGGCGCCGCTG
>JANQIU010000267.1 GCA_028281985.1 Alphaproteobacteria bacterium | reverse complement strand
GCTGGCGATGATCCGCGAACTGGCCCCGTTCCATGACGATGCCGCCAACGTCGCCACCACGGTCGAATCGCTGATCCGTTATGGCGGTGGTCACCGGCCGCTCTACGAAGCGCTGCTTGCGGAACCAGCTGCCGGGAAACCAGCCTCCGGGTATGCCGCCTTCACGATGGCATTCAGCCTCCGGCGCGGCATCCCGGTTATGGAGTTGGATCACCTGTACGTGCGCCAGTCGGCACGCCGGCTCGGCGTCGGGCGGGCCCTGGTGCGCGCTGTCGCCCGCATCGCGCATGACCGGCGGTGCGGCCGGCTGGCCGTACGCGTGATGGACTGGAATGCCGCGCGCGGCTTCTACGAGCGTCTGGGCTTCTCTCCCGCGGAACGGGAAGGGCTGATCCGCTACGTCTTGGGGCCGGATGGCATCGCCGAACTCAAGTCGGGCTCGCCGGGCGGTTGACCGGTTCGCCAGCGGTCGGCGGCCGCGTCGTCTTCCGGTCGGGCGTCAACCCAGCGGGGACCGTCAGCGGTCTGCTCGCGTTTCCAGAACGGCGCTTCGGTCTTCAGCCGGTCGACCAGGAAGGCGCACGCTTCGAAAGCGTCGGCGCGGTGCGGTGCGGCGACGGCTGCGAAGACGATCCGGTCGCCGACCGACAGATCGCCGAACCGGTGCACGATCCTGACCATTGACGGCGGCCAGCGGGCCTCCGCCTCGGCTGCCAGGCGCATCAGTTCCCGTTCCGTCATGCCCGGATAGTGTTCCAGACTGAGCTGGGAAACGCCGCCGGTTGCCCGCACGATCCCCAGGAAGCTGGCCAGTGCGCCGTACCGGTCGCCGGCCGCCCCTTGCAGCGCGGCCAGCTCGTCCCCGGGATCGAAATCGGCCGCCTGGACCCGTACGGCGGTCATCCGCCGGTCACCGGCGGGAACAGGGCGACTTCGTCGTCATCGGTCACCGGATGGTCCGGCCGGGCGTGGGTCAGATTGACGGCGGCGCGGACGACGCCGTCCTGGGCCAGGGCCTCGGCGAAGTGTGGCCCCCGGCTGCGCAGCCAATCCATCAACCCCGCGACGTCGCGGACGCCGCTGGGCAGAGGGATCTCCTCCTCGGCACAGCCGACGCGTTCTCTCAGCCAGGCGAAGTAGCGTAGCTTCATGGGTGGTGACTCTCGTTTGGGTATTTACCATTCGACTTCTAACACCGAGGTCTGATATAGACCGCCCCCGGCAGTGGGCACTGCCGTTGGGTGATGCGAAGTGTGGCCAGAGCCGCGTGTCCGAACCTGGGGGGGTGGCGGATATGGGTCGGTTGCAGGAAGAGGATCTGCGCCTCTTCGCCGGACATGTGGTCCGGCTGCGGGAAGCTGCGCGCGAAATCAGGCAGACGCCGGGTGTCGGCAATGTGGGCGCCGCCCAGCGCGTCGAGGCACACGCTGCTGCCATTGCCGAAGATCTGGGCCTGTCGAGCGATACCGGATCGAAGGGATAGCCTCGGCGTCCGTCGTTCCCCCTACCGTTTCTCCCTTTCACCAAGTCCCTCTCGTCCGATCACGTTTTCGTTGCCATCGCCTGACCCCGGTCCATCGGATTGTGCCCGGCCAAGCTGGTCGATCGCCTGGCGCAGGTAGTCCCACCCGGTGACGACGGTCAACAGCGCGGCAACCCAAAGCGCAGCGGCACCGCCCAACGCTGCGATTTCTCCGCCCGCCCCCGGTGCCCCCAGGATCGCCAGCGTCAGGGCCGCCATCTGAACAGCGGTTTTCCATTTCGCCAGCGGCGTTACCGGTAGTCCCGCTGCGCCCAGGCCGGCCAGGTACTCGCGCACGCCGGAGATCAGGATCTCGCGCAACAGGATGATGATCGCCGGTATCACTGCCCATCCGGCATCCAACCGGCCGAAGGCTGCCAGGGCCACCAGCAGCGCGGCGACCATCAGCTTGTCGGCGATCGGGTCCATCAGCTTGCCGAAATGCGAAATCACCTTGAGCCGGCGGGCGGCAAACCCGTCGGCGAAATCCGTGGCCGAGGCCAACAGGAAGACGACGCCCGCGGTCCATGCGGCCCAGAGGTCCGGCAGGGCGATCAGCCAGACCAGCGGCGGAATGACGGCGATGCGGGACAGGGTCAGGATGTTGGGCAGGCGGCGCCACCGGCTCGCCACCGCTTGGCCCGACGCTGCGGTATCAACCGGTGTCGCCATGGAAGTGCTCGTAGATCTTCTTCGCCACGGCCCGGCTGATGCCGTCGACCGATTCCAGGTCTTCCAGGCTGGCCCGGGCGACCGCCTTGGCCGCGCCGAACCGCAGCAGCAGCGCTTTCTTGCGGCGCGGGCCGATGCCGGGGATCTCGTCGATAGGGGACCGGCCCACATCCTTGCCGCGCCGCGCCCGATGGCTGCCGATGGCGAACCGGTGGGCTTCGTCGCGAAGCCGCTGCAGGTAGTAAAGCACCGGGTCACGCGGTTCCAACGAGAACGCGTCACGCCCCGGCAGGAAGAACCGCTCGCGGCCGGCATCGCGATCGGGGCCTTTGGCGATCCCCACCACCGGGACGTCGGTGATCCCCAACTCCTCCAGAACCTCGGCCGCCACGGAAGTCTGCCCCAAGCCACCATCGATCAGCACCAGATCCGGCCAATCGGCGCCGTCCTGGTCGGGGTTTTCCTTTAAGGCGCGCGCGAACCGGCGGGTCAGCACCTCGCGCATCATCGCGTAGTCGTCGCCGGGCGACACCGGCCCTTTGATATTGAACTTCCGGTAGGCGGTCTTTCGGAATCCCTCCGGCCCGGCGACGATCATGGCGCCGACCGGATGGGTGCCGGAGATGTGACTGTTGTCGTAGACTTCGATCCGATCCGGCGGCCCATCCAGGTCGAATGCGCCGGCCACGCCGGCCAGCAGCTTCGACTGGGCCGACGTCTCCGCCAGTCGGCGCGCCAGCGCTTCCCGGGCATTGGCGCCGGCATGGTCGATCAGCCGGCGTTTGTCGCCACGCCGCGGCACGGCCAGATCGACCTTGCGGTCGGCGCGCAGGGTCAGGGCTTCCGTCAGCAGTTCGATCTCTTCCGGCTGGTGGCTTAGGAGGACCATCTTGGGCGGCCGCTTGTCGTCATAGAACTGGGCGACGAACGCCGACAGGACTTCGCCCTCGTTCTGCGCGGCATCATGATTGGGGAAGTAGGCGCGCGTGCCGTAGTTGCGGCCGGCCCGGAAGAAGTAGACCTGGATGCAGGTCTGGCCGCCCGCCTGAAAGGCCGCCATCGCGTCGGCATCGCCGATGCCCTCGACATTGATGTCCTGGTGGGCCTGGATTGCTGAGAGGGCGCGAATACGGTCCCGGTATCGCGCCGCCGTCTCGAAGTCCAGCCGATCGCTGGCATCCACCATCGCCCTGCCGAACCGTTCCTGGACGGCAGCGCTGCGGCCGGCGAGGAATGCTGATGCTTCTTCCACCTGCTCGGCATACCCGGCTTCGTCCACATAGCCGACGCAAGGCGCCGAGCAGCGCTTGATCTGATACTGCAGGCACGGCCGGGTTCGGTTGGAGAAGACCGAATCGGTGCAGTTGCGCAACAGGAACGCCCGCTGGAGTGCGGTGATGGTGCGGTTGACGGCGCCGGCCGAAGCAAACGGGCCGAAATAGCGCCCGGCCCTGCTTTCCGCACCGCGATGCTTGGTGATCTGCGGGAAGCCGTGGTCACCGGTAATGAGGATGTGGGGAAACGTCTTGTCGTCCCGCAGCAGGACATTGTAGCGGGGGCGAAGCCGCTTGATCAGGTTGGCTTCGAGCAGCAGGGCTTCGACTTCGGAACGGGTGACGACGAATTCCATGGACCGCGTAGCGGCGATCATCCGCAGCAGCCGCAGCGGCTGTTTTCCGACCTGTGTGTAGGCGGCGACTCGGCGGCGCAGGTTTCGTGCCTTGCCGACGTAAAGGGCGTCGCCCTTGCGGTCGAGCATCCGGTAGACGCCGGGCGACCCCGGCAAGGTGCGGAGATACCCTTCGATCGTCCCCAGCCCGGCGGAGAGACCCTCGCTCCGGGCCGTCGGGGAGCTGTCGTTCGCCGCTTTGGCCGGTCCGGTCACGGGGCCATCAGCCGGCTTGGGTTTGGCAGATCGTCATGTCTTACGGTGCCCTGAAAACCGTGCAACCTCAACGTCGTGCGTTCCACCAAAAGGGAGAAGTCGTTAAGCATTTGTGTCAACTTCGTGATATCCACGATTCCTGTGGATAAGGTTGTCGATAACCTGTTTCTGGATGCCGCGCAGCCAAGGGAGTCCCAGCATTCCGAAGACTTTGCCCAAAAAAACGGCAATCGCTAACTCGTTGATTTTAATATATCTTTCGGAGTCAAGACGAAACCAAACTGTCATCTGACGAATATCCTTGAGAATCAGCTAACGATCCTCAACGGATTTTGCGGCTGTGCACAACTTGTCGGGAACGCGGCATGCAATAGCTAAGGCCCTATAAGTCGCATGGAATGCCGCGGTCGCAAACCCGGGGCGGGCTACTCGATCGGTACGATGCCGCGGGACGGCTGCGCCCATCCCAGGTGTTCGCCGCCATCCAGGGCGATCATCTGGCCGGTCATCGCCGGCGCGCCCAGGATGTACCGGACGGCCTGGGCGATCTCCGACGGATCGGTCGGCCGCGCCAGGGGGGTCGCGCCCCATTGCACTGCAAAATGGTCTTCGGATTGGCGTTCGTTGCGCAGGGTGGGGCCCGGCCCGATCCCGTTGACGCGGATTCGCGGCGCTAGGCCCATCGCGAGGGTGCGGGTCAGCGTCCATAGGGCGGATTTGCTGACCGTGTAGGACAGGAAGTGGGGCGTCAGGCTCCAGACGCGCTGGTCCAGGATGTTGATGACGTTGCCCGATGTCTCGGGAGGCAGCGCCGCTGCCATGTCCTGGGTCAGAACCAGGGGGGCGCGCAGGTTGGCCTCGATGTGGCGGTCCCAGGATTCCCG
>JANQIU010000254.1 GCA_028281985.1 Alphaproteobacteria bacterium | reverse complement strand
AAACCCGGCTACGCACCCCCAGCGACCTGCGCACCCGCGACCGGTGCGTCAGTGCCGAAGACTTCGCCGATCTCGCCCTCCAGACGCCGGGCGTAGCGTTGCACAGCGCATTCGCGCTGGCCCTGACCCGGGCCGATACCACGACCGATCCGCCAACCCTGATCGGCGACAGCCCGGGGGCCGTGACGGTGATCGTCCTGCCGCGGAACCCCCGTCAGGAAACGCCGCAGCCCAGCGAGGCACAGCTCCGGCAGATCTGCGCGCATCTGAACGATCGGCGCCTGATCACCACCGAGCTTTACGTCGTCGGCCCGCGCTACACGACGATCGGCAGCCTGACGGCGGAGATCCTGGTGGCGCGCGACGCCGAGCTGAAGGCCGTTCAGGAAGCAGTGCTGTCCGCGCTGGACACGTATTTCGACCCGCTTGACGGCGGCGAGGAAGGGCGCGGCTGGCCGTTCGGCGGCGACATCTACCGCTCCAACGTCTTCCGGCGGATCCTCGGTCAGGCAGGCGTGCGCACGGTGCCGAACCTGCGCATTTCCCTGGAAGGCCAGGCGGTCGACCCCTGCGCCGATGCCCTGCCGATCGACGAAGGCCATCTGGTGCACCTGCCGTCGGCAGCCGTCACCCTGGACGTTCGGTACGAACGCGATGGTTAGGCCGGCCCAACCTTCCTTCCTGCGGCTCGACCCGCAGATCGGCTGGCGCATGGCGGCCACATCGGCGGATGTGCGCACCGACCCGGTCGACGGTCGGATCCGGCTGGGAAGTCCGGACGACGAGGCCCTGCCACTGACCGAACCTGCCGGCAGTCTCGGCGGGCTGACCCTGCCGACAGGCGTGGCCTTGCGGCCGGATGGATGGGTCCTGGTGGCAGATCCGGCGGGCGGTACCGTCCTTGCCTATCCGAACCAGGCGCTGTTCGGACCGGGGGGCGATCGGGCACCGGGATTTGTCCCCCTATGGCCGGCCCGGACGGAGGCGACAACCGAGGAGATATCGGACGACCCGCCAGGCATCTGCCAGATGCCGTTTGCGCCGGCAGCCGATGCGGTTGCCGACGACCCGTATGCCCTGGTGAGCCCGCGCGGCCTTGCCGTCTCTCCCGACGGCGATCTGGTCGTCGCCGATTCCGGGGCCTTGCGGATCGTCGTCTACACCTGGCCGAAGCTGGCCGTGCGAAACGTCATCGACATCGCCGATGGCGAACCGTGGGACGTGGCCTTCGACAGCCATGGGCGGCTGCATGTCGCCGACCGGCTCGGCAACCGGGTCCGGCGCTTCGACCGGATCTACCGGGAAGACACGCGGTATCGGGGCGGCGACGGCGCATTGACAGCCCCCCGGCATCTGGCGATCGATGCGCATGACACCGTGTTCGTCGTCGACCAGGACCCGGGTGCCGGCCGCGCCCGTCTGTCCGCCCTCGACGACCGCGGTCGCCGGGTCGAGCCCGTGCCGGACCCCTACGGTCACCTGTTCCCCGCGCCGCTGGTCCTGGACGGCGATATCGTGCGGATGCCGCCCGGCCCTTGTGGCGATCCCGGCACGCCCTTGCGCAACGTCTCCGTCGACCGGCGCGGCCGGCTGCCGCCCGGCGGGCCGCATCTGCTGGCCCTGCCCCGGCGGGCCCGCTTTCCGCGCCGCGGCGTCTTCCTGACCGAGGCGCTGGACAGCGGCACCTTCGACTTTGCCTGGCACCGACTGATCCTCGACGCGGCGATCCCGGCGACGACGGCACTGGAAGTGGAGAGCTTCACCGCGGCGCGCGCCATCGAGCCGGAACGCCTGATCACCCTGCCGGAGCAGGTGTGGTCGCGCCGGATCGTCATCGCCCCGGGCGACGCGCCGGAACTGCTGCTGCAGAGCCCGCCGGGCCGGTATCTGTGGCTGCGCATCCGGCTGATCGGCGACGGAACGGCAACCCCGCGGATCGGCGCGGCGACGATCCTGGGGCCGCGGGACAGTTCGCTGTCCCTGCTGCCCCCGGTGTTCCACGACGACGCCGTCAGTCGCGATTTTCTCGACCGCTATCTGAGCTACTTCGATACCGTCTTCGACGAGATCGAACGGGCCATCGAGGATTTCGGCGCCCGCCTGGACCCCGATGCCATTCCGTCGGGTACCTTCCTAGCCTGGTTGGCGAGCTGGTTCGACATCCGCTTCTTCGCGGAATGGTCGGAGGCGACCAGGCGCGCCTTTCTGCGCAACGCAATGACGCTGCACCGCCAGCGCGGCACGCTCACCGGGCTGTCGCTGGCCATCCGCCTGCATGCGGGGCTGACGGCACCATTGCCGTTCATCCTCGAGGACTTCCGCCTGCGCGGTTACGCGGCCCGGCGGGACGACGGCGGTGCCGGGCTGATCGGCGGTGCGCCGCGGCTGGCGGGCTTCCCGCTGATCCGGCCCGATGGCGGGACAGCCCACCGGTTCACGCTGGTGGTGCCGGAAGCGGCCGTGCCGGACGCGGCGGCGCGGGAGGCGCTGGTCCGGCTGGTCGACCTGTTCCGGCCGGCCCACACCGCCTGGCGGCTGTTCGTCGTCGCACCAGGCGTGCGGGTCGCCTGCCAGTCCACGATCGGCATCGACACGCTGCTGGGCGGGTATCCGTCGGCCCCGCTGGGCGACATGCAGCTGGGCCGGGATAGCCGGCTGGCCGATCCGAACTCCAACGCTCCGACCCTGGGCCAGGCCGTCCTGCAGGCCGGGCACTTCTCATAAAGGAGGCTCAGAGACCCATGGATACGCCCGAAACCGCTTGCATCCCCTGCGGCCTCCGTACCTTCCGACGGAACACCTATTTCAACGGCAAGCTGCTGGTCGAACGCGATTTCAAGGACGAGCAGGCCTATCTGGTCGGCAAGGACCGGCTGCACAACAGCCTGTTGCACGGCCTGGGCACCGTCTGCGGTCTTAAGCTGCGCGCCCATCCGAACGAGGAGTGCCGCAGACGCTACGCCTATATCGAGCCGGGGCTGGCGCTGGATTGCTGCGGCCGGGAAGTGGTGGTCCCGGAACCGCATCTGGTCGACCTGCAGACCCTGCTCGCCCAACAGGAAGTCGTGCTGGACGAGGAGGGCGGATCGGACCTGCTGATCACCCTGTGCTATGCCGAGCAGGGTGCGGAAAAGGTTCCGGTCATCCTGCCGGAATGCGACTGCGCCGACCGGACCCAGGCGTTCAACCGGGTCCGCGAGACCTTCGAAGTTCGGCTGCGCGCCGCGCCGGCCGGCGCCGGGGTGCCGGTGCGCCCTCCGGCCCGGGCCAGTCTGGACTGGCGCCACACGCTGGTGCTGCCCGAGCAGAGCCCGCGCGCCATCGCCATCGACGGCAACCTGGGCCAACTCTACGTCGTTGCGCAGGCGACCCCGGAGGAGGGCGAGGCGCCGGAAGGGCTCGGTGCCCGGCTGTTCGCCTACAGCACGGAAACCCATGACCTGATCGCCGCCATCGAGGTCGGGCGCGACCCGACGGACGTGGCACTGTCGCCGCTGGGCGACCTGATCTATGTGGCGGTGGGCGCCACCGGTGCGGGCGAAGGCGACGGCCCCGGTATCGCCATCCATACCGAGGCGACGCTGCGCGACACCGATCCGGCGCGCGACGTGATCGCGCTGGACGAGCCGGCCAGGCTGGCGGTCGGCCCTTCGGGTACGCTGTTCGCCCTGTTGCTCGACAGCGGCTACCTGCTGTCCTGGACCCAGGAGGAGATCCGCACCTGGCTGGACGATCCCGGCGCCGGCCCGGCCCCCGGCAACCAGCGTGCATTTGCCCTGGGCCACGGCTTCGCCGCCGACAGCCCGGCCCGGCTTGGCGCCCATATGATGCAGGCGACCGCCGACGGGCGGCTGCTGTTCATCGCCGATCCGGAAGCCGCCGACGAAGCCAGGCGGCTGCGGGTGATCGACATCGCGCTGCTCTACTCCGGCCCGGCAGCACCCGATCCGGCCGACGAGATCACCGTCCCGCTGGAACTGCCCGGCGCCCCGGTCGCGCTGGTCACCAGCCAGGACTCCGGTTTCGTCTATCTGCTGATGGAGGATGCGGAAGATGGCGACCCGCTGGGCCGGCTGCTGCGCTACCAGGTGTCCAATGCCGGCGGTGCCTTCGCCCTGACCCAGGAAGGGCGCGGCGGTGTCTGGCCGGGCGCCGTCTTCGATCTGGCGATGGCGCCTGACGAGCGCTGGGCCTATGCGCTGCAGATCGACGACGAGCGAACTTATGTCCAGGCGCTGTCGATCGACCAGATCGCCAGCGTCGAAACCGGCGAACCGGTCAATCCGACGGCGACGCGCGAGGCCGTCTCCGGCACGCCGCGATTCCAGCGCCTGTCGGTGGTCGGCGAACGCCTCTACGCCGCAGCCGACGACGACGCTACCGATCTGCAGCCGACCCGCGGTCTGGTCGCCGTGCTGGATGTCAGCGAGGAGGACTGTGCCCGGCTGCTGGAAGGGGTGATCGACGGCTGCCCGGGCTGCGCCGAGGACGGCGACGACCACTGCGTGGTGATCGCGCATCTGCCGAACTACGTGCCCGGCGATCTGGTGCAGGATCCGGGTGTGGGCGATGAAGACGACGTCCAGATCGACAACCTGACCTATCGCCCGATCGTGCCCAGCTCGACGACCATCGTCGAAACCATCCGCTGCATGCTGGAACAGGGCATCGGCGAAGGCCGGCCCGGACCGCGCGGCCCCGCCGGGCAGCCGGGTCAGGACGGCGTCGACGGGCAGGACGGGGAAGACGGCGAGGACGGCCAGGATGGCGACAACGGCATCGGTGTGCCGCCCGGCGGCACCACCGGCCAGATGCTGGTCAAGATCGACAACACCGACTTCAACACCGAATGGGTGGACCCCCCGGTCGGCGGCGACCCGACGCTGACCCACATCGTGGCGGTAAGCTGGGTGCATGACGACGTCTCGTACGACAGCATCGACGGGTTCGTCGACCGGCTGCGTCGTCCCGGCATCGTCATCGCTTTCGACAACAACGTCCGGATGGACACCATCTTCGCCCGACGGGACCCGAGGCTGCTCAGCGAGGTGTTCCAGCTTCTGGCCCGCGCCGAAGCCAACGGCGGACTGGTCGACGTGATCGTGCCGCTGCTGCGCTGCGAGGCCTGCGAACCGACGGAGTTCGACGGCGACGGCCGGATCACCGCCGTCGAGCCCCGTCCCGGCGAGGAGGTCACCCAGGCGGTCCGCCTGTTCCTACCGGACGACACGCGCATTCCCGACGTGGTGGTGGAGTTCGACGTCACCGCCTATCGGGTGGTGTTCCGGTCGGACCTGGTGCTGGACGAGGACGAGCGGGCTGTCGACGGCAACCATCTCGGCGGACGGGTGCCGGACGACCGGTCCGGCAATGGCCAGCAGGGCGGCACGTTCGAAAGCTGGTTCTACCTGGAGAGCGACAACTTCGACTGAGGGTCCGGGTGCCCTGATTCCGACCGCGCGAGACCTAGGGAGAGCCAGGACCATGGCGACGCAGGACAACCCGGCAGGCGGACCGACCCGCCCCCGCTTCTTCGACCGCCAGCAACTGTCGGCCACCGACCTCAATGCCGCCGTCGACTACATCCGCGCCCGTCAGCGCCGGCACAACCGCTTCGTCATCGGCTGGGGCGTGGTCTGCGGGGCCGAGGTCGCCCCGGTGGACGGCGCGCCCTGGTCGGTTTCGGTCGGCGAAGGGTTCGCCCTGACCCCGGGCGGCGAGGAGGTCCATATCCCGGCCGGCGCACCGCCCTTCGACGTTTGCCAGGCCGCCCGCGCCTGCCTGAACATTCCCGGGCCATGCCCGGATCCCGACGACCTGAGCACGCCGGATGACACACCCGACGACGCGGAAGACTGCCTCACCTTCTCCGACCGGCAGGAAGACCGGCAACTTCCCAACCCGCTGAACGAGGCCTGGGCCAGCTTCACCTCGTTCGGCTTCGACGGCGGCCAGCGCCCCAACAATGAGATCGTCGGGTTCGGCGACGAGACGGGGCTGAACCTGCAGCGCCGGATGACGGTCACCCTGGCTGAGCCGGCGGATGCCATCCGAGTGACCATGGTGCATTTCGCCAGCCCGTGCACGGCCCGGGCTTTCGACGCCGCCGGCAACGAGCTGGACGCGCAGACGATGACCGCCGATGGCGGCACGCCGCAAACCCTGCATCTGGAAGGCGCCGATATCGCGCTGGTTGAGATCGAAGCGCCGCAGAACGAGGCCCTGCTGCTGGAGTTCTGTCGGGAGATGACCGCGACCGTCGGCGTCGTGTTCCTGGCGCTGTGCCCCGACGAAGAGGCGTTGTGCCATGCGCCGGCCGTGCCCGAGGCCTGCCTGCCGGGCGACGGCAATCTGCAAGCCAGCCGCATACGCGAAGGCTACTGCCTGCGAGTGCTGTGCGACCTGCCGCCCAGCCACGCGGTGCGGCCAAGCTGCGAGGAACTGGACCAGATCGTCTGCCAGCCGGAGCACGTGCCCTGCCCGCCGGACCCGGGCGACCCGGACTGCGTGGTCATCGCGACGCTGGGCATCGGTCGTGCCGGGATCACCGCCATCGATCCGTTCGAGCACCGCCGGCGGCTGATGCCGCAATGGTTGCTGTCCGACCGGGCGGCCTGTCGCTGCACTGTGGAAGAACCGCAACCGACCCAGCTCACCGAGCCGACCCGGTTCTCGCCATTTACTCAGTTCACGGCACCCACCGGCCTCACACTGTTTACCCAACCGACGCAGCTGACACTGTTCACCCAGCCGACCCAGTTCACGCTGTTCACCCAGCCAACCCGGTTCACGTCGTTCACCAGTCCCACCCAGTTCACGCGCTTCACCTCGTTCACGCGGCCGACGCTGTTCACGCAGTTCACCGGGTTCACCTTCATCGGCGGACCGTCGACGATCGTGAACCCGGTCGACCCCGTTCCAGTGGATCCGGTCCGCGATCGCGGCGACGTGGTTCGGCCGCGCGAGCCGGTCATCGACCGGACCTTGGGCGCGTCCATTCCCGTCGAGGACCTTGACGGTATCGGGCGCGCGCTGGGCCGGCGGCTGCGGGCCGCCGGCGTCGACAACATTGCCGACTTCGCCGAGATGCCGCCGGAGCGCGCCGCTGCGGTGATGCGCGCCTCGGAGGTGCGCGTCGCCGGCCTGCAGGAGCGGGCAC
>JANQIU010000233.1 GCA_028281985.1 Alphaproteobacteria bacterium | reverse complement strand
GAGCAACGCCCGCGCATAGTCCAACTCCGCCCGCCGCAGCGCGACCTGGTTTTCCAGGACCGCCACCTGTCCGCTGTCGCGGCGGTCGCTGAAGGCCCCTTGTGTGGCGCGGCGCAGTTCGGCTTCGGCGATGCCCAGGGTCCGTTCGGCCACCTGGTATTCGCTGCGCAGATTGGTGTCGTCGAACCGGAACAGCGGCTGATTCTCCGCCACCAGCTGGTTCGGTTCGACGAAGAACTCGGCCACCACCCCGTCCAGGGGCGCCGCCACCACGATCGGGTCCGACGGCACGATCTCAGCCGGCGCCAAGGCCGATTGGCGTACCGGGATCGCCATGACGATGAACAGGGCGGCCAGGATCAGCAGCACCAGGGTCCGGGCGCGACCCCGGTTCTGGCGCCGCCGCTTGCCCCCGGTCAGCGCCAGAAGCGCGTGGCCATAGCAATCGACCAAGCGTTCGGCCGTGATCTGCTCGCTTTCCTGCCAGGGGATGTCGCGCCCCAGCCACAGCACGCCGATGACGTCGCCGTTGCGGCTGCGCACCGGGCACCAGATCACCTGCGATGCGCTCCACTCCTCCCACTCGTCGCGGTCGCGCTTCGGCAGGGATGCGGGGTCCACCAGGTGACGCTTGCCGAAATTGTCGGTCTGGGCGATCCGGGTCATCACCCGTTGCAGCCAACGCAGGTAGGGCGCGTTGCGCTCAAGCACGGCCACGCCGGAGACGGCTTCCACCCGCATCCGGCCCTTCGCCACGCCGGTGGCGAAGACGGCCTGCCGATAGGGCAGCAGACGCCGGGTTTCGTTGACCATGGTGAAGCGAAGGGCCTCCACCGTCGGTGCCTGGCGGGCAGCGTGTTCGAGCTGCAGGAAGGTCGTGAAGCCGCCGACTTCCGGGGGTGCCGCTTCCGAGGGGCTGCCGGCGCCGCCCGCCGCCGGTGCGGTTTGCCCGGGCGGCTTCGTGCCGGCCGGACGGCGCCCCCCCGCGGCGGGCCGCTGGGCGGGTGCCGGCCGCGTCGGGCCGGTCTTGGTCGATGATGTGCTTGCCGGGTTCGCGGGCGGCGGCGGCTTTCCCGAGCCATCCGGCTTGACCAGGGTGGCTTTGCGCAGCCGCCTGCGGCGCGGGCCCGGTTCCGCGGTACCGGTGCCGGTGCTGGCTGGCGCCGCGCCGGTGGCTACCGCGCCCTTTGTCACCGCAGCAGTCGGAGCCGCTTCGGTTGCTGCCGCTTCGGCACCAGACTGCGGGTCCGGCTCGGCGCCGGCCTCGCCTCTTTTTCGATCCGTATCCACGTCGCCAGCGGCCGACCTGCCACACTATTCCGACAGGTCGAGACTACGCCGCCGCGACGGGTCCGTCACCGGCTAGCCTGCCGCACCCGCCACCAACACGGTGTCGTCGAAACCGTTGGCGGGCGTCGCCGGTACCTCGCTGGACTCGATACCGATCAGGTCATCGAAGGCCAGATCCGGCGCGTCCTCGACCACCGTCTCCGGCAACGGTGCAACCGGTTCCGTGGTCACATCCGCTTCGCCGACGGAGGTCCCGTCCGTGGCGGCCGGATCGACGGTATCGGTCATCGGCACGCCTTCGCTCTGTTCGGCCTCCGGGTCAACCGGCGCGTCTTCTTCCGGCAGCAGCAGTGGCAGGTCGCCGTCTTCCCACGCGGAGATCGCTTCCCGGATACCGGCGGACAGGGTTTCGATGTTGAAGTCGTCCACCTCGGCGGGCAGCGGATCCGCGCCGATCGACACCAGCATGGCGCCATAGGCGTTCTGGACACCGGCATAGGCCGCATCCCGGCGCAGCTCGGAAACCACCGCCGCAACCTCGGCCTGGATCACATCCAACTCGCCGATGGCCGCGGTCTGGGCACGCGACACCGTCGCTTCGCGGATCCGCGACTCGACATCCCAAAGCTGGAACGCGCTGTCGAATTCCGCCTGGGCCTGTTCGAACCGCAGATAGGAAACGTTCACCTGCGCCAGAACCGCCATGCTGAGCGCCAGGCGCCGGGCGTCGGCCAGGTCGACATTCGCTTCGGCCAGGCGGACGTTGTTGTGGCCCTGGATCAGGTTGAGCAGGTTCCAGGTGACATTGACGCCCCCGGTCGCCCAGTTGCTGTTCACCAGGAAGCTGTTGGAACTGAAGTTCAAACCGCCGTCGAAGGACAGCCCAGGCAGCATCGACAGCATGACCCGGCGGGTCTCAAGCTGGGCGATGCGGGCCTGATAGGATTCTTCCCGCACCTCCGGCCGGTTGATCAGGGCGACCTGTTCCATCTCGGTCGGCGACAGGCCGATCTCCGGCAGATCGAACATCTCGTCGTCCGCGGGGACGACCACTTCGTAGTCGCCCCCCGGCGGCAGGTTCATCAGGGCGGCCAGCTGCGCCTTGGACCCGACCAGCTCACGCTGCAGGGTGGTCAGCTGATCCAGCGTGTTCAGCAGCGTGCGCTGGAACTCCAGGGCTTCCAATGGCGGCTGCAGCCGCTGCTCTTCCAACTGCCGGGCATTGTCCAGGGCAATCCGCACCCGGGCGATCAGCGGTTCGATCCGGCCCGAAAGGCGCTGGGCGGCAACTGCCCGCCAGTAGGCCAGCCGCACGTCCTGAATGATCGCGTGCACCACCCGGCGGCGCTGTTCCCGGGCAATCAGCACCCGGTCCGCCTGTTGCTGGGCGCGGTAGTAGCTGACGCCGAAGTCCAGGATGTTCCAGCTGAAGGTCAGTCCCGCCGTGGCGATCCCGGTATCTTCGGAGAACGACGGCTCCAACGACTCCACGCCGGTGGCGAGGCTTTCGCTACTCGATGCGTTCTCGTTGCTGCGCTCGTTGAACCCGGCCTCGATGCTGAGCTGGGGCAGCATGTCCAGGGTCACCAGATCGAGCGTGCGCTGGCTGACGACCGTATTCAGCAGCTCTTCCCGGCGATCCAGGTTGTACCGGATCGCGCGGGCCATGGCCTCGTACAGATCGATGGGGCCATCGACCGGCTCCACCTCGGCAAACATCGCCGCCAGGTCTTCCTGCGCCCGCGCGCGATGCTCTTCGACGGTCAACGGTTCCGGAGCGATTTCGCATCCGACAACCGCGAAAGCAGCGGCGAACAGAATGGTGGCACGGCCAACCATTCCACGCGCAGTCCAATGGCGAGAATGTGACACCAGTAAGAGTCCCCTATTTGGTTTTATCCGCGCCGAGGTGCAACGTGCGCCACGGCGTCGGTTTGCATAGTTCCGTGATGCTCCATCAACCGTCCGTGGAACCTTCAAACAGCGACCAGATCGGATTTCGCATCAGGACTGGAGGAGAACCACGAACCATAACTTGTGTGTTACTTTTAGCACGACTGCGGCCAATCGACGATCCACCGTAACCTTCCAGGAGGTGGGTTTGTCAGCTAATGTTGCCCAAAAGGCACATGCCTATGTCAACTGGGCAACGGCAGTTCAGGACCCCGCTCGTCGGCGGTTCCGGCGGTACGGCCGGCCTCCAGGACGTCCCGCCCGCCGCGATTGTCCAGCCAGTTGATCAGCGCGGCGACGACGGCGCGATCGTAGGCGTGCCCCGCTTCCTCCAGCAGGATCGCCACCGCCTTGTCCAACGGCAGAGCCGCACGGTGGGCGCGGGGATTGACCATGGCGACCAGCGCATTGGCCACCGCCAGGATCCGGGCCGTGATCAGGATCGATGGCCCTTTCAAGCCCGCCGGCATGCCGGCACCGTCCCAGCGTTCCTGGGCCTGACGCAGGCTTTCGACCACCGGCCCGGTAAACTCGATGCCGGTCAGCAGGTCGGCGCTTTCCAGAATACTCTGGCGAATTCTCTGCCGCTCGGCATCCGTCAGCGACTCCTTCACCAAGAGGTCCTTGGGCACGCCGATCTTGCCGAGGTTCAGCAGGTTGCCGGCGAACTCCACCGCTTCGACCAGGGACGGATCGAGGCCGATTTCGGCCGCGGTGGCCGCGGCCACCTTGGCGACCTGCTTGGAATGGGTCGCCGAATAGGGATCCCGACGGTCGACGACCATGACCAGCGATTCGACGACTTCCTTCAGGATCCGTTCGCTGCGCCGGCGGGCGGCGACAAGGTCGGTGACATCCGTTTCCACGACCAGGACCTGGTCTTCCGGATCACCGGATTGGCGATCCAGCGGCACATGGGCCCGGTCGAGGGCCCGGAGTTCGGCTCCGGGGACCTCCGACTCGTGCAGTTCGGAGACGATCTGGCCGGATTCGACAGCACGGTCCATGTCGGCGGAATACTGCTGCGCCACGGCCGGGCCGACCACGGCGGGCAGTTCCTTGCCGACCAGATCCTCGGCCGCCACGCTGAACCGTTCGGCGAACGGCCCGTTGGCGAAACGCAGGCGGGCGGCGCCGTCGACGATGAAGATGGAGGCGGGCTGGTTGTCGGTCACCGTCTGCAGCAGCCGTCGCTGCTGTTCGAAGCGCCGCGCCAAATCGGTCAGCTTGTGCGCCGCGATCATGGCCCGTCGCGACGTGCCGTGACGCCAGAAGGCCCAGATGATGATCAGTACCAGGGCGACGACAAGAAGGCCGCCGACCAGCAGCCGGGTGAGGCGCGATCGGCTGTCGGCCAAGGCTTCATCCGCGTCGATCTTGGCGACCAGCATCCATGGCGCGTGGGTCAGAGGGCGCCCGGCGGCCAGCACCGTGTTGCCGGAGTAGTCGGCGGCGAAGGCGAAAACGGCGCCGTCCCAAAGGCGCGACACGGCCAGCGTGTCGCTGGCGTCCAGCGCCAGATCGAATGGCGACAGGCCGGATTGCAGGGGTGACAGATAGCGAATTCGGTCGTCCGCCCGGTCGACCAGCAGGACCTCCAGCGTCCGTTCGACGGCGCCGGACTGTTCGAGCCGGTCAAAGACGTCATCGCCGAACCCGCGGACCCCCAGGATCCACCCGACCCGGTTTTCCGGGGTCGCGCCGGCCTGGACGCGGAACACCGGCTCGAGGAACCCGTAGCGGATCGCATCGTCCTCGGCCCGGTACAGATCAAGGAAGGTGGTGCCGCCGTCGCTCGCCTGTTCGACGAAAGACCGGAACCGATCGTCCAGTTCGGGCATGCCGCTGGTGGCCACCAGCAGATCCCCGGACGGGCCGAGAAATGCCAGGCCCCCACCGGATGCCGGCAGATTGGCGCCGATATCGGCGCTGCTGCCGGCAGAGAACCCGGCGCGGGCGGCCTCCGCCTCCAGATAGTTGCGGACATAGGTCGCCTTGCCGGCCTCGTCCTGAACCTGGGTCCGGTCACCGCCAACCTGGGCCATCTCGGTGGCGTAGATCTGCACCGTCGGGTTGACCGCCGCCCCTTGCAGGGTGCTTCGATACCGGCCGAGAACCGTGTCCACCGCCTCGGCCCGGGCGTCCGCCACCACGCTGAGCCGGCTCTGCCAGACAAGCAGGTCGCGCGCGCGCTCCTCGGCGATGAACACGAAAACGCCGACGACGCCGCCCCCGGCCACCAGCAGCAGCAATCCCGTCAGGACCATGGCCCAGATGCGGCTGCGTCGTTCGATCCGCGGATCGATAGCGGCCGCGTCGATCTCGGTGCGGCTCATGGGGCGGCTCCGGTTTGGTTGTTCAGCAATTCACTGTCGGCTTCCGCCGAATCCCGGTCAATCAGCATCACCTCGGAACCCTCACCATCCGTTAACGGCCGTCTGTCAGGCTTCGGAATCGCTGTTGACCGTTAAGACCGAGGGACCTTGCCGCCATGGCGTCGCCGCGCCGACAGATCCGCGCCGGCTGGAAGACGTGGCTGTCGGTCGCTGCCGTGGCGGCCGCGGCCCTGCCGGCCCCTGCCCAGGCGGTGGGCACGCAAGGGTTGTTCGGCAGCAACGAGGTCCGGGACGACTCCATCCACATGTTCCCGAAATGGACCGGTGTTCTGGAGCGCTTCCGCAACAACGAGGAACCGATGATCGGCGCCTGCGATCCGGCGCAGCCGGGGTCGTGCACGCTGACGGAATGGGCCAACTTCATCGACAGCTTGTCCGGGATGGACGAACTCAACCAGATCCGGGAGGTGCAGGCGCATCTCCGGCAGATCCCCTACATCCTCGATCATCAGAACTGGGGCGTCGACGACTACTGGGGAACACCGCTTGAATTCCTGACCCGCGCCGGGGACTGCGAAGACTACTCGATCGCCAAGTACTTCTCATTGCGTCGGCTGGGTTTTTCCCCCGACCAGCTCCGCATCGTGGTGCTGCAGGACGAGAACCTGCGATTGTTGCATGCCGTGCTGGCGGTCTACGTGAACGGCGACATTCTGATCCTGGACAACCAGATCCCGCATGTCGTCTCGCACACGTCGATCCACCACTACCGGCCGCTGTACTCGATCAATGAAGAGGCCTGGTGGAGCCATATCTGATCGCCGCAGCCGACCAGGAGAAGCCCATCCGATAGGCTGTGCCGTAACGCACCCAACTGATGGAACGGCCCGGATTCGAAGCGTTTGTTCGAATCC
>JANQIU010000229.1 GCA_028281985.1 Alphaproteobacteria bacterium | reverse complement strand
CTCCCGCCCCCACGGCCCCGCCCCCGCCGCCCGCGGCCCCGGCCCCCGCCGTGCGGCCGGCCGAGCCCCCTGCCGCCCCGGCCGCCGGCAGCGGCCGCTTCTATGTCCTGGCCGGCGCCTTTACCACCGAACAGAACGCGCAGCGGCTGCAGCGCGATCTGTCGCGATACGGACCGGTGTCGATCGACCAGGCGACGGTCGACGGCACGCTCTTCCATCGGGTCACCGTGGGTCCATTCGCCAATATGCGCGAGGCCAATGCCGCGCTTGGCCGGGTTCTGGCCACCGGGGCCGAAGACGCCCGCGTCGTCGACCGCCTGGCCGGCTGAACGGCGGGACCTCGCGACAGACTCGTCATTGAACAGGAGCCAGCCGGCAATGGCCCGCGCGATGCTTTCACGATCGATCCTGCTGATCCTCTTGGGCCTGCCGGTCATGCTCTGGCGACCGGCCGCCGCCTCGTTCGAAACGCAAGCCGCCCAGGCGATCCTGATCGATATCACCACCGGATCCGTCCTGTTCGAGAAGAACGCCGACGAGCGCATGCCGACGTCGTCGATGAGCAAGATCATGACCATGTACATGGTCTTCCAGGCGCTGGATGAAGGCAGTCTGAGCCTGAACGACGAACTGCTGGTCAGCGAGCACGCCTGGCGGACGGGCGGGGCCATCACCGACGGATCGACCACGTATCTTGAGGTGCATAGCAGCGTCCGCGTCGAAGACCTGATCCGCGGCGTCATCGTCCAATCCGGCAACGATGCATCGATCGTTCTGGCCGAAGGGATCGCCGGGACGGAAGAGGAATTCGCCCGCCGGATGACGGATACGGCGATCGCGCTGGGCATGACCGGCAGCAACTTTCGCAACGCCACCGGGTTGCCGGACCCGGACCACTACTCGACAGCGCGGGACCTGGCGTTGCTGGCCCAGCGGATGATCGCCGACCATCCGGAGTATTATCACTATTACTCGGAGCGGGAGTTCACCTATGGCGTCTCGCTTGCCGGTGAGCCGATCACCCAGCGCAACCGGAACCCGCTGCTCGGCAGCGACCTGGGCGTCGACGGCCTGAAGACCGGCCATACCAGTGCCGCGGGATACGGCCTGACCGCCTCGGCAGTCCAGGACGGCCGGCGCCTGATCATGGTGGTCAACGGCCTGCCGAGCGAGACGGCGCGGCGCGAGGAGTCCCGGCGGCTGATCAGCTGGGGGTTTCGCGCCTTCGAAACGGTCAGGCTGTTTGCTGCCGGCGAAACGGTGGCGATGGCCGACACCTGGCTCGGCTCGCCGGGGGAGGTGCCCCTGGTGTTGCCGGAAGACCTCGCCATTACCGTCCCCAGCGAGGCCCGGGACAGCCTGCGGGTCGCCGCGTGCATCCGCCAGCCGGTGCCGGCGCCGTTGACGGTCGGCCAACCGATCCCGGCAACCCCGGCCGCGGAGCCGGCGGCGGCCGACATGCCGTGCAGCATCGACGACCCGGTGCTGGGTGCAGCCCTGGTGATCTCCGCCGACGGCATGCCGACCCGGCAGGTCCCGCTGTTGGCCGGGGCCGAGGTCGACCGGCGCGGATTCCTGGGCCGGAGCCTGGCGACGATCGGCCACTTTGCCGGTCAGCTGATCGATTTCTAGGGCCATCGGGACATGAAAGGACGGATGCGGTGGCCCGCGGCCGCCTGATCACCCTTGAAGGCGGCGACGGTGTCGGCAAGACCACCCAGCGGGCGCGGATCGCCGAGGCGCTGGCACAGGCCGGTCTGAGCGTCGTCACCACCCGCGAGCCGGGCGGCACCGATGGAGCGGAGGCGATCCGGTCCCTGCTGCTCAATGCTGCCGAGGGCGCCTGGACCCCCGCCACCGAGGCCCTGCTGCATTTCGCGGCGCGGACCGACCATGTGGCGCGGCTGATCGAACCCAGCCTTGCCCAGGGAACCTGGGTGATCTGCGACCGGTTCACCGACAGCACGATGGTCTATCAGGGCTATGCGCGGGACCTGGGCCGCCCCGCCGTGGAAGCGATCGAACAGGCGGCGCTGGGTGGGTTCCGTCCGGACCTTACGCTCATCCTCGATCTGCCGGTCGAGGAGGGGCTCCGCCGGCGCAGGCATCGGGGCGAAGAGGCGGACTACTACGAGCGCCGGGACGCCCAGTTTCAGCACCGGCTGCGGGCCGGATTTCTGGACATCGCCCGCCGGGAACCGGCACGTTGTGCCGTTGTCGATGCGGCGCAGCCGGACCATGCCGTCACGCGCGATATCGTCGGCATCATTCAAGACCGGCTGGGGCCGCTTTAGCGCGGCCGGGAAGGGGACGGCGCCGCGACGCATCGTCCGGGTGTTCGGAGGGACGATCGATGCGCCCGTTCTCGGAAATCGAAGCCATCGCCGTGGACCGCAAAGGGGGTCCCGAAGCGCTGACCTCGCTGCTGACCTTCGTGCCGTCGTCGGCGGAAGTCCTGGCTGCCATCCCCGACCATCGCTGGCTTGCCGGCATGACGCGCGCCGTCTTCCAGGCCGGGTTCAACTGGAAGGTGATCGAGCACAAATGGCCCGGCTTCGAACGGGCCTTCGACGGCTTCAATCCGGCGCGGTGGTCGTTGATGTCCGACGAGGACCTGGACCGGCTGCTGGCCGACACCGAGGTCGTTCGCAACGGCGCCAAGCTGCGTTCGGTCGGCGAGAACGCGACACTCCTCCGGTCGCTGGCGGAAACCCATGGCACAGCCGCCCGGTGTTTCGCCGACTGGCCGGCCGACGATTTCGTCGGGCTGCTCGACCTGCTGAAGAAGCGGGCCAGCCGCCTGGGCGGCGCAACCGCCCAGTACTTCCTGCGGCAGATGGGCAGGGACGGGTTCGTCCTGTCGAAGGACGTGGTCGCGGCCCTGATCCGCGACGGGGTCGTTGCCAAG
>JANQIU010000191.1 GCA_028281985.1 Alphaproteobacteria bacterium | reverse complement strand
TCTGGCCGGACAGATAGGCGAAGACGCCGGTGGCCGCTACGAACGAGACCAGGGCAAACAGGCCGCTGAACACGACCAGCTCTTCAAGCTCGGTCAGTTGCGTGCCCCGGCTGGCGGCATAGATCCGGCCGATGGCGGTTTCGCTGGCGGCGACGCGCGCCTCCAGGTCCTGGAGCAGTACCAGGTCCTGCTCCGACAGGGCGTTGCGGAAGCGGATATCCGCGTTGGCCTCGATCAGAATGGTCGCTACCACCAGCCCGGTCAGCGTCAACAGCGACACGACGGCGGACGCTGCAGCCAGACGGAACCAGAGCCGGGACGGAGAGAAAAGCATCGCCATCGATCTCTACGGGCGGCTCAGACGGTATCCCACGCCGCGGACGCCGATCACATAGCCCGGCAGGCCCGCCTTCTCCAGCTTGCGGCGCAGGTTGCTGACATGGCTGTCGACGGTGCGCTCCAGCGCGTCGCTTTCCGGCAGACAGGTGTCGAGCAGCTCGGCCCGGGAGAAGACCTTCAGCGGCGTTCGGATAAGGTGCGACAGCAGGCGGAACTCACTCAGGGTAAGGTCGATCACTACCTTTTCCGGGCCGGTGACCGCATAGGCGACATGCAGGGACAGGTCGACCTCCAGGCTGTCGTGGCGCAGGGCCTGTGGCGACCCGTTGCGCCCGCGGCGCAGTACCGCCTTGGCCCGTGCCACCACCTCGAGGGGGTTATAGGGCTTGACCACGTAGTCGTCGGCACCGAGCCGCAGGCCGGAGAGCTTGTCCAGGTCTTCCGCCAGCGCCGTGGCCATGATCACCGGCGTGTCGCCGCGCCGGCGCAGCTCGGAGAGCACCTCGAAGCCATCGCGGCACGGTAGCTTTATGTCCAGGATCACGAGATCCGGGCGCAGCATCAGGTGGTGCTGCAAGGCGATTTCGCCATCGGCGGCCACCACCACCCGGAAGCCCTCGCGCTCGAAATAGGCCTGGAGCAACGAGGCAATCTCCGGCTCGTCCTCGGCGATCAGGATCAATCCACCGTCCATGTCATCCCGCCCATAACGCCCCGCCTCCCGGCGGCTTCCGATATGGCCCAAGGATCGGCCGCGATTGTGGAGTTTCCGTGGAGATTGCGTCGACGGACAACCCACCCCGTCTCCACCAAGTCTGCACATGGCCTGCAAGGGGCCTCCACCGGCGCCGTCGACATCGGAAGGGCATCGCGCCGGCCGGGGTTGGCCTTAAGGGGTCCCGCAGCCCCGGCCGGCCGGGCGGTTCTTGATGGAGTTCTCTGGACCATGAGCGAACGGCCGCACCGGACCCTGCGGTCCTGGGTATGGATGGCAGTCGCCGCGACCGGGTTGATCGCGGTCCTGCTGCTCGTCCTCGGCCTGGAGGACCGCGCCGAGGTCGTGGTTGCCGCGGACGGGGTGGTGGCACCGCCGGTTTCGGTGACCGCGCGCGGCACCGCGACGCGCCAGGCGCGGCTGGTCGGGTTCGCCCAGATCCGCCCGCTCTGGTCGGCCACGCTGACCGCCAATGTGGGCGGGCGGATCACCCGGGTGTCGGACCAGGCTCTGGCCGGGCGTCAGGTGGCGGCCGGCGACGTGCTGGTCCAGATCGAGGATAGCCATCTGCGTGCGGACCTTCAGGCGATGCGACAGGCGGTGGCCGAGGCGGAGCTGGCCCGGATCCGAGCCCGGAATGCCTCCGACATCGCCCGCCGCGAAACCGAACTGGCCGGTGTGCGCGATCCGACCGATCTGCAGTTGCGCCTGCCGGAGCTGCGGATCGCCGAACAACAGCTTGAGACGGCCCGCGCGCAGTTGGTCGCTGCGGAAACCGACCTGGCCGATGCCACCGTCACCGCACCGTTCGACGGGGTGATCACGGACCGTCAGGTCAGCCCCGGCCAGACCGTTAGCCCCGGTGAGACCCTGCTCAGCCTGCTCGACCGATCGCAGTTCGAGCTGGAGGCCGGTCTGAGCGAAAGGCAATGGCAGCTGCTCGAACGGCCGATCCGGGGGCAGGAGGCGCTGATCGAAAGCCTGGCGGGCCGGGCGCTGGCGCGGGCGCGGATCCGCGACGCGGGCGGGTTCCGCGATGCCGCGACCCGCGAATACAAGGTGTTTCTCGACGTCACGCAGGTGGTCGACGGGGCGATGCTGCTCTCGGGCGATCTGGTCCGCGTGGTGTTCACCGGCCGGGCGGTGGAAGACACGCTGGGCGTGCCCGAAACGGCGTTCACGCGCGAGGGCCATGTCTGGCTGGTCGACGGCGAAGATCGCCTGCAACGGGTCGGCACGGCGCCGCTCTGGCGGGACGGGGGGGAGGTCGTGCTCCCGGCACCCGACGGGTCGGGCCGCTATCGCGTGGTGATCATGCCGCTGGCGGGCTACCTGCCCGGACAGAGGGTGGACGTGCTGCCGGAGGGCGACTGACATGCACGCGCTGACGGGCTGGTTCATCCGCAATCCGGTCGCCGCCAACCTGATCATGGTGCTGATCCTGTTCCTCGGCGTGCAGACCGCCCTGTCGATCCGTATCGAGGGTTTTCCCCGTCTGCCGGCCGAGACGATCACTATCGAGACCGTGCTCGACAATGCCACCGCCCAGCAGATCGATGCCCAGGTGACGACGCGGATCGAACGCGCGCTTGAGGGGTTGGACGGGGTGCGGTCGGTCAGCTCGCGCTCGGGCGACGGCCGGTCGACGGTGACGATCCGGCGCACCGCCGACAAGGATCTGGGCGATCTGCTCGATGCGGCGCGGATCAGGATCGACGGGATCAGCGGTTTGCCGGCCCGGGCCGAACGCCCGGTGCTGGAGGCGGCGCCGTTCGACCTGCCGGCGCTCTACCTCAACCTCTCGGGCGCGGCGGATGTGCTGACGCAGCAGCGGCTGGGACGGCAGCTTCGCGAAGCCCTGCTGGAACGACCCGAACTGTCCCGCATTCGGAACTGGGGCCTGGTGCCGCGCGAGATCCGGGTGGCGCTGGACCCCCATCAGATACAGGCGCTTGGCATGACCGTCGCCGATGTGGCGGACCGCATCCGGCAGGGCTCGGTCGACGCCCGGTCCGGGCAGCTGCGCACCCAGGGCGGGTCGATCCTTCTGCGGGCCGATACGCAAGCGATGCACCCGTCAGAGTTTGCCGCCATCCCGATCATCGAGCGCAACGACGGGCGCGATGTCCGGTTGGGCGATATCGCCCGGATCAACGAGGCGTTCGTGGATGCCGAATTCCTGTTTCGCTTCAACGGCCGACCGACGGTGGGCATGGAGGTGCTGGTCGGCCGCGACGAAAACCTGCTGAAGATCTCGCGTGTCGTGCATGATGTCGTGGAGGAATTCGAGCCGCTGCTGCCTGCCGGCGTCGAGGTGACGGTCTGGGGCGACGCTGCGGACTACATTGCAGACCGGTTGGCGCTGTTGCGATCGAACGGGGTGCAGGGGCTGTTTCTAGTCCTCGTCCTTCTGTCGCTGTTCTTGAATGTCCGGCTGGCCTTCTGGGTCGCCATGGGGATCCCGGTGTCGGTCATGGGGGCGCTGGCGGTCTCGGGGACGCGATGGGTGGACTACTCGCTGAACGACGTCACCACCTTCGGGCTGATCATCGCATTGGGTATTCTGGTCGACGACGCGGTGGTAGTGGGCGAAAGCGTCTATGAATCGCGCACCCGGATCCCCGACCCCGTCGAGGCGACCGAGAAGGGCGTCCGCCATGTCGCCCTGGCCACCGTCTTCGGTACGGCCACGACGATTGCCGCGTTCTTCCCGATGCTGCTCATCGACAATGAGGTCGGGCGAGTCCTGGCCAGTTTTTCGGGCATCGTCATTCTGGCGCTGCTGTTTTCGCTTCTGGAGTCCAAGTTCATCCTGCCCGCGCATCTGGCGCATACGCGGTTGGGAGAGGGCGCGGGACACCGGCTGGCGCGAGCCTGGTCGCGGCTGCAGGCCCTTGCCCGCGGGGGCCTACACTGGATGCGCGACCGCCCCTACCGCGCCGCGCTGGAAGGGGCGCTGCGCCACCGCTATGCGGTGCTGATAGCCTTTCTGGCGGCGGGCATTCTGGGGATCGGGCTAATCGCCAAAGGCCAGATCCGGACTGTGTTCTTTCCCGAGGTTCCGGGCCAGATCATCACCGTGTCCATGCAGATGGACGCCCGTGCGCCGTTCGGCCTGACCCGGGCCAATCTCGACCGGATCGAAACGGCAGGCATGGCCATGAGCGCCGCGCTGGCCGAGGAGGCCGGGCTGGAGGCGGGGCCGATCCGATCGGTCTTCTACCTTGTCCCTTCAGCCGAGAGCGCCATGCTCTTCGCCGAGCTGACGCCGACGGCGGCGCGCCCGGGCCTCCCGGTCGACCGCCTCGTCCGCGAATGGCGCGCGCGCGCAGGCCGGTTGGAAGGCGCGACGGAGCTGCAGTTCTCGGGCTCGGAAGCCCTGGCGGGCGGGTTCGAGTTCCGCCTGTTCAGCCGCGACCGCGATGCGCTGAGAGGGGCGAGCGCGGCACTGCGGGACTACTTGGGGAGCCTTGATGGGCTGTCGAACATCCGGGACAGCTTCGCCGGTGGGCAACCCCAGTTCACTTTGCGGCTGCGGCCCGAAGCACTGGGCCTGGGCATCACGCCGGCCAGCCTTGCCGGCCAGATCGGCAATGGCTTCGGCGGCGCCGAAGCGCAGCGCATCAGCCGCGATGGGCGCGAGATAAAGGTGATGGTCCGCCTGGACGCGTCGGCGCGCGATACGATCGGCGATTTGATGACCACGCGCATCCGGACCGAGGCCGGCGTCTTCCTGCCCCTGACCACGGTGGCCGAGATCGAGGGCGGCTATGTCCCGGCCGCGATTGAACGGTTCAACGGGCAACTGGTCAGCACGGTGGCGGCCTCGGTCGACCGCGGGATCGTGGCGCCGGAAGAGGCCGCACAGGCGGTGATGGAGAACTTCGCGCCGGATATGGGCGCGCGCTTTCCCGGGGTCGAGCTGCGCCCGGGCGGCGAGCTGGAAGAGATCGGTGAGGTCCAGGACGGTCTGAAGCGCGCGCTGATGCTGGCGGCGGTGCTGATCTATGTGCTGCTGGCGATCCCGCTGAAATCCTACTGGCAGCCGGTGATCATCCTGGCGATCATCCCCTTCGGCTTCATCGGCGCGGCGATCGGCCATCTGATCATGGACCTGCCGCTGTCGGCCCTGTCCTTCTTCGGGATGCTGGCGCTCTCCGGCGTCGTGGTGAACGACAGCCTCGTGCTGCTGACCCGCTACCGGCAGATGCGCGAGACCGGCCTGACCCCGTTCGAGGCCATCCGCGAAGCCGCGCAGAGCCGGTTTCGGGCCATCTTTCTGACCACCGCCACGACGGTGATCGGCCTCCTGCCATTGCTCACGGAAACCTCGGAGCAGGCGCAGTACCTGATCCCGGCGGCGGTGTCGCTGGCGTTCGGCGAGATCTTCGCAACCGCGCTCATGCTGCTGCTGGTGCCGGTGCTGGTACTGATTTCCGAAGACGTCCGACGGCTGCTTTGGCGCACAGAGTCGAAGGGTCCCCAGGATCCAGAGGTCGAAGCGGCTCCGTGACCTGCGGAGTCGCGCTGTGCGCGCCCAGCGGGGGCCTCTCTGTTATCTCCGTGTGGCTACTCGGCGCCCTGGGCGTAGATTTCTTCGAAGCTCTTGCCCGGTTCGCCGCTGTGCCGGTTCCGCCGGGCCAATCTGCGGGCGTGCACGCGGTTGCGCAGTTCCAGGGCGCAGGGGGTGACGACCAGGGTCAGCACCGTGGCGAAGCTCAGGCCGAAGACGATGGCGGTGGCCATACTGTTCCACCACTGGGTCGACGGTGCGCCGACCGTCACGTCGCGCGACACGAAGTCGATATTGACCGACAGCACCATCGGCATCAGGCCCAGGATGGTCGTCACCGTGGTCAGGGCCACCGGGCGTAGCCGCTGGGCACCGGTTCGCAGGATCGCTTCCCGCGGGCTCCGCGCCGCCTGGCGCAGCCGGTCGAAGGTGTCGATCAGCACGATGTTGTTGTTCACCACGATGCCGGCCAGGGCGATGATACCGACGCCGGTCATGATGATGCCGAACGGCTGCTGGGTAACGAGCAGGCCCAGCATGACGCCGATGGTCGACATGACCACCGCCGACAGGATCAGGAAGGCGCTGTAGAAGCTGTTGAACTGGGTGACCAGGATGATCGCCATGACGAACAGGGCAACGGCGAACGCCTTGCCCAGGAAGGCCGACGCCGCGGCCTGCTCCTCGTCCTCGCCGCGGAACTGGTAGCTGACCCGCGGGTCCAGATCGGAACTGGCCAGGAATTCACGGATCTCCTGCACCATATCGTCGGCCAGCACGCCGGGCAGCACCTCCGACTGCACGGTCATCGTGCGTCGGCCTTCGACCCGCTCGATCGTGCCGACGGCCGGCTGCGGCGTCCGCACGACGAAGTTGCTGATCGGTACCGGGCCTTCCGGGGTGACGACCCGGACATGATCGAGCGTCTCGATCGACCGCCAGGCCTCCGGGTAGCGGACCACGATATCGACTTCCTCATCGGTGTCGTCCGGCCGGTATTCGGTGATGGTCAGGCCGGCGGTCACCAGCTTGATGGAATCGCCGACCGCCGCGATGTCCAACCCGAATTTCGCCGCCTGGGCCCGGTCGACCGACAGCTCCCACTCGATGCCGGGGACTGGCCGGCTGTCCTCGATATCGACCAGCCCCTCCATGCCATCCATGTAGGCGCGCAGCATGGCCGTCGCCGGGGCCAACAGCTCCGGATGCCGGCTGCTGAATTCCACCTGCACCGGCTTGCCGACGGGCGGGCCTTTCTCCGGTTCGCGGGTCTCCACGTAGATCCCGGCCAGGCCCGCCGTCAGTTGGCGGATGTTCTCCAGGATCTCGTCGGCCGACCGGCGATCCTGCCATTCGGCCAGCTCGATGTTGATCCGGCCGATCACGTCCTCGGCCACATCCTGTCCGGCGCGCGAACCGCCGGTCCGGGTGTAGACGGTTTGGAACTCGTCCGACAGGGTCAGCACCCGCTGTTCGACCTCGCGCACCAGAGCGTCACGCTCGTCCACCGCCAGGTTGCCCCGGGCGTGGACCAGGACGATGGCCTGGTCGGGTTCGACATCGGAGAAGAACTGCACGCCCGTCCCATGAGTGGCGAAATAGGCCCAGACGCTCACCAGCGTCATCACGGCGGCCACGACGACGAGGATTGCGTGGCGCAGCGCCCAGTCCAGCGCCCGGACATAAACGCCGGTCAGGCCGCGGATATCGTGCAGGTCGCCCTGTTCGCTGGCCGCCAGCGACCGCTGCTGGCCGGCATCGACGCTGCCCGCACGGCCGATCAGCGACCCGACGGTGGGCACGAAGATCAGGGCCATGAACAGCGACGAGGTCAACGTGGCCACCAGGGTGATCGGCATATACTTCATGAACTCGCCGACCACGCCCGGCCAGAACAGCAGCGGCATGAACGCCGCCAGCGTCGTGGCGGTGGAGGCCATGATCGGCCAGGACATGCGGGTGGCGGCCAGGGCATAGGCCTTCTTCCGGTTCATGCCCTCCGCCATCTTCCGGTCGGCGTATTCGGTAACGACGATGGCGCCATCGACCAGCATGCCGACCGCCAGGATCAGGCCGAACAGCACCACGACGTTGACCGTCAGGCCCATGATCATCAGCACCAGGACACCGGTCAGGAACGATCCGGGGATCGCCAACCCGACCAAGCCGGCCGACCGCAGGCCCAGGGCGCCGACCACAACCATCATCACCAGCAGGATGGCGCTGATGACATTGTTCTGCAGGTCGGTCAGCATGATGTCGATGTACTTCGACTGGTCCTGGGTGAAGTCGACGCGGACCGCATCCGGCCACAGCGCGCTTTCCTGCTCCACCAGGGCCCGGACCTGCCGGATCGTGCTGATGATGTTCTCGCCGGTGCGCTTGGAGATCTCCAGGGTCACCGCCGGTGCGCCGTTCACCCGTGCGTAGCCGTCCGGGTCCTTGTAGGTCCGCCGCACCTCGGCGATGTCCCGTACCGTGACCACGGCGTCGCCGCTGGTCTGTACCGGCATGTTCAGGACGTCTTCCAACTCCTCGATCAGGCCGGGCACCTTGATGGCGAACCGGCCGTCGCCGGTGTCCAGATCTCCGGCCGCCACCAGCCGGTTGGAGCGGGCGAACAGGGTCGCCAGGTCGCCGCCGTTGATGCCGTAGCTTTCGATCAGCATGGGGTCGACGACGATTTCGACCACCTCTTCGCGGTCGCCGCCGACATTGACCTCCAGGACGCTTGGGATGCCCTCGATTTCGTCGCGCAGATTGCGGGCCAGTTGCACCAGCGTCCGTTCCGGCACCTCGCCGGACAGGGTCACGACGATGATCGGGAACAGGCTGAAGTTGACCTCGTTGACGGAAGGTTCGTCAGCGTCGTCAGGCAGGTCCGGTTTGACCCGGTCGACCGCCTCGCGCACGTCCTGCAGGGCGGTATCGGCGTCGAAGCCGGCGTCGAACTCCAACTGGACGAAGCCGCCGCCCTGATAGGCGGAGGCGGTCATCTCCTTGACCCCTTCGATGCTGGTCAGTTCCTCCTCAACCGGGCGCACCAGCAGGCGTTCCGCATCCTCCGGTGAGATCCCCGACAGGCTCAGCGAGACGTAGATGATCGGGATGTCGATGTCCGGGTTCGATTCCTTGGGAATGAACACGTAGGCATAGACACCGGCGACCAGCAGCAGCATCAGCGTCGCGACGACGGTTCGCGACCGGTGCAGCGCCGCCTGGATAATGGCGCCCACGGCTCAGCCCTCGGTCTGCGTCTGGTCGCTGGACACGGCAATCTCATCCGCCGTGACGGGGTTCACCCGGTCGCCCGGCAGCACGAACTCCTGACCGACGACAATAAGCCGGAAAGCCTCCGGCAGGCCGCCGAGCCAGATCCCGCTGCCGCTGTCGCCCAGAATGCGGACCGGGTGAAACTGGACGACATCGTCCGCGTCGACGGACTTCACACCCAGCGTCCCGTCGTCCGCCAGGCTCAGGACCGAAGCGGGGATCCGGTGCGCCGTCACTTCTTCGATGGGCAGGTGCAGTTCGCTGGTCAGACCCTGGATCACCTGACCGTCGGCGTTGGGCACTTCGACCTCGACACGGAAGGTCCGCGTGGTTTCGTCGGCGATACTACCGATGAAGCTGATCGGTCCTTCGACGAACCGATCGTCGATCAGGCGGACCGATGCGACGGCGCCGGTCTCCAGCGCGCCCAGATAACGCTCGGAGACCTGGCCGACGACACGGATCGGGTCCAGGTCGACCACGGTGGCCACCGCTTCGCCGCGGTCCAGGTAGTCGCCCAGTTCGGCATGGCGTTCGTCGACCACACCGTCGAACGGCGCATGGATATCGCAGTTCGCCAGTGCGATCTCAGCCGACCGCAGGGAGGCGCGCGCTGCGTCCAGGGCGGCCCGCGCCGTCAGCAGCGTGACGTCGGAGGAATGGCCCTGGTCGTTCAGCCGCCGGGCCGCGGCGAATTCCAGCTCGCGCTGGGTGACCAGCGCGCGGGCGCTCTCGACCATCACCTCCCGGTCTTCCGGGTCCAAGCGGATCAGCAGATCGCCTTCGCTGACGATGTCGCCGCGATCCACAAGCACTTCCATGACCCGACCGGATTCTTCGTTCTTCACCGTGACCGTGCGGTCGGACAGCGTGCGTCCCTGGACGGTGATCTCGCTCAGCATCGGTTCGGCCGTGACCTGGCGGACGCGCACCATTGGCGGCGGGGCGGCAGGTCGCTCCTGCGCTTCGGCGGCTTCGTCCGCCGGCGTGCTGGAGTCGGCGAACTGACCGGAGGCAACCCAGGCGGTCGCACCGACCGCAATCAGGCCGGCAATGATCCAGGACTTGCGCATCCTGTCCTCTCCAATCGAACGGTCGGCCGCGGCCCGCGATCACGGGCGGCGGTTACTGGGCGACGTCGCGCTGAAGGACCCCGCCGATCAACTCGTGCTGATGGTTTTCCAGATAAGCCTTGGCGCAGGCGTGCATCGCCCGGCCGAACCGCAGTACGAAGGCCGGGCCCGGCGCCATGTTCTCATGTTCGCAAGCCTCAAGATCCTGGAGAACCTGCGCGTGATGGTCAATGCGATCGGAGATGATCCGGTCCACCCGGCGGATCGGCATCAGATCGGCGAAAAACAGGGCAAACATCATATCGGACCGGAATTTGTCGCCGCTGGGTTCGCGGTTGACGGCGTCAAACAGCGCCTGCCGGCCTTTTGCGGTGATCTGGTAGACCTTCTTGTCGGGGCGGGAGTCCTGCTGATGCTCGAAGCAAGTCGCCAACTCCTCGTCGGTCAGCTTCTTGAGCGCCGGATAGATCGACCCGAAGCCGGCCTCCTGGAAATGCGAAAACGGCCCGTCTTCGAAGGCTTTTCGGATCTCGTAGCCGGAAGCGTCTCCCAGCGCCAGGACACCAAGGCAAAGGGTTTTCACATCCATCGGCGTTCCTCCTTAGACGCGAAACAGTCTCCTCCCATTCCCATATATAGTCAAGAAATATATCGGCGCGAGATATAGCGAGTCGCTGCTATCGGATGCCGGCTTGTCGGCGCGCCCCGCAGCCGTCGGACCCGGATGGCCGGCGGCCCATCCTGACCCGGACAGCGACAAGGGAACATTAAGCCTAACGTTTCCGAGCCATTAAGACATCCGACGGCATAGTTGCCCGATCGAGGCCGCGGATACTTCTATGCGCACAGTCATCAAGTCACTTGAGGCCTTCTTCAACCGAACCTTGTTCGTCGAGGTTCAGCATCCGACGCTCGACCGGGCGTCCGACGACGGGATGCGGCGGCTTCAGGAGCGGTTGAACGAGACCGACTTCACCTTCCTGACCTTCGAGGACCTGATCCGCGAGCGTGCCGTGCCCGATGGGACGAAGCTGCAGATCCTGTCGCTGCGCAGCTTCAAGGAAGCGCTGGACGACGTTTGGACCGAGGTTGCGCATACCGTCCTGCTGTCGGCCGAGAACACCATCAGCCTGCGCTTGCGGCCGGCCGATGTCTGCACGCGGGAAGCCGACGATACGTTCCTGTTCGAATTCGCCACCAAGCAGCCGCAGGAAGCGCGGACCAAGGTCGAGGAAATCACCACGGCTCTGATGACATGCCTGATCGGCGATCGGTTTGCAGGCGTGCGCGTCCAACTGGCGGAGATCGAAGTCCAGGAAATCCTGACCGACTCCGGTGAACTTGATCCCGAGAAGCTTGATGCGGTGATCCGGCACGCGGACACGTTTGTCATGGAGAGCGGCACCATCCGGCCGCTCTCCGACGATCCGTCCTCGCTGCCCAACGATGCCGACGGGTGGCACCGGGTCGTGCACTGGTGGGATCGTCTGGAGCGCCCGCTTCGGGAGTCCCTGAAAGCCGAAGAGCCGGCCGGTGACCGGTCCCCGGGGTGGCAGGCCATACCAGCCCAGCCGGCGGCACCGGCCGGCTGGCAACCGGTGCCGGCCGGAGCGATGACCGGGCAGGGGTCCCTGTCGGGAACCAATGCCGACAGGGACCCGCGGATCGGCCCGTCGTCGCCCACCGGGGCGCGGGCTGCACCGGATTGGTCGCAGATCGCATCCACCGCAGTCAGGTCGGACCAGCAACTCGCTGCGATGCCAGCCACCGCGAAGAACCGCGAAGACTGGGTCGAACTCGCCCGGCGCGGTGCATCGGAAACCGCTGATGAAGCCGGCGGAAACGGCGCCGATCCGCGCAACGGCGAATGGCAGGGGGGCACGGGCAAAGCAAGGGCTGCACCGAATTGGCAGGATGTGGTGCTGGCGCGGCGGGGCGACGAGGCTGCCGGCGATGATGCCTCGCAGCGCCGGAAGGACGACGAAGCCGAAACGACGGTTCGGGGGAAGCGGGCCGACGACCTTGTCTGGCAGGAGGGCGACAAACGTCCCCGCAAGCCCACGCCAGCCGTGCCGGCCAGCGAGACCCGGCGGGACGACGTGGTGGAGGTTCTCGACCATTCCGGCACGATCGCCGACCCATCGGGTCGGCTGGCCGGCGCCGATTGGCGCGGAGACGCCGCCGATCCGGTCCCCGGGGAATGGCAGACCGGCGAGGCCGCCGACAAAAGCTCGACCGACTGGCAGGCGATGTCGGGCCGCCGATCCCGCGCGCCGGTGGCCTCCTACCGTCCTATCGAAAAAGACGTCCGGCAAACGGCGATCGAGGGCCACACCCTAGCGTCCTGGTCGGACTGGGTCCCTTTGAGCTGGCCGCCGCCGAGCCAGTTGCGGGCCAGATCTGTCCCCGATTTGGACATGGAACCGCTTCCCGCCGGGCAGGTGATCGGCTATCTGCCAACGGTGGACCTGCCGCGCCGGCGTTTGGACACCTATGTCACGGTGCCGCTGGAACAGGCGGGCGACGGCCGTGTCCGGTTGGTGGCGACCAGGGGCGACGACCCCGACCGGGCGGCCCGGCTGGATTTCGCCCTGCTGTATACGGCGCTGGACCAGACCGAGAAGAACATCGAGAACCGGCGCGGGCTGCAGATGATCGTGCCGGTCAACGGCAGCACCTTGTGCCCGCCCTATCTGGATACGGTGTCCGCCATCCTGCGCAGCTTTCCCGATGCGTCCCGCGCCCGGTACCTGACCCTGGAAGTGGCGAGCTGGCCGAAGGCGCTGCCGGAAGACGCCCTCGACCGCGTCGGGCGGGATGTGGCAGGCCGGGTTCGCCACATGGTGCTGCGCGTCGATCGCCACGGTCCGAAAGCGGCCGCGCTCGGCAAGCTGCAACCCATTGCCCTGGGCGTCGACCTTATCCGCGGCGACCCGGAGCTGTTGACGTTCTTCCTGGGCCGTTTCGACCGGCTGCGCAGTTTTCTGTGGGGCGTTCACCGTTTCGACGACCGGCGCCTGCTGCGCCAGGGCCGCCATTGGCTGGCCAATGGTGATGCCCTCTGGGCACCGGTTCACAGCCCGAAACCGCCCCAGGACGTCAGCGTCTAGCCATCGGGGGCAGGCGGCGCGCGGGTACGGTCGGTAAACGCGACAGCCTAGCCGTTTTGCCGTATCGGGCCTTGCAGGGCCGGGCCATCCGGGGAACCATGCGGAGCGGTCGCGGCTGCAGACGACCCACGCGCGGCCGATCTCTCCCCCTACGGCGGATGGTGTCATGGCGACAGTCCTGGTCACCGGCGGCGCCGGATACATTGGCAGCCATGCTTGCAAGGCGTTGGCAGCGGCGGGCCATGTGCCGGTGGCATACGATACGATCGAGCAAGGTCACCGCTGGGCGGTGCAATGGGGTCCCCTGGTCGTAGGCGATACCGCCGACCGGCCACGGCTGGACGCTGCGATTGCCGAACATCGGCCGGAGGCGGTCATGCACTTCGCCGGCTATCTCTTCGTCGGCGAATCGGTGCGGGAGCCCGGCAAGTACTACGCCAACAACACGGCGGCCTCGGTCACCCTTGTCCAGGCCTTGACCGATGCCGGCATCGACAAGCTCGTGTTCTCCTCGACGGCGGCCGTCTATGGCACGCCGGACACGGTTCCCATCCCGGAGGATGCGCCAAAGCAGCCGATCAATCCCTACGGCAACTCGAAGTGGATGGTCGAGCAGATCCTGCGCGATGTGGATGCTGCGAAGGGCCTGCGATCGGTTTCGCTGCGCTACTTCAACGCCGCTGGTGCCGACCCGGACGGTGATATCGGCGAAGCCCACGATCCGGAAACCCACCTGATCCCGCGGGCGCTGATGGCGGCGGCCGGCGAGATTTCGCATCTTGATCTATTCGGCACCGACTATCCGACCCCCGATGGCACAGCCGTTCGCGACTACATCCATGTGACCGACCTGGTGGCGGCGCATGTGCAGGCGTTGGATTATCTGATGGCGGGCGGTCGGACGGACGCCTTCAACCTGGGCACCGGGACCGGCATCTCGGTCCGCCAGATCATCGCCGCCGCGGACCGGGTCAGCGGTGCGAAGACCCCGGTGCGGGAAGCGCCCCGGCGGGAAGGGGATCCGGCGTCGCTGATTGCCGACCCGTCGCGTGCCGCGAAGATCCTGGGTTTTGCCCCCAAGTTCACCACCATCGACCCGATCGTCGATACGGCCTGGCAGTGGTATCGCGGCGGCTTTCAGACGCATGTCGGGCGGGGAGCATAACCCGTGAGTGACCTTGAAGCTGTCGACGCCCCGATCGCCTATCACCTGCGCCGTTACACCAAGACCGACGGTCGCGTGCTGCGCCTGTACGGCCGTCAGCCGCACACGCTTCCGGTGACCGAGGACCTGCCGCCGGTAGACCCGCCCAACCCCCATCTCCGCTGGCATCCGTTGCGCCAGGAATGGGTCATCTACGCCACCCATCGCCAGGCCCGGACATTCATGCCGCCGGCTGAGTACTGCCCGCTCTGCCCGGTTGCGGAAGGCGGGTTTCCCGGGGAAATTCCGTTCGCCGATTTCGAGGTCGCGGTGTTCCCCAACCGGTTCCCGGGCATGCAGGCGGACGCCCACGATCCCCCGGGCCTGGGCGTTCCCACCGCGCCGTCGAACGGGTTGTGCGAAGTGCTGGTCTACACCTCTGACCACGAGGCGAGTTACGCCGCCCTGTCGGCGGACCGGCAGGCCCTGGTGGTTCAGGCCTGGATCGACCGGTACCGGGATCTGCTGGGCGAATCCCAGGTACAGTTCGTCATGCCCTTCGAGAATCGGGGCGAAGCCGTCGGCGTGACGCTGCACCACCCGCATGGCCAGATCTATGCTTTCCCGTTCATCCCGCCGGTGGTCGAACGGATGCTGGACGGGTTCCGGAAGACCCCCGACCTGCGGTCCGATCTGCTTCGGCAGGCCGACGATGGCCTGGCCGTGGCCGGCGATGACCGGATGCAGGCGCTGGTGCCCCCGTTTGCGCGGTTCCCGTTCGAGGTCTGGATTCTGCCGAAGGTCTTTCACGCCGGGCCGTGGTCGTTCGACGCGGCGGAGATACGGTCGTTCGCCACCCTGATCGGCAAGGTGACGGCGACTTATGACGCGCTGTTCGACCGGCCGATGCCGCTGATCATGCTGTTGTATGCGGCGCCGAAGGGGGCGGAGCACGTGTTTCCCTTCCACGTTCAGTTCCTGCCGTTCCTGCGCGATACCAACAAGCGGAAATTCCTGGCCGGATGTGAGCAGGGGGCAGGCACCTTCCTGGTCGACGTGGCGCCGGAAGACATGGCCGGACGGCTCCGCGACGTGGCGGTCACCCGATGACGGGATGGCCCGAGGAGGCCCAGGCAAAAGCCGTCTTCGCCGATACCTTCGGCGCCGAGCCGGACGCCGTTGCGTCGGCGCCAGCCCGGGCCAACCTGATGGGCGAGCACACCGACTACAAT
>JANQIU010000175.1 GCA_028281985.1 Alphaproteobacteria bacterium | reverse complement strand
CGGCGCCTCGACCAGCAAATGCGCGAGTGCGCCAAGCCTGGACAGCGCAGCGGTAACCGATGCCGATCGCGCGAGGTGGCCCAGGCCGATCGCCGGACCGGCGGCGCAGTGCAGCACGATCGCCATCTCGCGCGCCCCGTCAGCTCTGCTTGAAGTCGTCCCAGACCAAGACGTGGTTGGCTGGAAGGTCCGACAGAGCCCGCATGCCCAGCACCTTGTCGCGGTCGCGCGGGTCGATACCCCAGCCTGGCCTTACGATCTTGAGGTCGTCGGGGGTGACCTCCTGGTCCCTGGCAAGGGGTCGGGCAAGGACCAATGAACGGGTGGCGTTGCGTCGCTCCTCGACTTCGCAATCCAGAACGCCTGGGCGGACGACGCCAAGCGCACGGTCCAATTCGCCTATTCCATTGGCCAGCGCCAGCAGCTCCTCGGGATCGGCGCTGAACCAATGATCCGGACCGTCCATCGCCTTATCCAGAGTGAAGTGCTTCTCGATCAGTCGGGCGCCAAGCGCCGCAGCGCCCAGCGCCGGAACGATGCCGACCGCGTGATCCGAAAGGCCGACGGGATACCGCGGGTAGATCGCGTGTAGCGCGGGAATCGTGTGAAGGTTCATCTGGTCGGTCGGGGCCGGGTACTGCGACACGCAGTGGAGCAGGATAAGCTGCGTACAACCCGCGCCTTCCAGGTGCCGGACCGCCCTGTCGGCGTCCGACAGCGTACATTTGCCGATCGAAAAGACGACCGGCTTGCCCGACCGGGCAACTTCAGTCAGCAGGTCCAAATGGGCGAAGTCGGCCGCCGCGATCTTCATGGCCGGAACATCCAGGCCGGCCAGGAAACGGGCCGCGTCGACGCTGAACGGGGTCGCGAAGGCTTCGATGCCGCGGTCGCGTGCGACGGCGAACAGGTCCGCAAGGCGGTCGCGCGACAAGGCCAGCCGATCAAACATGGCACCAACCGGCTCGCGGCGCTCCTGTCCGGGCGGTCCCCACGAAATGACGCGGCCCGCATCGGACACCAACTCATCCGCCGTGTAGGTCTGGAACTTGACCGCATCGGCACCGCAGTCCGCGGCGGCATGAACCATTTCCAGCGCCAATCCCGGGTCTCCCCCGTGGTTCGCGCCGATCTCCGCCACAAGCAGGCATGGCTGCCCCGGGCCGACCTGCCGCCGCCCAAACGCCACCGCTTCCATCACCTCGTCCCCTATGGCACCCGGACCCAATAGGTCGACCATGCGTGGACCTCGCTGGCGTTGCGCTTGTGCAGTTCGAGGTATTCTTTGTTGACGATGTCGAACCCGACACGGTCCAGCAACGCAGCGCTCTCGTCCGGGTCCAGGAAGGTGTAGATCGCCCCGGCGTATGGGCCGGCGCGGTCATCCAGGTCGAACGTCCCGGGCGCAACCTCCCGGCCCAGCCCGCAGAACCAGCTCCGCGGCGTACGGAAATTGATGATGGCACCGCCTCCTGGCCTCAGCCAACCGCGAAGCGCCGTCAGATCCAGTTCCATCTGCCTTTGCGGCAACAGGAACATCACACCGTAGGCGATCGCCAGATCGAGGCTCGCCGGCGGATACAGGTCAGCAGCAAACTGGTCGATGGTGCGGACGACGATGCCCTGGCGGTCGGCTTCGGACCATTGGGCGAAACCCTCTTCGGCGTCCGGGGACAGGTCGACCCCATGCACGGAAAACCCGTAGTCCCGAAGCAGCCGAAGATGCCGGCCCGTCCCGTAGCCGACATCCAGCGCGGTGCGCCTGCCGTTTGCCTGTCGATCCGGCCACTCATTGGCCAGGTAGGATACGACCTGCTCGTCGGGGTAAAGAAGCGGCTTGTTGCTGAGCGCAGCACGCCAGAACTGCCGGTTCTGGGTATCGTAGGCACCAGTCATCATCGCCCCACTGGCTCGGGTGAAACGTCGATCTCGACGGCTGCTAGAGCGGTCGCAAGGGCTTGTCTAGCAGCTCTGGGAGTCGTTGCGGCGGCAATCGCAAATCCCCGGCTCTGGGCCGAGCGACCGTCCGTGAGCGGGGCAAGCACGTCACCGGGCCGCACCGGGCACGTGAGGCGGATGATGCCCGGTACGCTGGCGGCCAGATCCAGCCCTCGGATATCGAGCACACGGCCTGCTCGCAGCGGCAAAAACCCGAGCGCAACCGCCGCGGCGGGTGGCGGCAGGTCGAGCGAAGACCGCCGGCCGATCATCACTTCGATCATCCGAGAGAGCGGGCTGACGCCGTAGAGCAAGGGCCAGATGCTCGTCCCGACCTCCTGGCCCGCCGGACGTGCGGCGATCTCCACGATGCAGATCCGGTCACCGTCGCTCAACAAAACGTCTGCATTGATGAAACAATCCCGTAGGCCCATTGCACTCGCCAGGCGCGCCGTTGCCCGGTGCAGGCTTGACGCCTGCTCAGCGGCGAGTTCGGACGGAACCACGTAGATGAGTTCCTGTCTCCAGGGCGGTGGCGTCAGCTCTTTGCCGCGTATCGCCAGCGGCTGATAGTGATCGCCGACGATGCAGGCATCGACACCGTATTCGCGACCGGCAAAGGCCTCTTCCAGTATCAGTCCGTCGGAGAACTCGCACTGATCGATGGCCGTCAGGGCTTCGTTCAGTTCGGCGACGTCGGCGCACAGCCGAACCAAACGGCTGCCGGAACCGAACCGCGGCTTCAGAATCACGGGATACGCCAGCTTATGGGCCGCGGCGCGGGCCGTCGTCGGGTCATGGACGAGGGTGCTCGCGATCGGTCGCAGTCCAACATCCGCCGCCAGCAGGTGGAACTGACGTTTATCCGTGCACGCATTGACGGCGTCCGGCCGCACGCCGCACAGGCCGAGCGCCTCATTCACTGCCGCGACGGTTGACAGGCTTCGGCCAATGGGCGTCGGTAGAACCGCTTTGACACCCAGCTCACGGGCCGCGGCCACGATGGCATCCGTGTCGGCGATATCGATCACGCGCGGGTCGTTCGCATCTGAAAGCCCGGGCGCCGCCGGGTCCCTGTCGAACGCCGCAACGGTCAGCCCCAGTTCCCGAGCTGCCTGGATGACCGGGCGTTGCTCCACGCCAGCACCGATCGCCAAACACAGTGTCATCTGAGGTGTCGTTTCCGAGGCCGGGCGCGACCTGATTGTTGACAGATCACGACAGCGACCCCATCGACGCGACACAGATGCGTCGTGCGGCAGCCGGCGGATCGGCTCGCGGTCGCTGCATGGTAAGCACGGCGGGCATAAAAGAATGTAAAGACAGCCGCAACGCTCTTCCGGCGGCCAGCCTACCGGTTGGGTCGAGAGGCTGACGCCGCCAGCCCCCTGGCGTTAGCCAAGGGACCGGCGGTCAGGGCCGATCAGTTCTTTTCGACCAGGCGGTAGAACACGAAGTCCGACGTCGCCCCGTTGACGTAGCCGGAGACGGACTCGGCCATCGCCACCTGATAGGAGGCCTGGAACATGATCACGATGGGCGAGCTGTCCTGCACTTGGCGCTGCAGCTCCAGATACATGTCCTCGCGGGCCGCCGGATCCGGCTCGGTCAGCGCCGCGGTCGTCATGGCATTCATCTCCTCCGGCACCGCCCAGGAATTGCGCCAGGTCGTGGTGGCCGCATAGGCGTCCTGGCTGTTGTCGGAGTTGTAGGCGAATGCCTTGGCGTTGGAGTGCGGGTCCATGAAGTCCGGCCCCCAGTAGAGCAGCATGGCTTCGTGGCTACGATCGCGGTACCGGGTGATCACCTGGCTGCCCGTGCCGGGCAGGATCTCGAAGTTCACACCGGCATCGGCAAAGCTGGCCTGGATCGACTGGGCCATATCGGTGAACGGGGCCGAGTTGATGACGTCCAGCGTCACGGTGATCGGCAGGTCGACCCCGGCCTCTTCCAGGATCGCGCGCGCCCGGTCCGGATCGTAGGTATAGGGCGTGTCGGTCAGCGCGCCGGGAAAGCCCTCCGGCCAGAACGCCTGATGCACCTCCATCTGGCCGGCGATGATCGAATTGGTCATCCCCTCATAGTCGACCAGATAGCGCGCCGCTTCCCAGAACGCCGGCGGGGTCAGGCTGTCGACGGCCTGGTTGAAGGACAGGAAGTGCACGGCGGCCTGCGGGAAGGTCTCCACCCGGATACCGTCGCCATCCAGCGAGGCGATCTGATCGGGCGTCAGGTTGCGGGCCAGATCCACATCGCCGGACTGCAGCAGCAACTGCTGGGTCGCCGACTCCGCCACATGCCGGATGATCACCCCTTCGATCGCCGGACCGCCGCTGAAATAGTCGGGATTGGCGGTCATCCGCACCAGTTCCGCCGGGCGGAAGGTGGTCAGCTCGAACGGGCCGGTGCCCGCCGAATTGGCGTTCAGCCAGGCATTGCCCATGTCGCCGTCGACTTCGTTGGCCATGACGGTCAGCTCGTCGACGATTGAAGCCGGACGGGCCGCCAGCACGTTCATCACGAAGGCCGGGCTGAAATCGCCGTCATACCGTACGGTGACGGTGTTGCCGTCGGCGGTGACCATGTCGCGCACGTTCTCCGGCGTCCAGCCGAGCTGGGCGAGGATGAAGGCCGGTGTCAGGTTCAGCTCGATCACCCGCGCGAAGGAGAAGACGACATCCTCGGCCCGAACCGGATTGCCGGAATGGAACGTGACGCCGTCGCGCATGGTGAAGGTGATGGTCTTCGCCTCGGCATCGATGGTCCAGTCCGTGGCCAGACCGGGGGCCAGCACCGTCGTGTCGTCAGCATCGTATTGCGCCAGACGGTCGTAGGTGTTGGTGACCAGCTCGCCGCTGGTGAACTCGTAGGCCTGGGCCGGGTCGATCGCGACGATGTCGTCGATGTTCTGGGCGATGACCAGCAGTTCGTCGGGCGTCTGGGCTTGTGCGGCGAACGGTGCCAGGGGCAGCGCCAGCGCGGTTGCCAGCAGGACGGGTTTGATCGGCCTCATTGCTCTGTACCTCCTGTCTCTGTCGTTAGGAATTGGTATTGGCCGCAATCATCTCCGGCAGATGAACGGCGCCCTTTCGCTGCAGCACGGCCAAGGTGCCCGTCCACAGAATGCGTGCCATCGTGTCGGTCGTGTTGGACCAGGAATGCGGCGTGGCGCCGCTGTAGTGCAGGCTGTCGCCGCGCCGCAGGACGAAGCGTTGCCCATCGAGGATCTGCGTGATTTCGCCGTCGAGAAGGAAAACGATCTCCTCGCCCTCATGACTCACCGTCTCCGACGCGTAGCCCGGCGGCACATGCAGGATGTAGGAGGATAGCTCCGCGCCGGGAAACTCGGCGCCGATCGCCTCGTACACCATCGACGAGCCATCCAGCGAGAACTGCGGGCGGGCCCCGGCCCGCGACAGGGAACTCGCCGGTTTCGGCTTGGCGACGAAGTAATCCAGCTCGGCGTCCAGCGCCTGCGCGATCTGCGCCAGCGTTCCCAGCGAAGGCGTGGCATGTCCGCGCTCCACCTGGCTGAGATAGCCCACCGACAACCCGGCATCATCGCAGAGTGCCTGCAGGGTCAGGCCCAGCTGCTTGCGCCTTTTGCGGATCAAAGCCCCCAGATTGGGGTTGGTGTTCAGCTTTGGCCGCGCCATCGCTCCCTCAGGATTCACCAAAACTTCTTTGATGAAATCAAAACTATTTGCTGAAACCAAGACAAATGTGGTCTGCCCTGTGGGGATCCCGTCGATCGCCGGCGCCCCCTCGATGACACTGGGCCGAGATCCGCAATGACTGCAGAGCGCGTCCGATGATCACTGAGCGCAATGGGCAGCGGATGACTGTTGCCGCCCCGGTCTACGCCGTCGCGCGCTTCGTGCTTGTCGTTGGCGTCACCTTTCTGGGGCTCCTCGCGCTCACCTTCTTCATCGGCCGCGTCGTGCCGATCGACCCGGTTCTGGCGGTGGTCGGCGACCGGGCGACCGATGCCCAGTACGAGGCCGCGCGCATCGCGATGGGTCTCGACCGGCCGCTGATCGTCCAGTTCGCCGACTACGTCACGGATGTGCTGCGCGGCGATCTCGGCATGTCGGTGTCCACCAACCGGCCGGTGGCCGAAGACCTCGCGCGGGTGTTTCCGGCGACGCTGGAGATGGCCACCCTCGGCATCCTGATCGGCGTCAGCCTGGGCGTTCCGGCGGGCGTTCTGGCTGCCGCGCATCAGGGCCGCTGGATCGATCAGGTCATCCGGGTGTTCGCGCTGCTGGGCTATTCGGTGCCCGCCTTCTGGCTCGGCCTTGTCGGCCTTGCCATCTTCTATGCCGGGCTCGGCTGGGTGTCGGGGCCGGGCCGGGTCGCGATCTTCTATGAAGGGCTGGTGCCGACGGTCACGGGCCTGCTGGTGATCGACAGCATCATCGCCCGCGACTGGGACGTGCTGCGCAGCGCGCTGTCGCATCTGGTACTGCCGGCAACGATCCTGGGCGTCTTCAGCCTGGCCTATATCGCGCGCATGACCCGCTCTTTCATGCTCGATCAGCTAAGCCAGGAGTACGTCACAACCGCGCGGGTCAAGGGCGTGCCGGAATGGCGGGTGATTTGGGTCCACGCCTTCGGGGCAATCCGGGTACCGCTCATCACCGTGATCGGCCTGTCTTATGCCGGCCTCCTGGAAGGGTCGGTGATGATCGAAACGGTGTTCTCCTGGCCGGGCATCGGCAACTACCTGACCACCGCCCTGTTCAACGCCGACATGAACGCGGTCCTGGGCGCAACGCTGGTGATCGGCGCCGTCTTCATCATCATCAACAAGGTGTCGGACGTGCTCTACACCTTGCTGGACCCGAGGAGCCGCTAGATGCGCGCCTGGCTGCTCGACGAAAGCCCCGCCTCGCGCCGGCAGGCCGCCGCCGGGCGGGCCTATCGCGTGACGCTCGATCTGCTGCACAACCCGCTGACCGTGCTCGGCGGTCTGATCATCCTGGCGCTGATCCTGACGGCCATGTTTGCCCCCTGGATCGCCCCGGAGAGCCCGGTCGGCCAGAACCTTTCCAACCGGCTCCTGCCGCCGTCGGCCGACCACTGGATGGGCACCGACGAGCTGGGCCGGGACATCTTTTCCCGCGTCGTCTACGGCGCGCGGATCACGCTGCTGATCGTCGCCCTGGTGGCGGTGATCGCCGCCCCCGTGGGCCTGATCGTCGGCGCGGTATCGGGCTACTTCGGCGGCTGGGCCGACCGCGTGTTGATGGGCATCACCGACATCTTCCTGTCGATGCCGAAGCTGATCCTGGCGCTCGCCTTTGCCGCCGCCCTGGGTCCGGGCATCGAAAACGCCATCATCGCCATCGCCATCACCACCTGGCCCCCTTATGCCCGCATCGCGCGGGCCGAAACGCTGACCTTACGCAATTCGGAGTTCATCGCCGCCACCCGACTGCTCGGCGCCTCCCACACGCGGCTGATCGCCAGCCATATCCTGCCATTGTGCTCCTCCTCCATGATCATCCGCGTCACGCTGGACATGGCCGGCATCATCCTGACCGCTGCAGGTCTCGGGTTCCTGGGTCTCGGCGCACAGCCGCCGCTGCCGGAATGGGGTGCCATGATCTCGCGCGGGCGCAGCTTCATTCTCGATCAATGGTGGGTCGCGACGATGCCGGGCTTTGCCATCATCGTGGTCTCGCTCGGCTTCTGTTTCTTGGGTGATGGCCTGCGCGACGTGCTCGACCCGAAATCGGCACGCAAGTCATGAGCCTCCTGTCGGTCGACAACCTTCAGGTCAGCTTTCCGACGCCGCGCGGCCGCGTGAAGGTGGTGGACGGCGTCTCCTTCGACCTGGGGCGCGAACGGCTCGGCATCGTCGGCGAAAGCGGTTCCGGCAAGTCGATCACCGGTCGCGCCATCCTGCGCCTCATCCGCCCCCCGGGGCGGGTGAGCGGGCGCCTCGTCTTCGACGGCCGGGATCTGGCCGGTTTGAGCGAGCGCGACATGCGCAAGCTGCGCGGTGCCCGCATCTCCATGATCATGCAGGATCCGCGCTACTCGCTGAACCCGGTGATGACCGTCGGCACGCAGATCGAAGAGGCGCTGCGGGTCCATGAACGCTTGCCGCGGCACGCCATGCGGGCGCGGGTTCGCGCCATGCTCGAAGCGGTGCGCATCGACGACCCGGATCGGGTGGCGCGGCTCTACCCCCATGAAGTTTCCGGCGGCATGGGCCAGCGCGTCATGATCGCGATGATGCTGATCCCGCGTCCAAGCCTGCTGATCGCGGATGAGCCCACCAGTGCGCTGGACGTCAGCGTCCAGGGCGATGTCCTGCGCCTTATCGACGACCTAGTGCGCGACCATGGCATGGGCCTGATCCTGATCAGCCATGACCTGCCGCTCGTGGCGCGCTATTGCGACCGGATCGTGGTGATGAACGCCGGGCGTATCCTGGAAACCTGTCCGGCCGGCGCCCTGAACACGGCACGCCATCCCTACACCCAAGGGCTGCTGGCAGCGGTGCCGCAGATGCCCGAAACACGCGCCGAACTGCCGGTCATGGAACGCGCCACATGAGCGCGATTTCCCTGAGGGGCGTCGACATAGCCTATGCCGGACAGCGCGTCGTGCACGGCGTCAGCTTTGAGGTTGGCAAGGGCGAGAGCTTTGCCCTGGTCGGCGAAAGCGGATCGGGCAAGTCCACCGTGCTCAGGGCCATCGCCGGCCTGGCGCCGGAGTGGATCGGCGAGATTACGCTGCTCGGCCAGCCCGGTAGCCACCGCCCGAACCGGACGCTGGCCCGCCACTGCCAGATGGTATTCCAGGATCCCTACGGCTCCCTGCATCCACGCAAGACGGTGGATGCGGTGCTCACCGAGCCGCTGGCAATCCATGGTATCGGCAATCGCGACGCCAGAGTGGAACGGGTGCTGGCCGATGTGGGGTTGGATCGCCGGTTCCGGTTCCGCTATCCCCATCAGCTTTCCGGCGGACAGCGCCAGCGGGTGGCCATCGCGCGCGCCTTGATGCTGGAACCGGAAGTGCTGCTGCTCGACGAGCCCACCAGCGCGCTGGACGTCAGCGTACAGGCCGAAATCCTGAACCTGCTGAAGCGCCTGCGGGCCGAGCATGGCCTGACCTACTTGATGGTCACCCACAACCTGCCCGTGGTCAGCTTCCTGTGCGAACGGATTGGCGTGATGAACAAGGGCAGGATCGTGGAGATCGCGCCGGCCACCGCGCTTCACGATGGCGCTTTTTCCGATCCGTACTCGCAGGCGCTCTATGCCGCCAGCGGTCGAGAGTGACCCAACACCGCCACAGAACGCGTGATCCAGGGAAGAACGAGACCCACCATGCAGCCTGACATCGACATCATCGACCCGGCGCAAGACCGTTTTGCCGCCGATCTGGCCAGCGCCCGAACGCAGGAGGCCGCATTTACCGCGCTCTATCGGCTCAGCGACGCCCTTGTGCCTGTGCGGTTGTGGACGGTGATGACCGTCGATCTACAGGCCGGCCTCGCCCGGCGCGCCTTCAGCAATCGGCCCGACGCCTATCCGGCATCCGGCACCAAGCCGATCATTCCGAATGCCTGGTTTGAAATCGTCCACGGCCAGCACCGGTGCTTTGTCGCCAACACGCTGGCCGACATCGCCGAAGTGTTTCCCGATCATGAGCTGATCGGCGCGCTTGGCTGCGCCTCGGTGATGAACCTGCCCGTCATCCTGGGGGGCGAATTACTGGCGACGGTCAACCTGCTCGATGGCGAGGGGCATTTCACGCCGGCCCGGGTACAGGCCGTCACCGACGCGCTGGCAGAACCTGCCCTGGCCGCGATGCTGGCGGCGCGGGCGCTGGACGCGCCACGGGGCCAGCGCGACTGAGGCGGCCGTGACAGGCGGCACGAAATCGGCTACTGAAACAAAATAGGAACAAGCGAGGGTCCGCACCAACGGTTCGACATCAACGACGGGATGATCTCGCCATGAAACCGATCATCAACCTTGCCGACGCCCCCACCGACGGCATGAGCCATGGGGACCAGTTCGATTTCCGCATGTCCCAGTTGGCCGGGCCGCTGGGCGCCAAGGCGATCGGCGCCAACGTGACCCGGGTGCCGGCCGGCAAGGCGGCGTTCCCGTTGCACCACCATTACGGCAACGAGGAGCACTTCTTCATCCTCAGCGGCAGCGGGATCCTCCGCTTCGGTTCCCAGACCCATGCCGTGCGGCCGAACGACTACATCGTGGCCCCGGCCGGCGGGCCGGACACCGCCCACCAGTTGATCAACACCGGCGATGAAGACCTCGTCTACCTGGCGATCTCCACCAAGACCGTGCCCGACGTCGCGGGCTACCCGGACAGCGCAAAGACCGGCGTGATGGCGGCACTTTGGGGCCAGTCACCGCCGCCCTTCATCGTCCACGACGCCACCAAGGGCGACGTCCAGTATTGGGACAACGAGGACGGGCATGCGGTGACCGCCGCGGTGGAAGCACGCGGGACCGATTGAGAAAGCGTGGGTTCGTTGGGGCCTTCGGAACCGTAGCGACCGAGACCGCCCCGAAAGCGTCTATCAGGTCGAAATGCCGATGCCGCCGGCCACGCGCGGTGCGGCCGGGGCCTGCTGCGGCTGGGCGACCTGCTGGTTCGCCTGCCGGTGCACCGTCGACCAGGCGTCGCGCATCTCCTCGAAACTGGCGATCACCTGGTCGCACAGATCCGTTGAGTTGCGGATGTTGATGTTCTGGATCTGGAAGAACTGATAGTTGTAGAAGCGCTCGAGCTGGGCTGCCACCTCGCCGCCCTTCTCGTGGTCCAGACAGCTCGACAGCGCGTTGACCACATTGCCGACCTTGGTCAACGCGTTGAACCGATCGGCAATCCGATTCTCCTCGATGGCCCGGCGGGCGTCCTTCAGTTTGGCGATGATGCCGTCATAGGCCATGACGATGCGCTCACCAGGCGAAGCCGTGTTCTGGGCGTTGCGCGTATACGCCTGGGCCGCATAGTTCGAGTACATACCAGCTCCGTGACTTGGCTGAACGCCGGACGACTAGCTGTCGCCGGACATGGAGTCGGCGATTGCCGTGACCTGATCCAAAAGCTGCTTGCTGAGGGTCAGGGCCTCTTCCATTCGCGCGAACTTTTCGATCAGGCTTTGCCGGTATTCCTCGATGCGAACATCGATGGCCGTGATTTCATCGGCATAGTCTTCGTTCTGCGCGTTAAGCGAAGACAGCTCTGACGTGATCAGGCCGTCCGTGCCGATCAGCGTGTCGATCGAATTGTACATCCGATCGCCGATCCCCTGGGACATCTTGACGTCGATGTCGGTGATCTCGCCATTGGCGACGGCATCGCTGCTGACGAAGATCTTCAGGCCTTCGAAAGCGGTGCCTTCCACGCCAACCAGCGATGACCCTTCCAGGCGCAGCACGTCGCCAAGGTCGTTGCCCAGATCGTCCTTCGTCGTGACGTCGCCGGCCGGCGTGATGCTGACCGAAAAATCGGTAACGCCGATGGCGCCGGTATGCTCCAGCATCGCCATGCTTTCGTGTCCGGCCTGCATCCGGAACTCGAACAGGTCGCGCACCTCGTCCAACCGCCCGATCAGCGCGTTGTCCAGATCCTCCTCGCTGATCACGAGCCGGTTGCTCTCATCCATCGTGATGCCGATCTCGGCCAGCAGCGAGACGTTGTCGGTGCCGCTGTCGACGATGCCGGGAACCGACAGGATCAGGTCGCTGCTGATCTGCGAGGTCGTACTGCGCAACGTGGACTCGCCGAACAGGATGGCATCGGTCGACACTTCGCCGCTTTCGTCGACGACCTGATGGGTGTCAACGAAGCTCCGGTAGGCGTTGTAGGAGTCCACGAACGCCGTGATCATCGACTTCACGCCGCCCAGGTCGGTGCCGATTTCGACATTCACCGACTCGCCATCCGGCGACACCTGGAAGAGTGACAGGGCGACGCCTTCGATGGCGTCTTCAATACTGTTGGAGGTGCGGCTGACCCGGATACCGTCGATCTCCAGTTCGGCCGTCTTCGCGGCTTGCAAGGTGCTGTCGACCCAAGCCGCGTCCGATCCGCCCGTGACATGGGTCGGCTCGTAGTTCATCGCATAGCCGGTTTCGTTGGCCGTGATCAGAAGCTCGTATCGCGGCGCCCCGGCGTCGGCGCTGGTCTGCACCACCGATGCCGAAACACCGGTCTGCTGGCTGAGCGCGTTCACCTTGTCGCGGATCGAGTAGATCGTATCGTTGGTATCGATGCTGACCGTCTGCTTGCTGTAGGTCGACGGCGCATTGACGACGGTCCCGGCGGATCCGTCCATGGTTGCGGTCGTGACCGTCCGGCCCTGCGGATCATTGATCGAGATCTTGCCGTCGGCATAGCTGACCGTCGTCCCGGTAACCCCGGCAGCCGTCAGGTCCGCCTGGATCTGTGCCGCAAGCTCGGTGCCGTTGGTCACACCGCTCAGATCGCTGCTGTTCACCGTGGGACCGCCATCGAAGGTGATGGCATAGCTGGCGACGGTACCCGGGCTCTCCGCATCGAAAGCGACGCTGGAGGTCGCCAGACCGATGTCGAGGGTGCTTTCGATGCCGAGCGCCTGGTCGCTGTAGGCGGTCAGGGCATGCACCTTCTCCGCCTGGGCCAATTGCAGCACGCGCATGTCGTAGGTGCCGGCCACCGCACTGTTCGACGCGGTGGCGCTCATGACCGAACTGGCGGCGACGGTGCCACCACCGGACAGGAAAACACCCTTCTGCTCAAAGACGTTGCTGTCCGCCCCGAAGAAGCCGGGCGGGTTGCGCAGGGCCTCGGCCGAGAGCTGCATGGCCTCCAGAAGCGATCTCAGATCGCCATAGGCGGCAATCTTTGCATCGTTCTCGGTGATGCTCTCCTCAACCTTGACGGCCGGCAGGCGCCGCGCGGCGACCAGCGAGTTGATCAGGGATTCGGTGTCGATTTCGGACTGGCCACCAAAGAAGGTGGGCCTTCCGTTTGCTAAACTCAGGTTTCCGACACCGCTGACACTGTCGACCATCTTGACCTCCACTTCCCAGGATCGCGCCCGAACATTGCGGTCCGGTTAATGCCGATCGGGCTAGCCCCGCCCTAGACCGCCGCCAGGTTCTGGGCGAATTCCGGAGCGGTGGACTGGGCTTGCAATTCCCTGGCCAACTCGTAGAAGCGCAGCAGATTCTCCGGCGGATATTGCGCGATAACGTCGTCCGGGTTCAGCGAGGCGACCACCCGGATGACGTACCGTCCGGTTTCCTCATGCATGAAGCCCTGGGTGACGTGTCGCGGACCCTCGTAGGCCGACTGGTCATCCGGCGTCGGCGACGGCAGCACATCGCCGTCATGGGTCGATTCCGGCGTGGCGACGGCGGTGCGATCCGCCGGGACATCGATGGCCGGCACAACGTCGAACGGCTTGGGGGTTGCGTCTTGCCTTCCGCCGGCGGGCGAGGGCGTCTGCGCTCCGGAAGTCGGCGGAGCGGCCGAAATGCGTGTTGGGTCGATCATGGGTTGGCCCTCCTTGCTCCGTCGGAAGCGCCGGCCCTGGGGGCGACGACCGATGGCCGGCGCCCCGGGGGCCTAACGCTTACGACAGCAGCCTGAGCAATCCGCTGGGCAGCTGGTTGGCTTGCGCCAGCATGGCCACGTTGGCCTGCATCAGCACCTGGGCAGAGGTGAACTTGGTCATTTCCGCCGCAACGTCGGTATCCAACAGGGCCGACTTGGCCGCTTCCAGGTTCTCCACCTGGGTGTCCAGGTTCTTCGACACGAACTGGAACCGGGACAT
>JANQIU010000157.1 GCA_028281985.1 Alphaproteobacteria bacterium | reverse complement strand
GGTCGGGCGCCTCGTCGCTGTTCTAGCCGGACACGCCTAACCGGAGTGTGCCGGGGCCGGATCCCGCCACATCGGATCGGCGTGGCGGCGCTCCATCATTCGCCCCGGGTCGGCCAGTCCGCTGAACCCCTGCTGCCGGTAGAGGTCGTGAGCGTCCGCGGTGCCAAGGATGACCCGGCTGACGCCCATCGAATCGAGTTCCGCCAGCACCGCGGCGACGATCCACCGGCCAAGGCCCCGGCCGCGATGCGCGGGCAGGACGAAAACGTCGCACAGCAAGGCGAAGCGGACGGCATCGGTGACGACGCGGGCAAAGCCGGCCTGCTGACCATCCGGGCCGTACAGGCCGTAGCAGTCCGATCGCGCCAGCGACCGGTCGACCGCGTCCCGGCGGATGCCGGTGGACCAATAGCTGGCGGTCAGGAAACGATGGATGACGTCCCGGTCCAGGCGGTGCCGGTCGTCGTCGATTTCATAGCCGCCCCGGCGCGCCAGAACAGTCATGGCCCCCTCGCTGCAAGACCCGTTCGAATGCGCGACGGTAGTCAGATCGGCGTCCTGGCCACAAGCGTGGGTTCGAATTGGAAGCCTTGGCAAATGCCGGTAAAAGCGACGACTTGAACGAGTCGCATCTTCCGGGTCCGTCCTGCCTGGCCAACCGGCAGCAAAGGCCCCGAATCGGGAGACGGGTCATGCCCATCCTGTCGTCACGAACCGCCGGTAACCGGCGGCCGTTTTTCGGACCGGCCCGCGCCGGGCTGCTGCGGCTTGCCGTCCTGGCCATCGCGGTTGGCTGCTTCGCTGTCCCTGGCACAGCAGCGGGTCAGCAACTGCCCGCGCAGCAGCCCTTTGCCGCTTGGCTGGACGATCTGCGCGCTGAAGCCCGCAGCCGCGGGTTCACCGATCAGACGATCGCAGCCGCCCTGGGCACGGTGGAGCCGATCCCCCGGGTCCTGGAACTGGACAGCCGGCAGCCGGAGTTCGTGAACACGTTCTGGCGCTATCACGACAACGTCATCACCGAGGACCGGGTCCGCACCGGCCGCGAGATGCTGGCCCGGCACGCGGCGCTGTTCGCCCGGCTGGAGGCGACCTACGGCATTCAACCCCGGTTCCTCGTCGCCTTCTGGGGGCTGGAAACCAACTTCGGCAGCATCATGGGCGATTTCCCCGTGATGCCCGCCCTGGCCACGCTGGCCCACGACAACCGTCGTTCCGACTTCTTCCGGGCCCAGATCTTCGCCGCGCTGACCATGATCCAGGACTACGGCGTCTCGCCAAGCCGGATGGTCGGATCCTGGGCCGGTGCGATGGGCCATATGCAGTTCCTGCCGACGACGTTCGTCGACCACGCCGTGGATGGCGATGGCGACGGGCGTATCGACATCTGGGGCAGCATCCCTGATGCGATGACCTCGGCCGCCGCCTATCTGTCGGCCCTGGGCTGGGACGACACCTACACCTGGGGCCGCGAAGTGTCCGTCGGCGCCGGTTTCCCCTGGCAGGATGCCGAGTTGACCGTGACGCGACCGCTGGCCGACTGGCAGGCACTGGGCGTTCGGCGGATCGACGGAACCGACCTGCCGGTGGTCGACATCCAGGCATCGGTCCTGGTGCCGATGGGTCACCGCGGACCGGCCTTCCTGGTCTACGACAACTACCGCCGGGTCCTGGATTGGAACCGGTCGATTCTCTACGCTCTGGCCGTAGGGCACCTGTCCGACCGCCTCCAGGGGGCCGGGCCACTGGCAGGACCACGGCCGGACCTGGGCCCCCGCCTGCGCATTGCCGAGGTGGAGGAAGTCCAGGCCCTGCTGAACGCCCGCGGGTTCGATGCCGGCGAGCCCGATGGCCGGGTCGGCCCGGCCACCCGCGGCGCGCTCAGGTCGTTCCAGCGGAGCATTGGGGTCCCCGCGGACGGCTATCCCACCGTCGACCTGCTGGCCCTGCTGCGCCGGACACCGGCCAGCACCACTAACTGAACCGACGTCCATGTCGATCCGCCTCATGCACACCCTTCTGCGCGCGGCGCTTCTGGCTATCGTCCTGACGATTCCGCTCGGGCCGGCGGCCGCCCAGTTGCCGGACAGCGCGCCGGCAGCGGCACCTGCCGAAGCAACACGGGAACAGATCGACGATCTGATCGCCACGCTGGAGGACGAACAGCGCCGGGCCGCGCTGATCGCCGACCTTCGATTGCTGTTGGCCGAGGATGCGCCGACCGATCGGCCGCTGATCGAGAGCTTCGGCGTCGAGATGCTGGAGTCCCTCTCGGTCTGGCTATCCAGCATGGGCCGTCAGGTCCGGGCCACGGGCAACGCCATCCTGGCCATTCCGAACCTGGTCGACTGGATCGGCGGCCAGCTTGACGATGCCGATTCCCGCACCCGCTGGTCCGCCATCCTGATCGGACTGACCGTCGTTTTGGGCGCCGGCATCCTGGCCTTTATGCTGGCCCGTGCGCTGCTGACGCCGCTGCGGCGCCGGTTTTTCGTCGTGCCGACCAACCGCCTATCGCAGCGGTTGGGGCTTTTCCTGGGCCGGGTCGCTACCGATACCGTTCCGCTGGTGGCATTTGGTGCCGCCACCTTTGCCGCCATCGGCACCTACGAACCGAGTTGGACGGCCAGGATCGTCGCCCTTGCCCTGGTCAACGCCCTGCTCGTCATCGGTGCCGCCAACATGATGGCGCGCGCGGTCTTCACCCCCCGGCTTTCCGGTCACCAACTCGTCTCGGTATCCGACGAGAGGGCCGGGTACCTGTTCCGCTGGATCCGCCGCCTCGTCTTCGTCGGCGTCGTCGGGTACGTGATCGCGGAAACCGGCCTGATCCTGGGGCTGCCCCTGGAACCGCGCAACGTTCTGCTGAATGCGGTGAGCCTGCTGTTCAACGTGATGCTGATCATGGTGATCGTGCAGAACCGCCGCGCCGTCGCGCAGGCCATCTCAGGGCACCGCGACACCGACGCCGCGCCATCCGGCGGCGACGCAGCACGGAGCCGGGTGCCGAAGCTGATCCGGTTGTTGCGCGGCCGGCTGGGCGATATCTGGCACGTGATCGCGATCGCCTATGTGGTGGTGATCTACCTGATTATCGCCCTGGGGATCCCTGGCGGTTTCGAGTTCATGATGCGCGCGACCCTGCTGTCCGCGCTGCTGATCCTGGGCGTGGTGCTGGTGAACGTGGTGCTGCGCACGGCCGTCGACCAGCTCGCCGAGCGATCGCCGATCCTGAGATCGCGCTCGCCGAAGGTGCGCCGCCGCATCATCCGGTATCTTCGCCTCGGCGAGCAGATCCTGCGCTACGGCCTGTATGCCGTCGCCGTCCTGGCGTTCCTGCAGATCTGGGGGATCCGCGCCTTCGACCTGCTGGGCGGCGACACCGGAAACAGGCTGGCGGCCAGCGCCCTGTCGATCGTTATCGTGGCCGCCGGCGCCCTCGTCGCCTGGGAACTGGTTAGCAGTGCCATCGACCGGCGCATGGCGCGTGCCGCGGCGTCCGAGGATGCCCTGGCCCAGACGGCCAGGCTTCGCACCCTGTTGCCGTTGCTGCGCAACGTCTTGATGATCGTGCTGGTTGCCGTCAGCGTCCTGATCGTCCTGTCGGAGATCGGCATCGACATCGCGCCGCTTCTGGCCGGCGCCGGTGTGATCGGACTTGCCATCGGCTTCGGCGCCCAGACCCTGGTCAAGGACGTGATCACCGGCCTGTTCAACCTGGTCGAGAACACGATGCAGGTGGGCGACGTGGTCAACGTCGCCGGCAATGGCGGTCTGGTGGAGGGGCTGACGGTCCGCACCGTGCGACTGCGCGACCTGGCCGGCAACCTGTACACGATCCCGTTCAGCGAAGTGACCACCGTCATGAACATGACGCGGGATTTCTCCTACTACGTCTTCGACATCGGCGTGGCCTACCGGGAGGACATGGATCACGTGATCGAGGTGGTACAGCAGCTTGGCCGGGAACTGCAGGAGGACCCGGCCTACGCCCCCGCGATACTGGAGCCAATCGAGATCATGGGCGTGGATGCCTTTGCCGACAGCGCCGTGATCCTGAAGGCCCGGTTCAAGACCAAACCCATCAAGCAATGGTATGTCGGGCGTGAATTCAACCGCCGGATGAAGAAGCGCTTCGACGAGCTGGGGATCGAGATCCCCTTCCCGCACACCACGGTCTATTTCGGCGTGGACAAGCAGGGCACCGCGCCGGCCGGCAATCTCAAGGTCATGGCGCCCGAATTGGCGGAGGTGTTGGCAACGCGAGCGGCCGGCGGCAATGAGCCGCAGGATGATGATGGTGAAGCAGAAGCGCCAACAGCGCGGCGCCGGTCAACTCGAAAAAAGGCGTTCGAAACACCTGACCTTGCAGGGGATAGTCCCGCTGAAAGCGATAGTAGTAGCTGATCCAGCCTGCCATTAACCACTGTCAGAAAAGTAGAATTATCGACCGCGGTTCGCGATCTTTAGGCATCTCAGACTTGTGTATGAGCCGGATTGGTCTGTTTGGTCGCTTCCAATAACCGATTTCGTCTTTGAATATGTCATCGATGCGATGGTATGGTCCCGTTCCTTCAAACCACAACCCGGCGGAGACCGCTCGCCGATTGGGACCTTTGGCATGACCGACCTCCGTGCCTTCTCTTCCGTTATTGAAGCAGCGCAGACCACCGGAGATGCGCTGGTTATTTTTGACGTTGAAGACCGTATAATCTTTGCCAATGAACGACATCGGGAGATCTATGACAACATAGATCACGATAAATACCCGACATTTACCGATGTGTTTTGGAGCTGTGTCAAAAGCGGCAGATTCGATCATCCGCTGGTCTATGAAGACCCGAAAACCTGGTTGGCCGATACTTTGCGAGGCCGGCTTGAGCATCCATCGGTCAGGTTCCTGCGCCGGCACCGCGATGGAAGCGCATTCGTCATTCGGAACGTCCGCGTCGACGGCATCGGGAGCTATCAGACCCGAACATCGCTGAGCCCGACAATGGCGACCGGCGTTGTAGATTTCTGCAGCTTCGACCCGTCCGCGTCGCCGCAGGACGCCGGTTCGGCCGCGGAGATCGCCGATCTGCGCAATCGCGTCGCCGACATGACGGCGGCACTTGACGCTTGGCGGGCGCCCTGTGCGCTGATTTCCGATGCCGGACAGGTCCGTCACTTCAACCACGCGATGAGCCTGCTTCTGGACCAGGAGGACGGCTTGCGCCTCGCCGGTCCGAGCCTGCAGGCCGACTTTCTTGAAGACCACAAGCGCTTGCTTGCGAAGATCAAGCGCTACGCCCATACGCGGGCTGGTTCCGCTGTGGCGACGATGCGCGTTCGGCGGAACAGCGGGCGGCCACCCTTGGTCGTTAGCATCAACGCCACCACCCACGGGTTGGCGCCCCTCGTCAGGGCACCCATCGGGTCGGTCATCGTCCTGGTTGCCGACCCCGATTCAGCCTGTGCTGTCGATGCGCGCACGCTGCGACACCTCTATGATTTGACCGAGTTCCAGGCCGATCTGGCCACCCGGCTGGTCCGGGCCGAGTCCCTTTCGGCGATCGCCGCAGATCTGGGCACGAGCGAGGTCAAGCTCGATGCCGCTGCGCGGGAGCTGATGGTACGCATGGGCGTCGACACTCTGGTTGGACTGACGCAGTGCATGTGCGACATCGCCGGGATCATCAGGCCGCACCGAAACAACGGTTGGTAAAACCGGAACGGCCGGCGCCGACCAGCCTTGGAGGACGGCCACAGCGGCCGTCGTTACCCTGAATCCCGCCAGCGCAGCCGGTGACTCCAGGCGCATGCCGCCCGTTGTTCTCAGGAAACATGAGCCAGCACCGCCATCAGGCTCATTTAGTCCAGCAAATCAACCTTTTCGAGATTGCACTAGTTTCTAGCGACACGAAATAATGTATTGATGCGCTCAAATGAAAGTTGTTTTCTAGCATCGTAGTGGACAACTCAATCAACCTCGCGCTATGTGATAACTGGCGCTGGGGTAGACAATCTGTTGGGGCGTTTCGGCTCTAGGGATCGGTTCGCCCAGGTTGGACGGCGGCGTCATGGGAACACGCAACTCTATTGCTAACGCAGGGGGTCATCCAATATGCCGGATAGCATTGTAATCGATCAGACCCGGGCCAAAATCTCCGCTTTGGATCTGCGCGGAGTGCATAACGACCTTATGAAGAACGAAGGTTTCACCGAAGAAAGGGCCGACCGCGCCATTACCTGGTATCGGATGTTTCTGGAGTTTGTAGCAGAGCATCCCGGAAAGCACCTGGCGCCTCCGGGCGCGGCCGATTTGGCGTGGCACAACCATATCCTGGATACTCGTCGTTACTTCGACGATTGCCTTGATTTGTTCGGCGGCTACTTGCACCACGACCCGGAAGCATTCGGGACCGTAGAATTCGACCGGGGATGGGGCTTCACGCGCGACCTGTATGCGGACCGCTACGGGGTCGATTTGCCCGAGGAGATCACGTCGGAGGAGGACTCCGACGCCGTTCCCACGACCTGCTTTGTCGCCAATGTCGAGAAGGTCGAGCGCGGCGCCAGCGTTGCGGAGGCCGACGCTTCGCCGACGACCTGTTTCGTTGCCGGTGTCGAGAAGGTTGAACGCGGCGCCACCGTCGCGGAGGCCGACGCTGCACCGACGACCTGTTTCGTTGCCGGTGTCGAGAAGGTCGAACGCGGCGCCACCGTCGCCGATGCCGACGCTGCACCGACGACCTGCTTTGTTGCCGGTGTCGAGAAGGTTGAACGCGGCGCCACCGTCGCCGATGCCGATGCTTCACCGACGACCTGCTTCGTTGCTGGTGTCGAGAAGATCGAACGCGGCGCCTAAGCCCGCGCCTTGCCGCTGACTGGACCGTGCCCGGCTACCGGGCACGGTCTTTCATCTTCAAGGGCATCTCCTTGCTTGTAACCGGGAAGGCCGGCATTACCCTCGGGTGCCATCTGACATCGGACCCGTGACATGACCGATTCGAGCCTGCCCCCTGGCGCCCCCGCGCCCTCCCTGCCACGGCTGGGCGACCCGGCCCCCGCCTTCGAGGCGGACAGCACCCAGGGTCGTCTGGCGCTTGAGGATTTCCGCGGCAGCTGGGTGGTGTTCTTTTCGCACCCGGCCGATTTCACGCCGGTCTGCACCACCGAGTTCCTGGCTTTCGCGCGAATCGCGCCGGCACTGAAGGAGCGCAATACCGAGCTGCTGGGGTTGTCCATCGACAGCATCTACAGCCATCTGGCGTGGCTTTCGGCCATCCGCGACCATTTCGACGTCGAGATCCCGTTTCCGATCGTCGCCGACGCCGACCGCCGGGTCGCCCGGCAATACGGGATGATCATGCCGGAACAGGCCGGCACCGAAACCAGCCGCTGCGTCTTCGTCATCGACCCGGAGGGCATCGTCCGGGCCATGATCTACTACCCCCTGACCACCGGCCGGAACTCCCAGGAAATCCTGCGGCTGATCGATGCCCTGCAGACCACCGCCCGCCACGGCACCGCGCGCACCCATTGGCGAAAAACCGAAACGCCCTTCAATTAATATGTAGTCAAGCAAAATATTGGTAACGTTCATGAGTATCCCACTAATCATGATGTACTGAGTCTTTGCCTGTGTAATTAAAATACTGGAGAAACACAGGTAGGTGACTAACAAGCCAATACCTCCGCCCCAAATTTTGATGTAAGCCTCCATTTGCTGCTTCATCTCGGGCCCGATACCAAGCCAATCGACAATAAAGGGGGCGCATGCATAGTTGAATGCGCCAAAGGCAATTCCCATCAAGATCATTAATACGGTATAAGCGGTATACGTTTGGCCGAGCAGCCTAAATTTTTTCGCCCCAGCTAAACGAGAACACACGCCAATTCCCGCAATTTGAAAAGCTGACATAATGCCCATGCCAAGCATTAGGATGGGCATCGCCGATACCACACTCGCCACCGCCTGGTCCGATACCCGACTTAAAATATATACGTCCACCATGGGGATGATGTACGCCATGGTCATTTCGATAAGAACGGGAATAGCAATTACGA
>JANQIU010000142.1 GCA_028281985.1 Alphaproteobacteria bacterium | reverse complement strand
GGACGATGGTCTGGTCCGGGTTGTTGTGCCGCGCCCCGCGTCCGCCGTCGGGGGCGTACAGACTCAGGCTCAGCTGATGCGGGATCGTTCCCACACCAGGGTGCTTCGGCGCGTGCTCGAGCCGGACCCGGATGCCGGCGCAGGCCTCGGGGACCTCGAAGACATGCGGTATGTGCCGCCCCATGTCCTCCACACCAAGCTTGCCTTCGAAGACGGTCATCGCGGTCGCCGGTGCAGATAGACGGGGTTGGACAGCGCACGCGACGCCGCCGCCGTGGACACCCCGGCCATCAGGGCAAGGTCGACCGCCGTCGGGGGCCTTTGCAGTGGCTTGCCGGACAAGGGAAGGCTCCAGGGTCAAGCGGCGGTAGGCTGGAATGGGGGGCCGGAGATTGCGATACCGATCCTATTCGGTCGGCCGTATCGGGTCCAATACCGACCGACACGCCTTGGGTACCGCCAGGCAGTGACCTCCCGCCACGACTTCGAACGGCCGCCAGTCCGTAGTTGGCCGACTCAGACCCACTGCCGTCATTCGCGTTCAGGCGACAAGCGATCGGTGTCGACCCTTTGCCGCAGGTGCGAGGCGGCATAGTCTCCTGACCAAAAGGCTGCCGCCGAGATGGACACCAAGACGTATCGGGAACTCCTGCGCCGTGCCTGCCTGCAGTCGCGACGCGCGGGCGAGGCCGATGACCTTTTGCATGACGCCTTGCTGATCGCCATCGAGTCGGACCGCGGTGACATGACACGCGGCGAGAACCGTCGCTGGCTTGGTGGCGTGCTGCGCAACCGCGCCCTGTTCGCGGCGCGCTGCGCCGCGCGAAGGCAGCAGCGGGACGGCGCGTTCATGCTGGCACAAGACGGTGCGGCGGAGCTTGCTCCGGAAACCGACCTCGAGCACTTCACGGTGACCTTGCCCGATGCGCTGCGAACGACGGCGCTGCTGGTGCTGACCGGGCATTCAAAGACCGAAATCGTCTGGCTTCTAAGGCTGTCCGATGCGGCCTATCGGAAGCGGATCAGCGAGATCCGGCGACGCTGGCGCGGTTCCGGCTTTTCGATGCCGTTGAGCAGCACGGGACCCAGGGGACACCTGGCTTTCGGGTTGCTGCGTCGCGCGCTCGTGAGCAGGGTTCGCGATGTCGACGTCGCGCTTGCGAGCCATGATCCGGACGGTCACCTGTTCGCGATCAACTCACAAAACGGTCACGCGCGGCAACGAGGTGTGTCTGGTGATTGAAACGGAGAAGACACATGTTCAAAAAAACCCGGATCGGCAACATCTGCTACTACATCAGTGACGTTGCAAAGACCGAGGCTTTCTATCGGGATACGCTTGGATTGGACGTCACCAACATGGGTGACGACGGATCCGGAAACGACTGGCTGCTGGCCAAGACCGAAGGCGGCCTCGAGCTGATCTTTTTCAAGCAAGAGAGCAAACCCGGGAATTCCCCGATCATTGTATTCGATCTTGTGGACGGCGGGATCGACACCGCCATTGCGTCCCTTGCCGAAAAAGGGGCCACGATTGTGACCCCCGTCAGCCATGCACCCGGGGGTTGGTCGGCCGAGTTCGCTGATCCGGATGGGCACGTCATGTCGATGTACCAGTCGGAAGAGGCCCCCCGAAAGACGTCCACCGGGTAGGGCGAAAACCGCGCCGGGCTGAAAGCCGATCGAAGCTCGGGTGACCGGCGGGTTGTGACTATTGTCGGAAAACGGTAGCGGCCGGGATGGAGGACCCGCGGCCGCCGCCGTACTCCCGCCACTATGGGGTCAGAGCCATTTACCAGCCTGTCCGCCATACCGCTTGAGAAAACGACACTGACCCCTTTACCGACCCCTTTAAGGGTTGTTTGACGGCTTTGGGTGGTTGTCGGGATGCGTGCGCCGTCCGGCGATGGCTACATCCGCCGGCGGACCAGCCGGATCAGGGTGCCTAGAACCGGCAAGTGCGCGTACACCTGACCGGCGGCATCCCAGTGATCGATATGGGCCACCGCTTTGCCGTCAGGGTCGAAGCGGACCTCGCTCATGCCCTCCAGGGACCAGTTCCTGCCGCCCGCGCGCAGTTGGAACGCGAAAGTCCAGCGCAGGTAGAGCGTTGGCCCGCTGACCGCCCGGTCATGGACGGTGATCTGCACACCCCGCAGGCGCCGGTAGGTGTGGGCGAATTGCCGGCGCACGGCCTCCAGGCCTTGCACGTCATTGAACGGATCGACGAACCGGAAACCCGGCGCCATCACCGCCTCCATGCCGTCCAGCGTATCGGCTGACAGGGCCTGCCAGAAGGTCACGTAGGCGTCGGCCGCTTGCGCGCTGACCGCGGACTGCGGGCAGCTCACCGCTTGGTCCGCCGGCCGACAAGCGGGAAGTAGAGCCAGTACGGCAGCAGGCGTAGCGTCTTGAGCATCAGCACCATGGGCAGCGGGAAGGCGATTTCGAAAGCGCCGCGCGACAGCCCGCGGACGATCTTGTCAGCGGCCGCGTCCAACTCTACCAGGAACGGCATGGGGAACGTGTTCTTGTCGGTCAGCGGCGTCCGGACGAAACCGGGGTTGATCACCTGCACCGTGATACCCAGCCGCTTCAGGTCGAACCGCAGCGCCTCACACAGATTAATCAGCGCCGCCTTGCTGGCGCCGTAGGATAGCGAACTGGGCAAGCCGCGATAGCCGGCCACCGACGACACGATGGCGATCTGGCCGCGCTGACGGTCGACCATGCCGGGCAGCACCGCCTCCAGGCAGCGGACGGTCCCGTTCAGGTTCAGATCGATCACGTCGGCGAAGACCCGGCTGTCCAGCGATCTGGCCGATTCCGGCTTGAAGGTGCCGGCGTTCAGCATGGCAAGCGCGATCGGCCCGTGCTCCGCTTCTGCGGACGCCACCACCGCCTTCACCGCGTCCAAGTCGGTGATGTCGCAGGGCGCCGGTATGATCCGGCCGGGCAGCGGCTGGGCTTCCTCGGCCAGCGTATCGAGAAGGTCGCCGCGGCGGGCGCTGGCAACCACCGTCCACCCGTCCCGGGCCATGCGCAGGGCTACGCCGCGACCGATGCCGGTGCTGGCCCCGGTGATCCAGGCGATACCGTCGGTACTGGAAACTGTCATGAAGCCCTCTTTTGCGCCGGTGCCACCGCCGGCGTCAGCGTATCGAGGAACCGGGCCGCATCGGCCCGGATCGACCGCACCCGATCCGCGTCCATGCGGTCGAGCGTCTTGTAGATCATGCCAAGGCGCGGATTGCCGGCAAGCCGCTGCCGGTTTCGGATCAGGAAATCCCAGTAGAGCACATTGAACGGGCAGGCACCCGGCCCGGTTTTCTGCCGGACGTCGTACCGGCATCCGCCGCAGTAGTCCGACATCCGGTCGATATAGGCGCCACTGGCAGCATAGGGCTTGGACGCCATGACCCCGCCATCGGCGAACAGCGCCATGCCATGGGTATTGGGCAGCTCGACCCATTCATAGGCATCGGCATACACGCTGAGGTACCAGTCGCAGACTTCCTGCGGGACGGCGCCGATCAGCAGCGCGAAGTTGCCCGTCACCATCAGCCGTTGGATGTGGTGGGCGTAGGCTTCGCGCCGGGTCTGGCCGATGACCTCACGCAGGCAGTTCAGGTCGGTGTCGCCGGTCCAGTAAAAGTCGGGCAGCGGTCGCTGGGCGTCCAACGCGTTCGTCTGGGCGTACGCCGGCATCTTCAGCCAATAGAGGCCCCGTACGTACTCTCGCCAGCCCAGGATCTGTCGGACATAGCCTTCCGCGGCGTTGAGCGGTGCGTGCCCGTCCCGCCACGCCTGTTCGACCCGCCGTATGACGGACAGCGGGTCCAGCAAGCCGGCGTTGAGATAGAGCCCGATGACCGAGTGGTAGAGCGTGTCCTGCCCGGCGACCATGGCATCCTGGTAATCGCCGAACCGCGGCAGGCAGGACCGCACGAACCGTTCGAAGGCTTCCTCCGCCTCGCGTCGGGTGACGCCGAAGCGGAACGGCCGCAGGTCGCCGAAATGCCGGCCGTCGGCGTAGTCGCCGACGAACGCATCCTCGACGAGATCGAGGACCGCCTGCGTCATCGCATCCGGCGCAAAGGCGGCGACGGGAGGCGGGTCCAGGCCTGCCGGCGGCGGCTTCCGATTGTCCGCATCGAAGTTCCACCGGCCGCCGACCGGCGACCCGTCGGGCTCCAACAGGACCCCGTGCTCCCGTCGCATTTCCCGGTAGAAGAACTCCATGCGCAGGGACTTGCGGCCCGCGGCCCAACGGCGGAACCGGCCGTGGCTGCACAGGAACCGGTCATCCTCCAGCACCGCAACCGGCACGCCGCAGGAGGATTCCCAGCCGTCCATGTCCCGGCGCAGCCGCCACTCGCCAGGCTCTGTGACCGTCACGGCGCCCAGGCCATGCCGGCGCACCGCCCGTGCCGCCTCGCCGCCCAGACTGCCGCTGTTGTCGGCGGCGTCGTAGCACACGTAGTCGACCGTCCAGCCCTGGCCGCGCAGCTCCTCGGCGAAGTGGCGCATGGCAGAGAATACGAAGGCGATCTTCTTCGGATGGTGGCGGACATAGGTCGCTTCGGCCCGCACCTCGGCCATCAGCACGATGTCCCGATCCCGATCGCCGCCGCGCAGAGCCGCGATGTCGGGCGTCAGCTGGTCACCAAGGACGATCCGAAGGATACCCCGCGCCATGCCCGTCAGCCGGTCTCGCGCAGCCGGCGGTAAGTGATCGGGTTACCGCGGACATTGAACGCCACGCCGGCGACTTCCTGGTCGACGTCGTACCAGACGTCGATGTTGAGGTCGCCGCGGAACCGGTAGGATCGGGCGACGATCCGCCCGCCATCGCCGTCGATGAAATCCTGCGACCCCGGTTCGACGGTGAAGGCGAACAGGGCGCCCTTCTGCGTGTCGATAGCCTGCGTGCGATTGACGATTTCCCGGTTCCACAAGCTGGTGGTCATGATGTCGGGCGGTGCCAGATAGGAACCGCGCGACCCGTCGACCTGCACGCCTTGTTCCGTCGCCTGCCCGGTGACGAAGAACTCGTCTCCGGTGTCATTGGTCGTCGACTCCAGCGATAGTAGCCGCCCGTCGCGCCAGCGCTCGGTGTTGCGGTGGGTGAAGGTGAACACCGACACGAAGGCGACGGTCAGTTCCAGGTCGATGGCCGTTTCCACGATCAACTCGCCGTCGTCTTCCAGTAAGCGCACCGCGTGGATCCCGATCGGAACGCCGCCCAGGCGGACCGAGAACCGCGTCGGCTGATCCAGCGGCTCCTGGCCGCGGGCGCCGAAAGGCAGCGCCAATACAGGCACCGACGCCGCCATCCCAAGGATCTGCCGGCGGCCCATACCGCCGGCGCTCCGACCGATATTGCTGTATCCGATCACGCGCCCATCTTCCCCTTCGCCGGAACCGGTCGGGGCGGCAGGCCGCCGCCCCCCGGTACCGAGTTAGGCGAAGGTTCGTGGCGGAAGAATGGAGCCGACCTGACGGATGCGCTCATACACGATTTCGGACCCCCGGGCTTCGAACGCCAGGCTGACCCATTCGTCTTCGGCGCCGTACCAGACATCCAGATTGAGCTCACCATCGAACCGGAACCGCTGGCCCGGGATCCGGCCACCATCGCCGTCGATGAGTTCCCGCGGCCCCTGTGTGACGGCGAATTCGCGGATGATGCCGTTCTGGGTGTCCAGGGCGCGGTCGACCTGGGTGATGCCCTTGTTCCAGTAGCTGGTGGTCAGAATGTCCGGCGGCGCGACGATCCGGCCTTCCGGGCCTTCCACGACAAAGCCTTCCTCGGTAGCCTGGCCGGTGACCTGCAGATCGCGCCCGTTGTCTTCGGTCACGGTGTCGATCGAAACGACCCGGCCGTCGCGCCACCGCTCGGTGTTGCGATGGGTGTAGGAGAAGGCCGTGATCAGCGCGATGCGCACCCGCAGGTCGATGGCCACGTCGACCACCAGGTCATCGCCATCCTGGCTGAACGTCAGCACATGCGACCCGATTGAGCCGCCACCGCGCAGGACGTCGAAGGCGATGCGGCCCGATGCCGGCACCGCCGCCCCCGCCCGGGGCGGTGTCATGGCCATCCCGGCGACGGCCGCCGCGCCCACCATGAATCCGCGACGCGGCATGATCGGGCCACGTCCACGGTCCTTGTCAAAGATCGCCATCCGATCCTCTCATCCCTTTGTTCGCAAGGTGCTACGCCCGCCGTCCACGCCAATCACCTGGCCGGTGATCCAGCCGCTGTCAGGCCCTAGAAGAAATGCTGCGATGGCCGCCATGTCCTCCGCGCCGCCCAGTCGGGGGATCGCGTGCAGCGCGGCGATGCCCTTGGCCATGCCCTCGTTGCCGGTCAGCGGCGCCGCCAGCGCCGTTTCGGTCAGGCTGGGGGCAATGGCGTTGACCCGCACCTTCGGTGCCAGTTCGGCCGCCAGCGCCTTGGTCAATCCCTCCACGCCCCCCTTGGCCGCGGCAATCGCCGCATGATTGGCAAACCCCTGGGCGACGGCGACGGTGGAGAACATGACCACCGACCCCGATGCCGACTGCAGCGCCGGCTGCGCCGCCTTGACCGCCAGCGCCGCCCCCAGCGTGTTCAGCCGGAAGGCGTTGAGGAAATCACCCGCCTTCGTCGCCTTGAGCGGCCGCAGAAGGATCGACCCGACGCAATAGGCCAACCCG
>JANQIU010000098.1 GCA_028281985.1 Alphaproteobacteria bacterium | reverse complement strand
GACAGGGCGCCCAGCACGTTGGGCACCACATGGCGGACGTAGATCCGCGCCGGGGCCGCACCCAGGCTGCGTAGCGCATCGGCGTAACCTTCGGTATTGGCGGCCAGGATCATCGCCCGCATCAGCCGGGCATAGCGCTCCCACCCGGCGATGCCCATGATCACCACGAAGGTGACGAACGTGGCATCGAACACCGCCAGGGCGGCGATGGCGAAGATGACGAACGGGAGCGAGGCCTGCATGTCCACCAGCGCCATGATCGTGTCGTCGATCAGGCCACGGAAATGCGCGGCGACGGCGCCCAGGGTCGAGCCGATCGCCGCCCCGATCAGCGTGCCCAACAGCGCGATGGCCAGCGATATCCGCATGCCCAGCAGCACCCGGCTCAACAGGTCGCGGCCGATCTGATCGGTGCCCAGCAGGTGTGCCGGGCTGCCGCCCAGGAACACCGGCGGGGCAAAGCGCAGCGTCGGGTCCTGCTCGTTGTAGCCGTAGGGCGCGATCACATCGGCGAACACCGCGATCAGGGTCACCAGCACAAGCCAGCCGATCGACAGGCGGATGGTCCAGCCGATCGACCGGCCGTCGTTGCCGCGGCGGGCGGGTGCGGCGCCCGCGTCAGCGCTTACCGCCATGGCCCGCCATCCGGATCTTGGGGTTCAGAAGCCCGTACAGCAGATCGACGATGAAGTTCGCCGTGACCATGAAGGCGACGAACACCATCACCATGACCTGCACCACCGCCAGGTCGCGAAAGGCCACCGCGGTCACCAGCGCCTGGCCAAGGCCGGGCCAGGCAAACACGGTTTCCACGATCACCGCATGGCCGACCAGCTGCCCGGCCGAAAAGCCCAGGAAGGTGACCACCGGGATCGCCGCGTTCGGCGCGGCGTGGCGGGTAATCACCTCGCCCGGCGGCGTCCCGGTGGCGTGGGCCGCCAGGATGTATGGCCGCCCGATCACGTCCAGCATGGCGCTGCGAGTGTACCGCGCCACGCCGGCGGCGCCGGTCAGCCCGTACGTCGCGGCGGGCAGGATCAGGTGCGCCCAGGTGGTGCTGCCTGAACTGGGCAGCACCTGCAGGAACACGGCGAACGCGTACATCAGTCCCAGGCCCAGCACGAAGCTGGGCATGCTGTAGCCGGCCACCGCCAGGCTCATGATGGTGCGGTCCAGCGCCCGGCCGCGGTTGATGGCGGCGGCGATGCCCGCCGTCACGCCGATCGTCACCATCAGGGCGAAGCCGGTCATCGACAACTGCAGGGTCTTGGGCAGCCGTTCGAACACCCAATCGACGGCCGGCCGGCTGTCGCGGAACGAGAAGCCGAAATCACCGACCAGCAGGCCGCGCACGTAGTCGAGATACTGGACCAGCACCGGCTGGTCGAAGCCCCACCGGGCGTTGAAGGCCGCCACCGCCTCCGGCGAGGCGTTCTGGTTCAGCGCCAGCATGCCGATATCGACGTTCAGCCGCAGCAGCACGAAGAACGCGGTCAGCGTCACCCACAGGGTCAGCAGCGCCCGGACCAGCCGGCGTCCGGCATAGGCGATCATGACGCCTGCGCCAGGGGCTGCGCGCCCTCAGCGGCCGGGTGGTGGCAGGCGACGCGGCGACCCGTATCCTCGCTGGCCAGCCGTGGCCGAACGGTGCTGCACAGGGCCGTCGCCGCCGGACAACGGGTCCGGTAGGCGCAGCCGGCCGGGGTCGTCGCCACTGCAAGGGTCGGATCGGCCGGTCCCGCGTCGACGGATCCCACTTCGGTTGTCCGCGCGTCGCGTCGGCGCCGGCCGGGCACAAGCTTGGGCGCGGCATCGATCAGGGCGCGGGTGTAGGGATGCCGCGGTGCCCGGATCACCTCGGCCACCGGGCCGTCTTCGACGATCCGACCGGCGAACATCACCGCCACCCGGTCGGCCACCTGGCGCACGGCGCGCAGGTCATGGGTGATGAACAGATGGGCCGCGCCCGACTGGCGCTGCAGGCGTTTGATCAGGTTCAGGATCTGCGCCTGGACCGAAACGTCCAGCGCCGATACCGCCTCGTCGAACACCACGAACCGTGGCGACAGCATCAGGGCGCGGGCGATCACCGCCCGCTGGCGCTGCCCGCCGGAAACCTGGTGGGGAAACCGCTCGGCGATCGCCGGCGGTAATCCGACATCGGTGAGTGCGGCCTCCAGCCGGGCCCGGCGCTCCCGTGCATCCGCCGCTATCGCGTGGATGATCAGCGGCTCGACGATCTGCGGTCCCAGCCGCATGCGCGGATCCAGGGCGCCCAGCGGGTTCTGGTGGACCAGCGCCATTTCCGCGCGCAGCCGCCGCAGCGCGCGGGGCGTCAGTGCCGCCAGCCGCTGCCCGGCAAAGCGGACATCACCGGCGGACGGCCGCTGCAGGCCCAGCAGCAGGGCGCCGAGGGTGGACTTGCCCGACCCGGACTCCCCAACGATGCCGACGCATTCCCCGGCCTGGATCGACAGGTCGACCCCGTCCACCGCCCGGACCCCGCGCCGCCGCCCGAACGGCCAACGCCGGGTCTCGAACAGCCGCGTCAGGGCCGATGCGTCCACCAGGGGCGGTGCCGTTTCCCCGTCCCCCATTGCCATCCCGCCGGTCATGCGGCCGCACCGGCGGGGGCCGCGTGACGGGGGGCGTGGCAGGCGACCAGTCCGGTATGCGGGTGCCGCTCCAGCCGGGGCACGTCCTGACGACAGGCGGGTATCGCGCGGGCGCATCGCGGATGAAACGCACAGCCCGCCGGCAAACGGTCCATCGGCGGGACCGAGCCCGGGATCGCCGCCAGGGGGTGGTCGTCCTCCAGCGACGGCACCGAGTCCAGCAGTGCGGCGGCGTAAGGATGGGCGGCACCGGCGAACAGCGCCGCCACCGGTGCGGTTTCCACCACCCGCCCGCAATACATCACGGCCACGCGGTCCGCCGTTTCCGCCACCACGCCCAAATCATGGGTGATCAGGATCAGGCCCAGGCCGCGGTCGTCGCGCAGCGCCAGCAGCAGGTCCAGGATCTGCGTCTGGGTCGTGACGTCCAAGGCCGTCGTCGGCTCGTCGGCGATCAGCAGGTCGGGTCCGCCGGCGATGGCCCGGGCGATCGCCGCCCGCTGGGCCATCCCGCCGGAGAGCTGGTGCGGATAGGCGGCAAGCTGATCCTTCGGGTTGGGCAGGCCCACATCCCGCAGCAGGTCGACCGCTGCCACGCGGGCGGCGCGCCGGGACAGCGCCCGGTGACGCATCAGCGTGTCGACCAGATGCGTGCCGATCGTGTGGGTCGGGTTCAGCGTGGCGGTCGGGTCCTGCGGGATCCAGCCGATCCGCCGGCCCCGGCGGGCGATCATGTCGGGTACCGCCAGCGCCAGCAGGTCGACGCCGTCAAGCAGCACGCGGCCGCCGGCCAGCCGCAACCCGGCCGGCAGCAGGCGCAGGATCGACAGGCCGGTCACGCTCTTGCCGCAGCCGGACTCGCCCACCAGGCCCAGCACCTCGCCGCGCCGGACCGTCAGATCGACACCCAACAGGATCGGCAGCCCGCCCGCCGCCGTGGCGACCCGCAGGTCCTCGATCTTCAGCAAGGGTTGATCACCGGCCATGCCGTCTCGAAGCGCTGCCTCGGGAAATGCCGGCGCGGGATGGGCTCCCCGCGCCGGCGGTCACGCTCAGGCAAAAGCCAGATTGTAGTTGCGCAGATCCATCATCTCGAAGCTGATCGGCCGCCAGTCGATGTCCGACCGCGCGGCGTACACGTCGAACGGCCGGTAGAGGATCATGGCCGGCATTTCGTCTTCGAAGATGTCCCGCATGCGGCTGAACTTGGCAAACCGTTCCGGCCCGTCCGGCAGCGCTTCGACCTCGGCCGACAGCGCGGCGTACTCCTCCGGCGGGGTCCAGCCGAACCGGCTTGCCACCGTCCGGCCGGGGCCGAACTCGGTGACCATGGTGCACACCGCGTCCGGGATCTGCATGCCGTTCGACCAGTTGAAGATGTCGACATTGCCCCAGTTCTGGCCGCTGCCTTCCAGACGCGGGCGGATGTTCAGGCCGACGTCCTGCCACCACTCCAGCATCATCATCAGCGCGTTGGCGTGATTGGCGTAGTAGTGGGTGAAGGCCAGGTATTCGATCGGCTCGCCGCCGTACCCGGCCTCGTCCAGAAGCTGCCGGGCGGCGTCCGGGTCGTGGCGGAACGGCTGGCGGTCGGGGTCGAAATTGGCGCCGTAGAAGTCGAAGTTGAACCCGTTGGCCACGTCGGCCCGGCCGCCCCACAGCGTTTCGTTCAGGACGGGGCGGTTGATGCAGTAGCCGATGGCCCGGCGCAGGCGGGCGTCGCGCAGGCTGGGGTTCAGGTTCTGCTGGAAGCAGGCCATGTGGAAGTTCTCGATGACCAGCCCGCGGGTGTCGAAGTTCCGCCGGCTGTCGATCAGCGGCATGTCGTCCGGCGTCAGCGTGGTGATGATGTCGTATTCGCCGCTCAACAGGCCGGCGACGCGGGCCGCCCCTTCCGGCACGTTGATGAACTGCACTTCTCCGGCCGCCGGCTGGCCGCCCCAGTAGTCGTCGAACGGCTCCAGCACCACCCGGTCGTCGGCGCGGATCTCGACCACCCGGTAGGGGCCGGTGCCGATCGGCTGCAGGCCGAAGCCGTCGGCACCCAGCCCGGCATAGTGGTCCTTCGGCACCACCCAGGCGATCCACGACGACAGGAACTTCTCGATCAGATAGGACGGCGTCTTGGTCCGCAGGCGCACCGTGTAGCGGTCGATGACCTCGGGCTCGTCCCAATTCGGCGAGAAGTTGCGGCCGTTGGGGATCGACTGCAGCGCCTCGTCGCCCCACAGCCTGTCTTCGGAGAAGGTGTAGGCCACATCCTCGGCGGTCATTTCCTGGCCGTTGTGGAACTTCACCCCCTGGCGCAGCGAGATGCGCACCGCGCGGTCGCTTTCCCGTTCCCAGCTTTCCGCCAGGCCGGGGACCAGCCGGGTGCCGTTGCCCGGCGCGCCGTCGGCGAAGAAGTCGCGCTTGATCAGCGTGTCGAAGGCGGCGTTGATGATCCGCACCCCGACATTCGAGATGGCGTTGATCGGTTCCAGATTGTTCCGGATGCCGTTGGCGCCGATGCGCAGCGCCGGGCGGCGGGACTGGGCGTGGACGGCGGGGGCGGACAGCGACGTGGCGCCCAGCAGCGCCGCGCCGCCCAGCATGGCCCCGCCGCCGACCAGGACTTGGCGGCGATGGATGGTGTTCGACATCGGTTTTCCCCTGATCGCGTGGTCCGGGCCACTGATGCCCGATCGGCAAGACGGTAACGGGCCGATTTCGACGCCGCCCTATCCCTGGCCGGCATCGGAATGCCGCGGAATTGCAAGTCGTCCTGACCCCGTTGCGGTGATAAGCTGCGGGAGATGCCGCACACGCGCAAATGCCTAATGCCCGCCCATTGATGCCCCATGAGCATAAACGTCACACAATTGAGATCGTTCTGGCGGGTGGCGCGGGCCAAGAGCTTTTCCGGTGCCGCCCGGGAACTGCGGATCTCCCAGCCCACGCTGACACGGCAGATCCGGGCGCTGGAAAACGACTACGGCGTGCTGCTGTTCACGCGCAGCACCCGGCGGATCGAATTGACCCAGGAGGGGTTCCAGCTCTTCGAATTGTGCGCGCCGATCTTCTCCGGCCTGAACGATGTGGAGAAGTTCCTGAAACTGCAGAACGCCAGGAGCGTGCGCATCTTCTCCGTCCAGCACGCCACGCTGTCGGATTTCATCCTGATGGCGAAATCGGTGTTCCCGCGGGTCCGGTTCGATGTGGAGATCATGCGCTCGACCCTGGTGCTGGAGGCGCTGCTGAACCGCGAATGCGATTTCGGCTTGCTGACGATCCGGGACGCGCCGCCCGAGATCGACTACTTCCACGTCACCAGCGGCACCATCATCGCCCTGGTTGCCGATGGGCATCCCTGGCGGTCGCGCGCCTCGATCTCCATCCGGGAACTGGCTGGCCAGCGGGTCGTTCTGGCCTCGCGGTCCGGACAGTCGCGGCGCCTGCTCGATGAAAACCTGCAGCGCTACGGCGTCGAGGTGTCGGTCGTTCAGACCGTCGATTCCAACGAGGTGGTGTGGGACCTGGTGCGCAAGGGCGCCGGGATCGGCGTGATCGGCTATACCGGGCTCATCGACACGCTGATCGGGCATCATCTGGCGTTCGAGGAGGATACCTTCTCCATCGACGTCCACTTCGCCTGCCGCCGCGAACGGCTGCGCACCAGCATGTACCGGGCCATGTTCGAAATGGCCCGCGTTCGCCTGCCGGTCAGCCAAGTCGGGGACAGTATATCTAATTAACCATTGAGCCTGGATGATGGTTAATTAGATATACTGTCCCCGATATTCTAGTGATAATCGGCATGTGACCGGGTGTGACGCGGATCGGGTCGCCGCGGACCGGCGGTCCCCCTAAGTCTGAAGTCCAACATACGTCAAAGGGAGAACGGGCATGCGCGTCGGCTGGCGTGCCCTGGCCGTGGCCGGTCTGCGGGCATCCGGCTGGGTGTGGATGCTCTTGGGCCTCGTGCTGCTGGTCTACCAGTGCGAGACATGGTTCGTTTCGGGCGTGTGGCCGCCGGTCACGCTCGAGACGGCATTCGGCATCGGCGGGGCGTCCGCGCCAAGTGCGGTTCCAACCGAGGTGCCCTTCGAGCCCATCGGGGCCGTGCCGCTTGCCCCGCTGCTCATCACCCTTGGGGTCGTCGTGCGGTTGGCCACCGGTCGGCCGGGACGGCAGGAAAGCAGAACGGCGGGGACTGCCCCCGCCGTTCGCTGATCCGCCGCGCCGGGCCGGGTTCAGACGGTGTTCATCCGGTTGTCGATCAGGTCGCTGACGACGGTCGGGTCGGCCAGGGTCGAGGTGTCGCCCAGGGCTTCGTACTCGTTGGCCGCGATCTTGCGCAGGATGCGGCGCATGATCTTGCCCGACCGGGTCTTCGGCAGCCCGGGCGCCCACTGGATCAGGTCGGGCGTGGCGATCGGGCCGATCTCCTGGCGGACCCACTTCACCAGCTCCATCCGCAGGTCTTCCGACTCCCGCTCATCCGCGTTCAGCGTGACATAGGCATAGATGCCCTGGCCCTTGATGTCGTGCGGATAGCCGACCACGGCCGCCTCCGACACCTTGGGATGGGCCACCAGCGCGCTCTCGATCTCCGCCGTGCCCAGCCGGTGGCCGGCCACATTGATGACGTCGTCGACCCGGCCGGTGATCCAGTAATAGCCGTCCTCGTCCCGGCGGCAGCCGTCGCCGGTGAAGTACTTGCCGCGGAAGGTGCTGAAATAGGTCTGAACAAAGCGCTGGTGATCGCCGTACACCGTGCGCATCTGCCCGGGCCAGCTATCGGCGATGCACAGATTGCCTTCGGTCGGCCCGTCCTGTTCCACGCCCTCGTTATCGACGATGACCGGCTGGACGCCGAAGAACGGCCGCGTCGCCGACCCCGGCTTCAGCGCGGTGGCACCGGGCAGCGGGGTGATCAGGATGCCGCCGGTTTCCGTCTGCCACCAGGTGTCGACGATCGGGCAGCGGCCCTCGCCGACAACCTCGTGATACCACAGCCAGGCTTCCGGATTGATCGGCTCGCCGACCGTGCCCAGCACCCGGGTCGACTGCCGGCTGGTCGCGGTCACCGGGTCGTCGCCCAGGCGCATCAGCGCCCGGATCGCCGTCGGCGCAGTGTAGAAGATGTTGACCTTGTGCTTGTCCACCACCTGCCAGAAGCGGCTGGCATCCGGGTAGTTCGGCACGCCTTCGAAGACCAGCGTCGTGGCCCCGTTGGCCAGCGGCCCATAGACGATGTAGCTGTGGCCGGTCACCCAGCCGACATCGGCCGTGCACCAGTAGATGTCGCCACTGCGGTAGTCGAAGACGTATTCATGGGTCATGGCGGTGTAGACCATGTAACCGCCGGTCGTATGCAGGACCCCTTTGGGTTTGCCGGTCGACCCCGAGGTATAGAGGATGAAGAGCGGGTCTTCGGCGTCCATTTCCTCCGGCGGGCAGTCGTCCGAGGCCGCTTCGACCGCCTCGTGGTACCAGACGTCGCGCCCGGTCTGCCAGGCGACCTCCGACCCGGTCCGGCGAACGACGATGCAGGTGTGCACACCCTGGGTTTCCGCCAGCGCGGCATCGGCATTCGCCTTCAACGGCACCTTTCGGCCGCCGCGCAACCCCTCGTCGGCGGTGATCAGGCAACTGCTGTCGCAGTCGTTGATCCGGTCGCGCAGGGAGTCGGGGGAGAAACCGCCGAACACGACCGAATGGACCGCACCGATGCGCGCGCACGCCAGCATGGCGTAGGTCGCTTCCGGGATCATCGGCATGTAGATCGTCACCCGGTCGCCCTTGCCGACGCCGCGCGCCTTCAGGGCATTGGCCAGGCGGCAAACCGACCGGTGCAATTCACCATAGGTGATGGCCCGGCTTTCGGCGGGGTCGTCGCCTTCCCACAGGAGCGCCGTCTGATCGGCCCGCTGCGGCAGGTGCCGGTCGATGCAATTCGCCGAGGCGTTCAGCGTGCCATCGTAGAACCAGCGGATATGCACGTCCGGATTGCCCGGCCCGCCATAGCTGACGTCCTTGACCTTGCTGTAGGGCTGGATCCAGTCGATCCGTTTGCCATGCTCCGCCCAGAAGCCTTCGGCGTCGTCGATCGACCGCCGGTACATCTCCTGGTAGGTGGCATCGTCGACGAGCGCCCGGCCCTGCCAAGTGTCGGGAACCGGAAAGACGGATGCGTTCTGGCTCATGACCTATCCCCCCAATTGCACGCCGAAGCTGTGCGTTGTGTTGGGCCGATCTTGCGGCCGCCCGGCCTTGCCGGCCCGGTTGTGGGTTCTATCAGTATCCCTGGAAGTCGGGGGCGACTCAACCGGCGGCAGAACCGTGCGACAGAATCAATAGTACGTTAACCATTTCGCCCGCAAAATGAAGTAGTGTTACCGGGTGGCGGGCCTGAGGGGTCGGGCTCCGCGGGGAGGACGGGTCGATGGCGGATGGTAAAGCGGCTGGGGCGCCGGGCGATATGGGTGCCGGCGCGGCAGCGGATCATGCCTGTCGGAATGGCCGCCGCACGGCGGTCGGCACACTGGACCTGCTGGCCCAACTGGCGGAGAGCGGCACCGGTGGGCGCCAGGCGGCGATCGCGGCACGGGCAATCGGCGCCGATGTCGACGCAGAACTGGACCGGCTGGCGGCCGCGCGCCTGGACGCGGCCTGACGAGGCGTTAGGTTCGACGCGACGATCCGGGTCTGCGTTGACCTAATCGGGATCCGTTTCGCCCAGCGAGCAGATCCGGCGCCATTCGGCTTCGGTCACCGGCTGTACCGACAGCCGCGAATTCTTCACCAGCACCATATCGGCCAGTTCCGGGTCGGCCTTGATCGCCGGCATCGGCACCGGGCGGGTCAGCGGTTTGACCGCGCGGAAATCCACACAAGACCATTTCCCGGTGTCGTCGGTGCTGTCGGGATGGGCTTCGGCGACGACCTCGCTGATGCCCACCACCTCCAGACCTTCCCGCGAGTGGTAGTAGAAGGCCCGGTCGCCCGGTCGCATGGCGATCATGTTGTTGCGGGCCTGGAAGTTGCGGACGCCGTCCCACTCATCGGTGCCTTTGGCCACATGCTGGTCCCAACTCCATTTGTTGGGTTCCGATTTGATCAGCCAATAGGCCACACGCGCATCCTCCCCGTTTCGATTGGTGCGGCCCCTCTTGGGCGGCCGGGCTGGGTCAGTCTTTCGGAACCACCTTCCGCCATGGGGTCACGTCGACATCGGCGAACAGGCCGGCCTTGGTATACGGGTCGTCGGCCACGAAACGGTCGACGGCGGCGCGGTCTTCGAAGTCGACGATCAACAGGCTGCCGATCGGGGTCGCCCCGTCGCCGTCGAGCAGGGGGCCGCCAACCAGCACATGCTGCGCATGGCGCTCCAGATACGCCAGATGGTCCGGCCGGGTCTGTTGCCGCAGGGCCAGCCCGTCGGGCTTGTCCAGGCAGCGCAGGGCGAAGTGCATCGTCGGGTCCCCTCGGGCAACGGCTCGGTGTCGGGAAGGCTAGCGGCGGCGGTGCGCAGGCTCAAGGCGGGGCGGCTTGGGACGAGGGTCTCAAGCTTGGGCGGCGTGCCCGTCGGCTTCGGCCCGGAACGGCCGGTCAAGCAGGCCGGCCATCGTCGCCTCCAGATCGGCGCCGCGGTTGACCATGGCATCGACCGCCATGCAGACCGGCATGTCGACCCCCAGTTGTTCCGCCTTGGCAACTACCGCGGACACCGTGCTGACGCCCTCGGTCACGCCCTGGCGGCCGCGCAGGATCGAGTTCAGTTCCCGCCCATGGGCCAGGGCATGGCCCAGCGAGGTGTTGCGCGACCAGAGGCTGCCGGAGGTCAGGATCAGGTCGCCGAGCCCGGACAGGCCGGTCATTGTCTCCGGCCGCCCGCCCATCGCCACGCCCAGGCGGGTCATTTCGGCCATGCCCCGGGTGATCAGGGCAGCGCGGGCGTTGTGGCCCAGATTGCGGCCGTCGGCGACGCCGGCGGCGATGGCCAGCACGTTCTTCACCGCGCCGCCGATCTGGACCCCGATCAGGTCGTTGGTCCAATAGGGCCGTAGCGTCCGGCTGCCCACACGATCCAGAAGCTGACGGCCCAGCGCTTCGTCGGCGCAGGCCAGGGTCACCGCGGTCGGCAGCCCGACGGCGACTTCCTCGGCGAAGGAGGGGCCGGCCAGCACGGCCAGCCGGGCCTCGGGAACGACGGAGGCCACCGCATCGGTCATCATGGCGCCGTCGGTGGCCCGCAGGCCCTTGGCGGCGATGACGATCGGCGCGTTGCCGGCCGGCAGCCGGGCGGCGACGTCGGCCGTGTGCTGGGCCGGTGTGACCAGCAGCACCACCGTCGCGCCGTCGGTGGCCTCGTCCAGATCGCCGGTGGCGCGAATGGCATCGTCCAGCCGGATATGCGGCAGATAAAGGACGTTGAAGCGTTCGGTGTTGATCGACTCCACGACCTCCGGCTCCCGTGCCCAGAGATGCACGGTGTGGCCGGCGCGCACCATCGACTGGGCCAGGGCCGTCCCCCAGGCGCCGCAGCCGATGATGGCGATCGGTCCGTTCGGCAGGTCGGTGTCGGTCGTCATGCTTTCACTGCTCCAGCACCGGCGGCGACCGGCGCATCCGGGTCCAGGGGCCAGCGTGGCCGGGGGGCGAAGTCCATGGCGTCGGAGGCCGGCTTGCGGTTCGTCGCACCGCCCCTGCCGCTGTGCGGCGACAACGGGGCCATGGTGGCCTGGGCCGGGAT
>JANQIU010000082.1 GCA_028281985.1 Alphaproteobacteria bacterium | reverse complement strand
GGACATGGATAGCGGCTAGCGGGAGTTCGCCGTCGCCTATGTGGCCCGGGCCGTCACGCCCGGCGACTTCATCCTGCCCGCCGCCTTCGTCGAGGACATGTACCAGCCGGCCTATAACGGCCGGACGGCGATGCAGAAGCTGACGATCCTGCCGCGGTAATGCAGCCCGCCCCGGGCCCGGCGGATGCGGTGACGGGCGCGCCGCCGCGACGGCGGCGCTGGCGCCGCCGCACCTTGGCCGTGTTGGCGCTCTTCGGTGTCGGTTTGGCCGCTGCGGCGGTGGCCGACCGGGCCGCACCGCCGGTTTTCGATCGGTTTCACGATCACTCGGCCGTGGTGGTCGACCGCGAAGGCCGGCTGCTTCGGGCCTTCGTCACCGAAGACGGCATGTGGCGGCTGCCGGCAGGTCCCGACGACGTGGCGCCGCTCTATCTCGAGATGCTCAAGGCGTATGAGGATCGCCGCTTCGACTGGCACCCCGGCGTAGACCCGGTTGCCGTGCTCCGCGCCGCCGGCCAGGCCGTGCGCCATGGCGAAATCGTCTCCGGCGCGTCGACCCTGACCATGCAGGCCGCGCGGCTGCTGGAACCGCGATCGCGTGATCTGGGCGGCAAGCTGGTGGAGATGCTGCGCGCCCTGCAGGTCGAATGGCATCACGACAAGGAAACGGTGCTGTCGGTCTATCTGACGCTGGCGCCGTTCGGCGGCAATCTGGAAGGCGTGCGGGCCGCCTCGCTGGCCTATTTCGGGCACGAACCGGACAGCCTGACTGCGGCGGAGGCAGCGCTGCTGGTCGCGCTGCCGCAGTCGCCGACGGCCAGGCGGCCGGATCGCCATCCGGAAGCCGCCCGTGCCGCCCGCGATAAGGTGCTGGACCGCATGGTCACTCGCGGCGTGCTGACCGCTGCGGAGGCGGCCGAGGCCATGGCCGAGCCGGTACCGACGGCGCGCCGCCCGCTGCCTTTCCTGGCGCCGCACCTGACTGAGACGCTGGTGGTTGCGGGCGCAGACGACGCGGCCATGACGACGCTGGACGCACCGTTGCAGGAGGCGTTGGAAGACCTGGCCGCCCGAACCCTGCCGGGGCTCGATGGCCAGGCCAATCTGGCGATCCTGGTGGCTGAGAACGCCACTGGGGCGGTGCGGGCCTATGTCGGCTCCGCCGACTATTTCGCCGACCGGCGGGCAGGTCAGGTCGATCTGGTGCGCGCCGTGCGGTCGCCGGGATCGACGCTGAAGCCCTTCATCTACGCCATGGCGTTCGAGGATCGGCTGGCCCATCCCGACACCCTGATCGCCGACGTGCCGCGCCGGTTCGGCGACTACGCCCCGACCAATTTCGACCCCGAATTCTCCGGCGAGGTCACTGTTCGCGAGGCGTTGATCCGGTCACTGAACATTCCCGCCGTCACCGTCCTGGATCGGTTGGGACCGGCCCGGCTGGCCGCACGGCTGCGCCAGGCCGGGGCGCCGCTGGTGCTGCACGATCCGGCCGAACCGCCGGGGCTGCCGATCGCACTGGGCGGCGTCGGCGTCACCCTGTGGGACCTGGTGGCGCTTTATGCCGGCGTGGCCAATGGCGGCAGCAGCCCGGGACTGACCGTCAGCCAGGCCAACGGGTCGGCGCCCGCGGCACCCACCCTGATGCAGCCCTTCGCGGCGTGGTACGTGACCGAGATACTGAGCGATATACCGCCGCCCAGCGCCCTGATCGACCCGGTGTTCACGCAATTCGGCCGTCGCATTGCCTACAAGACCGGCACCTCCTACGGGTTCCGCGATGCCTGGGCCATCGGCTACGACGCACAGCACACCGTCGGCGTCTGGGTGGGCCGCCCGGACGGCACGCCGAGCCCCAGCCGCTATGGCCGCAACACGGCGGCACCGGTGCTGTTCCAGGCCTTCGACCTGTTGCCGCGCCCGGGGCGCGATGTGCTGCCCTCGCCGCCGGCCGGCGTCATCGCCGGCGACGGCCGGCTGCCCGATCGCCTGGTCCGGTTCGACACGCCCACTCTGATCGCCACCGGGCCGTTCGCCACGGTCGCCGGCCTGGGGATCGGGCCGTCGCCGCTGCAGATCGACTTCCCCGTCGATGGGTCCACGGTGGAACTGCCGCGCCTGTCCGACGGCAGCTATGACAGCCTGCCCCTGATCGCCCTTGGCGGTGAACGCCCCTTGCGCTGGCTGGTGAACGGCCGCCCGGTGACGGCATCAACCCTGCGCCGCGAAGCCGAATGGCATCCCGACGGCACCGGCCATGCCGAGATCGTCGTCCGCGATGCCGCCGGACGGGCGGCGCGGGTGACGGTCTGGGTGCGGTGAGGCGTCGCGGTCCCGCCGGCGCGCCCGATCCTCGGGCAACGGACACGTTGTCCGTGGGACATACCGCAATGAGAGATAAGAGTGTCACTTCAAAGAATGGCACCGGCATAGTCTTTTGGTTTTGATTCAAATTTCTGAAGCTTTAAATCTCAGTTTCGGCTCAATGAAGGTGTTTCATCATGGCTATTTTACTTTAGGTTTTTGTCGTATCATGCAGTAGAAGTCCGATGCAATTTACGGTAATCCAGACGGAGCGCTGCTGTTTGATTTTTTACTGGGTGTCGGCCGCAGAAATCCCATCGTTGTCACTTCGCGGCGAAGGGCGTATTAATTCATAGATTGCTAACTTTAGGGGGTCCGGTGTGACGAAACGAGTCCCTCCGAACTCCCTTGAGCATGCCCTGCGCCGGGCCCTGCTGATCCTTGGCGAGGACGGTGCGGAGGAGGCGATCTTCCGCGGTACGGGCGTCTACCGATCGGCTTCGCTGTTGCGGAAATTCGCCGATGCGGACGACCACCGTCATCAGATCCAACTTCGTTATGCCAGCGCCCTCGACATTGCGTGCGTGATGAAAGGCCATCTGCCGCCGTTGCTGGAAGCGCAGAAACAGAAGGTGGCCGCGCATTTTTCCGAACGGCCTCAGGCGGCGGCGGATGCATACGCCCTTTCCCGGTCGCTGATGGAGCTTCAGGCAACCCTCGGCGGGATCGCTGCGGGCCTCCGGTCGTCGATCGATCCGGCCGTGCCGGCGGGAGGCGGCCTCCGCGACGAAGAAAAGCTGGTTCTTGTCGATGCGTTGGAAACGCTGATCGATCAGGCCAGGGCTCTGGGACGCCTCATCGGATCCCCGACGGGGGAACAGCCGCGACCGGTGCCTGAGGCGACGCAGCACTGGCAATAGCGCCGCGATCCGGATCGATCGGCGACCGCCGCTCCAAACCCGCCATTCTGTCTTTGTTCCGCCGCGTCCCCACCGGTGTCCAAGATGGCCATGCCGATTGGACACTGCGCCCTGCCATCGCCTCTGCGATGCTTTGAAGGCGAACAATGTGGGTAGGGTGACCGACCAGTGCCCGCACAGATGGGCCGGTCGGGCCGCCGCCGCACCGAGTCTCTGGAGGAGGCACTGATGGAGCAGCTTACGTCGGCAGATCCGTTGCCCGCCAGCGTGCCCGACGATCGGCCACTCGATGTTTCCGGAACCGACGTGAGCCGATCGGCCGCGTTAACCGACGGTCGCAATCCATCTGCTGAAAGCCTGGCTACGACCGTCAGCTCCACATCGAGCTGTGGATACCCGGTCGGCTTGCTGGAGCCAAACGACACCCTCGACGAGGCCACGGTCTACACTGGCGACCTGTCGGGACCGGGGTACTACTCGAGGATCGGGTGCATCGGCGACACCCCGAATGGCATCTATGACGTCGATCTCGTGCTGTTCAATCTCAACGCCGGAGAGAGGATCTTCATTGAAACGGACGCGCGCGAAGCCCCAGGCTTGGAAGGGCCTCTCGAGCCGGTCCTGCGCGTCTTCGACATGTCGGGCACCGAACTGGCGATCGATCAACAGTCCTATGGCCGGCGGCTTGGCTCCTTTATCAGCTTCGAAGCACCGGTAGACGGCACCTATGCTGTCGGCGTCAGCTACAACTTCAATACTGACTACGACCCGACGATGGAGCCGAGCGAGACCGTCTTGGGCGATAGCCCCGACCCCTACCGGTTGAAGGTCTGGTACGCGGACCTATCGGAGCCCAGCGATACCCTCGACCAGGCGGATGACTTCACCGACGCCCTTCGCGAAACGGGTCGCGTCGACCTGACCGGCTTCCTTGGCGACACCGACGGCCGCCTAAACGATGCGGATCTCGCGCTCTTCGAGCTCAAAGCCGGAGAAGGTCTGCTACTCGATGTCCAGTCGGATTTCGTCGGCAAGGTGGCGCCGTTTCACACGCTCCTTCGGGTGTTCGATTCCTCCGGAACCGAGCTGGCGGTAAACGCCAACTACGACGCGTGGTACTCGCTGCTCAGCTTCAAGGCGCCTGCCGACGGGGTCTATGCTGTCGGCGTCAGCAGCTATCCTAACTTTGACTATGATTCGACGATCGAAGGTAGCGGAACCGATGGTCAAGGCCCCGGTATCTACGATCTGACGGTTCGCTTTGGTGATCTGGTCGAGCCAGGCGACACGATTGATCAGGCCGAGGACTTCACCGACGCGTTGCGGGAAACCGGCAGTCTCTCACTGGCCGGGATCATCGGCGACACGCCGCGCTGGTCGGATGATGTCGATCTGGCGCTCTTCCGCCTGGGCGCCGGAGAGGTCGTCCATTTTGATGTCGATCGGGAGGGAACCAAATTCGCTACCGTCGACCCACTGCTTCGAGTATTCGATTTGGCAGGGAATGAACTCGCAGCCTACGAGTACGACTACCGCGGCCCTGGCCTTCGCTTTGAGTCGCCGGCTGCCGGTACCTATGCGGTTGGGATCAGTAGCGACAGTAACCCCGACTATGATCCGACCAGGGACGAAGGTGGCGCACCAAACCCGTGGGACGGCGGCTACTACCGCCTCAACGCGACCATCGTCTCGACCGATATCGAGATCGGTCTCTTCGATGCCGACACCGACGAGCTGATCGCCCTGATCGGCGACGGGGGTGAAATCCGATTGAACGGGGCGGCAGACCGCAACCTCACGATCGTGGCCACCGTCACCGAGTACAGCCCGCTTTTCGGCTTTGTCGAGAGCATGCGGATCGACCTGAACGATGGCGCCGTCACCCGCACCGAAAGCTTCGGGGCGTTCTCGCTGTTCGGCGACCAGCGCGGCGACTTTCAAGGCGGCGAGATCCCGGTCGGTGACAACACGGTCACCTTCGACCTGTTCTCGGAGGACGGGCTGCGGGGCGACTTCCTCGGCTCGATCAGCCGTGATTTCACGATCGTCGATTTCGACACGGCGGTGGAGGTCGGGCTCTACGATGCCGACACCGACGAGTTGATCGCCCTGATCGGGGACGGCGATGAAATCCGGTTGGACGGGGCGGCGGACCGCAACCTGACCATCGCGGCGATCGTGCCCCCGGACAGCCCGCTGTTCGACGACGTCGAAAGCATGCGGATCGACCTGAATGACGGCGCCGTGGTCAATGTGGAGAATTTGGAAGCCTACTCGCTGTTCGGCAACACCGGCAGCGATTTCCAGGGTGGCGACATTCCGACGGGCGAGAATGTCGTCACCTTCGACCTGTTCTCGGAAAACCAGCTACAGGGCGACTTCCTGGGGACGCTCACCCGCAACTTCACCATCCTGGATTTCGACGTGGCGGTCGAAATCGGGCTTTACGACGCCGACACGGATGAACTGATCGCGCTGATCGGGGATGGCGACGAAATCGAAGTGGAGGGCGCCGCCGGCCGCAACCTGACCATTGCCGCGATCGTGCCGGAGGACAGCCCGCTGTTCGACGATGTCGACAGCATGCGGGTCGATCTGAATGACGGCGCCGTGGTCAATGTGGAGAGCCTGGAGGCCTATTCGCTGTTCGGCAATGCCGGCAACGACTTCGAAGGCGGCGACATCCCGCTTGGCGAGAACGTCATCACCTTCGACCTGTTCTCGGCGGACCGGCTGCAGGGCGATTTTCTCGGGTCGGTCACCCGCAGCTTCACGATCGTCGACCTCGACGCGGCACCGGATGGGGCGGCCCTGGCGGACGCAAGCGGCCTTTCGGACCCTGTGTCGGATCTCGGCAGCGTTGACCTTCCGTTCGTCGACGACCTGGTGTGACCTGAAGACCGGGACCGGCGCATAGAGCAGGGTCGTCTTGGCTGGAACCGCCGTCGGGCGATACCAGCCAAGACTTGAATCCTGCTCTCATTGATCATCAAAGCGCCCGGTCCGGTCCGCCGCTACCGCTGGTCCAGCTTCAGCTCGATCCGGCGGTTGCGGCTGTAGGCTTCCTCGGTTCCGCTGGTATCCAGCGGTTGAAACTCGCCGAAGCCGGCGGCGGCCAGGCGCTCCGGGGGCACGCCGCTGTCTTCCAGAAAGGCAACGACTTCCAGGGCCCGGGCGGTCGACAGCTCCCAGTTGGACTGGAAGACCGGGGTGGAAATCGGCCGCTCGTCGGTGTGGCCGTCGACCCGCAGGATCCAGTCGACTTCTTCCGGAAACTCCGCCGCAAGATCCAGCAGCGTGTCCGCGAACTCGGCCAGTTGTTCCGCACCGCTCGGCTGCAGCCGCGCGGACCCGGACGGGAACAGCACTTCGGACTGGAAGACGAAGCGGTCGCCGACGACACGGATATCGCTTCGGCTGCGCAACACCGTGCGCATGCGGCCGAAGAACTCCGACCGGTAGCGGGCCAGTTCCTCCACCCGGCGAACCAGGGCCTGGTTCAGTCGGGAGGTCAGGTCGGCGATCTCCAGGTCCCGTTCCGACACCGTCGCCTCGGAATCGGTGAGCGCCTGCTGCAATTGCAGGACCTCCGCCCGCAGCCCCTCCAACTGGCCGTTCAGGTCGTCGATTTCCTGTGCCGCGATGGCCTCCGCGGCCTGCAGCGCCTGTTCGGAGTCGCTCAGGGCCGCGGACAATACGGCGATGCGGACGCCCTGGTCGTCGATCGTCGCCTGCTGGTCGGACACCTGATCCGTTGCCGTGCCCAATTCGGCCAGCAGTTCCGCCCGCCGGCCCAGAAGGGTCGACACCTCGCCGCTGCACAGGTCGAGCACCTGCCGCAGCGTGTTCACCTCGGTGTCGGAGGCTTGCAGGCGGGCGATCAGGTCGGCGACCAGCAGGTCCAGCGTTTCGATGGTCTGTTCGCGATCCGGCGCCGGGCCACCAGGGGCGCCAGGAGCGTCCGCCTCGGTTTGCTTCGGCTGGAAGGCACACAAATGGGCCGGTCCGGTGGGCGCCTGCGCGGCAACCGTGCCATACCCGGCGATCGTGATCGACAGGCCGATTACCATACCCAGAACCGAGCGCATGGCCTCCTCCGCTCCGCGACTGTCCGGACGTCAGATGCACCAGTGTAGTCGTGCGCCACCCAGGGCCGAAGTGGTCTGGCGCCACTCTGGCGGCATCATGGACCGCGGTCCGTCCGCTCGTAGCGCTACAGCAGGAAGTGGTAGCTGAGCGCCTCGGCCAGGTCGTCGCCGAAGGTGGTGCCCTTGTGGATCACCGGCACCTTGTCCGGCAGCAGCTTCAACCCGTCATCGCCTTCGTCCAGGCTGGTGATCAGCGCCACCGGCGTGTTCCGGGTCTCGGTCATGTGCGACAGGGCGATCGCCAGGTCGATGCCGCTGAGACCGGGCATGACCGCGGAGATGATCACCATGTCCGGCTTGGTGCGGATGATCAGGTCGAGTGCCGTCTGGGTGGAGGTGACGATGTTGACCCGATAGCCGCATTCATGCAGCTCGCGCTCGACGAAATGGGTCTGCGCCCCGTGCAGCATAACCAGCATCACCTCGACGTCGCGAACTTCGATCTCGTCGACGGAGAAATTGGCCGGCCTGGCGGGGAGCGAGCGGGCCACCACGGACGGATCGGAATCCGGCGGCAGGGTGCCGTCCAGGATGTCGCTGATCGTGTCCAGAAAGGCCGACAGCGCCGCCGACCGCTTGTCGGTGATCGTGTCGATGGCCGATGCGAAATCCTCCATCCGGCTGGCCAGCACATGCAGCAGCGCCAGATCGAAGTTGTGGGCCTGACCTTTGGTTTCGAAAGCGAAGCGGCGCAGGGTTTCTATGGGCTGGTCGGGTGCGGCCGCGCGATACAAATCGGGCAGGCGTTCGCGCAGCTCGTCAAGGAACTCGCTCAGCAGGCCGCCGACCATCTCGCTGGTGGCACCGGCATAGATCCCGTGGGTCAACTCGGTCACAGGCCTCTCTCCGGAACGCAGGACGCTATCGGTGCCGCGTCGGCTGGGACCCGGTGCCGGCGCGCCGGCGCGAGCCGGGGTCAGCTCTTGCCGGAGCGCAGGGTATACTCCCCGGCGCGAATACGGCCAGGCAAGCTTTCCATGATCTTCGCCATGTTTTCCTCGCCGTGCCGATCGACCATGTCGGTCACGGCTGCGGTGATGGCCACGGTGGCGACGATCTCCGGCTCGATCCCCTGGGACAGGGCGTCCTCCCAGGCATCCAGCATGACATTCAAGGCGATGCGTTTCTGGCGTTCCTGGTCGTCCGGCCCGTCATCGTCGTCATGGACATCATCGGTCATGGAAACCCCTTCCATAGCGCGGGGGTGGGCCGGCGCTAGACCCGCCGCCGGCCGCCGGCCGCTTTTCAGCCGGCGAACTTGGTATCGGGCAGGCCGCGGACGCCGGGCTGCATCGCCAGGACACCGCCCGACCACGGCGCCTTGGCCAGCTCGGCCGCCGTCAAGTCGATCGATGCCGAGGTGATGAACAGGATGTCCATATCCGGGCCGCCGAAACAGCAGCTGCTGGGCTGGGGCACCGGCGTCGGCACCACCTTGTCGATGGTGCCGTCGGGCGCATAGCGGGTCAGCCGCCAGCCGCCCCAATGGGCTGCCCAGATATAGCCGTCGGCATCCACCGCCAGACCGTCGGAGAACCCGGCTTCGGCGTCGATCCGGGCGAAGATGCGCTCGTTGGCGATCGTTCCGTCCTCGACCCGGTAGTCGAAGGCCATGATCTTCCGGCTCAGGCTGCAGGTGTAGTACATGGTGGTGCCGTCCGGGCTCCACCCCAACCCGTTGGACAGCGCGATCTCGGACTTCATCGCCACGCAGGACCCGTCCGGGTTCAGCCGGTACAGCGTTCCCGTCGTTTCGATCTCGGCATCGTCCATGGTGCCGGCCCACAGGCGGCCGGCGGGATCGACCTTGCCGTCGTTGAAGCGGTTGCCCGGCATATGCGGTTCGGGGTCGACCAGGGGGTCGATGCGTCCGGTTTCCAGGTCGACCGTCTTGAAGCCGGATTTGAACGCGGCCACCAACCCGCCGCGCTCGCGGAAGGCGAAGCAGCCGATGCGTTCGGGCATCGTCCAGTGGCGGTGCTGCCGGTCCGCCCACGTCAACCGGTGGATCGCCGGGTCCTTGATGTCGACCCAATAGAGCGCCTGCTCGTCAACGTTCCAGACCGGCCCTTCGCCGACCAGGGCCCGGGTCTGACCGACACGCTCCCAATCCTCCGCCATGGCACCGTCCCCCTTTCGGTCCGCCCGATGGCCCGGCGGAACACCGCTCGCCTGTCGCCGATATGGACAGGGCTGGTAGTCGGGTAGCAGAACCGCCCGCCGGGCGAAAGGCTCGCGGACCGCCTTGCTTTCGCCACCGCGCCCGCGTTACTTCCGCTTGCAGGTAGCGGAGGCGGTCAAGGGCTTGGGTCGGGTGATGATGGCGCGGTGCGTTATGGCCGGGTTGGCCATGCTGTTGATGACGGTTTCGGGACAGGTCCAGGCCCAGGCCTGGCAGCCGATCGGCCCGGAGGAAGCGCGGCTGCTGATGGCGCCCCGCGCCTTCGGCACCCAGGGCATCCAGCGCTGGGTTTTGAACGCAGGCCCCGCCCGGTACGAACGCTGGGCGACCCGATTCGACACCTCCCGCCGGTTCTTCCAGATCATTCTGCGCGAAGTGCCGGACAACATGGTGGTGGCCACCGATGCCGATGTGCGGCGCATCGTCCTGGAGAGCTGGGGGAACAATCGGCCGGAGACGATCCGCTGGGGGCAGCAGCAGGATCTGGCCACCGGCCTGGGGCTGGCGCGGATCCTGCCCTTTCAGTTCCAGACCTTCGGGTGTGCCGGATTCCACATTTCGCTCGGCGACCTGGAGCCCGGCGTGGTGGCCAGTGCGGTGGAAGGCTTTTATTGCGATCCGACCGCCGCGGTCCTGCCGGTTTTCGATATCCAGGCCACCCTGGACAGTCTGGGGGTCGCCGGCCTCTACACCCCGTGACGAGTCCCCGATCTGCCGCCGCACCTGATGCCTTCGATGCGGTTGTGGAGGTTTGAGTTAATCATCAGTCAATTCTGATTTGTTAGGGGAATGGGATGGCATCGACCCATCCGTTTCCATTGTATCAGGATTGATCCATGTCGCGCCGGCCATTCACTGCCGAGCTTCAAACCTCAAGCCGCGGCGGTCTGGAAAGACCGCCCGAGGCGGCACGCGCCGGCACCGATCTGACCGAGGTGCTGGCCCGGCTGGAACGGCTGGAGGCCGCCGTCAGCCGGGTGATCGCGCCGCCGGCGGAAACGGCCGCGCCGCCGACACCCGTAGTGACGGTGCCGGAAGATCCCGTCCGGGTGACCCGCACCCAGGCGGAGATCGCCGCGCTGCGGGACACCAGCGCCGGCGACGATCCGCTCACCGCCGCCAGTCGCGAACTTCAGGCGGTCGTCGACGCCACCGAAAACGCCACCCAGCAGATCCTGGAATCGGCGGAAGCCGTCGAAAGGGCGGTGGCGAACATGCAGGCGCTGGCCGTCGATCCGGTGATGCGCGTGCATCTGGAGGACACGTTGGAAGCGGTGACGCGCATCTTCGAGGCGGCGAACTTTCAGGACATCACCGGCCAGCGGGTGTCGAAGGTCGTCCGTGCTCTGGACGTCGTTGAAACCCGGCTGGTGGCCATCGAGGACCTCTGGCGCCCGGACATGGCGCCGGTGATCGCCGTCCCTGTCCCCGACGTGACCGAGGACGACCGGCACCTGCTGAACGGTCCGCAACTGGATAACGGCGGCATGTCGCAGGACGACATCGACGCCATGTTCGACTGATCCGGCCGCCACGGCCACCGACGGCCGCGATGACAGGGTTCGCTCTCTGCCGGCAGTAACCCACCGCATCCGCGCCGGCATATGATCCAAGATTTGACCCCCAGCGACTGCCACATTGAGGTGATCGCCTGATTGGCTGTGCTTGGACGCAGTCGGTCCTAACGGATTGCTGTGGCGTCGCCTGATTGGGTCTTCAAACCCATTTCCTGGTGACGCGACGTTTGATTCTCGAAGACTATTGCAGTACCCATAGCGGCAAGAATTCAGATTCAGCTATTGAATGCAGAAATCTGCTGAATGCACGGCTTTCCAAAGTATAGAGAGAATTCTTGTATGGCGTGTCTTGAGAAGAAATATCGGAGAATATCGTTAGTTTTGAAATCAATAAGTAAAATCATCATCGCGAATCTGGTGCTTTTTTCTCTATTTTTACCTGCTGCGCACGCAAAAGTTGATTTAGTTCGCGATATAGTATGGCCCGTATCTATTACATTGTGGCGCGCCTTCACAAACCCCTTTGGCGGTTCGCGTGAGTCGGAAGGTCTTTTTACGGCCTTTGGAGACGCGATCCGGGAACGCAATCGAGGGTATGATGAAGAGGCAAACCTCCCATGGAGGTACTATGAAGTGACCATTGATTTTTCCGCTGAAGGCGAGAATTACTCGCTTTCCGGTACTTTTGTTTGCGAGCCAAGGCACGTCGGGCTTTACTCGGACGTAGTATATTTTCGGCATGGCGACCGAATGGCTCAGCGACTGCCATCGGGTGGTGCACTTGTCTTCGGAGCACCGGACATCTGCACTGATCACGACCGGTGGGAGCTCGGTCCCGAGGGCTTTCTTGTGCCGATTGTCGAGTTCGATCCCGACTTTCTTCCGCTGATCTACTGGCTGGACGATGCCGACAATCCGTCACGCGCCGAGATCTACGTGTCGCGTGCCTACCACGAAAACTCGAGGCGCAGGTTGACCGTCCATTCCGTTCGTGTTTTGGGGGTACCAGAGGGTCGGCAGACGGATCACGCTGACGCCCTTGGTTTCCTTGCTCATGAGGGTGATGAACCGCGACTTGACGGGTTCTTCGTGGATGTCGTTCCACGAGGCGTCTGGTTGCAGGTTCCCGAAATCGCAGCCCTTCTTGCAGATATCGAGTTCGGGCAGATCCTGCCATATCAGACAGGCAGGGTGGTCCGCCGACATTTCTCGCCGTGGACGCAGCAGTTGGCGTCGCGTGCCATGCAGTACGGGATTCTGGGAGACCGTGATCCCTATGAGCCCGGTACGCCGCAATATGAGTTTCACCGAAACACCTATCCCATGAGAGCGACGGACGCGGGTTACCAAATCCTGTTCTCCCAACCAGGTGTCATCGTGCTGACAGCAGATCCCCTACTGGTGGAGGGTACTGTCCTGCGCATTGGCCGAGATACGGTCCCTCTATTGATACAGCGATCCGGGGGGTCTTGTGGATCATACTGGTACTTCGCACCCGACATGGGTTGGCTGGTGCTGGTGCAAACTCACGATTTGTCTTTTCTTGCCCGCAATACGATCCAGGGTTGGTCTCCTGACCGCTGCTATTGAGGAAGGACCGAAAAGTGATCACGACTGGAATCGGTCATCGAGGCGAGCATCTTTCTGGGGCTAGTATGCTGATCAAGTGGGGTCAAGTCTTGATTTAGCAAGTGGGGTCAAGTCTTGATTTAGTGATTTACCGATAGTTCAAGACTTGACCCTATTGGTTGATTCGCTCCCTCCCGTGCCCGCACGCCGTCGGCGGAGGGCAGGGCGGTTCAGGCGGCTTGCTGCCAGGCTCCGGATGCGGCCGCCGACCGGCAGTAGTCGGCGAAATCGCGGGGCGCCCGTCCGAGCGCGCGCTGCACGCCGTCGCCGAGCGACGCGTTGCGGCCGTCGAGCGTTTCGCGGCAGATACCGGTCAGGACATCGGCGATCATCGGGCCGGCGGTTGCCGCCATGCCGGCATGGAACTGCTCCAGCGTGATCGGCTGATAGGCGACCGGGCGGCCGGCTGCTGACGACAGGGCCGCCGCCACCTCGTCGAAACCCAGCAGCGCCGGACCGGTCACCTCGTACAAGGCGCCGCCATGCCGGTCCTCGGTCAGGGCGGCGACGGCGACGTCGGCAATATCGTCAGCGTCGATGATCGGCTCGCGGACGTCGCCGGCCGGCAGCGTGATCAGCCCCTCCAGTACTGCGTCGCGCAGATAACCCTCACTGAAGTTTTGGGCGAACCAGGCGGCGCGGATGAGCGTGTAGTCCAGGCCGCTGTTCCGCACGATGTCCTCGCAGGCCTGGGCATGCACCTCGCCCCGCCCCGACAGCAGGACCAGCCGGCCGACGCCGGCCGTCGCCGCGCACTCCGTCAGCGCCGCGATCTTCTCCGGCGCGCCGGGAAACGCCAGGTCGGGGAAGTACGACACATAGGCCGACGACACGCCGGAAAGCGCCGGGCCCCAGGTCTCCGGGCGATCCCAGTCGAAGGGCACGGCGGAGCGGCGTGAGCCATGGCGGACGTCGAACCCGCGCCGGGTCAGGGTGCGGGCGATGCGGCTGCCGGTCTTGCCGGTGGAACCGATAACCAGAATGGGGGCGGTGGACATGCTGGCGTTCCTTTCGCTGGTCGCCCGACGGATCGGGCCTGGGGTTGTCGTGAACTTGACGCCATGTAAAGTGACGTCCGGAAAAATAGGGAGAACTTTACACTGTGTCAAGCGGCAATCCGGAAACCCGCGCCAGGATCCTGTCGGCGGCATGGCGACTGCTGGAGGCGGCGCAGGGGCGCGACGTGCGCATGGGCGACATCGCCAGGGAAGCCGGGGTGAGCCGGCAGGCGATCTACCTGCATTTCCCGACCCGGGCAGAGCTCTTGGTCGCTACGACGCGCCATATCGACGAGGTCAAGGACGTCGATATCCGGCTGGCGCCGAGCCGTTCGGCCAAGACGGGTGTGGAGCGCTTGGACGCCTTCATCGACGCCTGGGCCCGATACATCCCGGAGATCTACGGCGTCGGCCGGGCGCTCATGGTCATGGGCGAGACCGACGATGCGGCGAAGCTGGCCTGGGATGGCCGGATGCAGGCCCTGCGCCACGGCTGCCGTGCGGCCATCGATGCCCTGGCCAGGGATGGCCGACTCACCCGGGGGCACTCGGTGGAGCAGGCCACCGACCTGCTCTGGACCCTGCTCTCAGTCCGCAATTGGGAGCACTTGACCATCGACTGCGCCTGGCCGCAGGAGCGGTACATCGAGAGGATCATCGGGGTGGCCCGGGACCTGTTCGTCGACGCGCCCGGTGCCGGGCAGGGATCCTAGCGCCCATCGTTTGGCGGCCGGGACGGCATTCCCACCGCTGCCAGATGTTGCCCGGGCGCGTTAGCGCAGCCAGCGGATGGCCTGACCGTGCGGTGCGGTCCAGGCGACGGGCCGGGTGTCGCGCGCCATAAGGAAGGCTCCACGGTCTCGGGTCAGGTGGCGGGAATACTGCGGGAAGACCTTCGGGGACTCGTTGCTGATCCATGTGGCGCCGGTCCGCCTGACCATGTCCGCAAAATCGTCCCGGTCTTCCTGCGGGAGCACGTAGTTCAGCACCGCGGTGTGAAAGACGACCCGTGTCGCGTCTTTTGGGGCATCCTGCACAAGGTCGAGCAGGTCGCGCCGCAGGTCGCCGCGGACGACCCTTGGTGTGATTTTCCGGGCGACGCCGATCGCTGCCCGCAACCGGGCCAGCCGCAGGCTCTGCTCGGGCCAGACCAGCGTTTCCAGCCAACGGACATCCTCATCCCGGTCCACATCAAGCGGGTTCAGATCGATGCCCGCGCGCCAGACGATGACCGGCAGATGCCTCGGCAGCGGCGTGTTTTCACAGGCGGCGCATTCCAGAACAGGGGCAACCGGGCGGAAGCCTTTCGGGGGATCCAGCCGGACCCTTCCATAGTCGTATCCATACCGATCGGGCAGAAGGCACAAGCCGGCCGAGGCGCCGACCTCGATCAGAGCAATCGGGCCGTCGATCGCCGCCAGGACCGGGAGCAGCACCGCACAGCGCCCGGGCTCGTTGGTTTGCGTCGTCCGAAGGCGCATGACCTCGGCGATCTGGTCACCTTGTTGATGGATGATCTCGTCGAAATGCGCTGGTCCGTTCGGCGTTCCCGCCACGTGCCGGACGGCGGCGAAGAAAAGGTTGGGCTGGCGCTTGTCCTTGCTGAGGGTCAGAAGGAAAGCCTGGGCGGATCTGCTCTCCGCCACATGCAGGGCAAGGCTTTCGTACAGCGGTGACGCGCCGCGCGCTTCGAACGCGGCGAACCCGCGGTAGCCTTCGGCGATCTCATTGCCCATGGGCGCCGGTCTTCCCCCGTGGCCAACCCTTCGGTGCTACCGGCCGTCGAGGCTGGCCATCGGCCCGTACATTTCCGGTCGGCGGTCGCGGAACACGCCCCACACGGCGCGGGCCTTGGCCACGGCCTCAAGGTCGAACGTGGCTGTCGCGATGCCTTCGGCCGTCCGGTCCATCTCGGCCACGACGGCGCCTGTATGGTCGGCGATGAAGGACGTGCCGTAGAAGCTGATCGCCGTGTCGCCGGCGGTTTCGCGGCCGGTCCGGTTGGACGCGATCACCGGCACCAGGTTGGCGGCGGCATGCCCTTGCATGGTCCGGCGCCAGTGACCGGCGCTGTCCAGGGTCGGGTCCGACGGTTCGCTGCCGATGGCGGTGGGAAAGACGATCAGTTCGGCGCCCAGCAGGGCGAGGCTGCGCGCCGTTTCCGGGAACCACTGGTCCCAGCAGATGGCGCAGCCGATCGCGCCGTACCGGGTCTTGGCCACCTGGAACCCGGTGTCTCCGTGGCTGAAATAGAACTTTTCTTCATAGCCCGGGTTCTGCGGCAGATGGGTCTTGCGGTAGTGGGCGGCGATGCGCCCGTCGGCGTCCAGCACCGCCAGCGAGTTGAACCGGGTGTTGCCGGCCCGTTCGAAGAACGAGATCGGCAGGACCACCGCCAGCTTGGCCGCCAGTGCCTGGAACCGGGCGAGCAGAGGGTTGCCGTCCAGTGGCGCGGCCAGATCGAAATGACGCTCGTCCTGGGTGATGCAGAAGTACGGCGTGGCGAACAGCTCCTGCAGCAGGATCACCTGGGCGCCCCGGCCGGCCGCCGCGCGCACCAGCGCTTCGGCCCGGTCCAGATTCCCCGGTAGATCCCAGCTGCAAGCCATCTGCGTGGCTGCCACGGTTACCGCTGCCAATACCTGTCCCCCGGCCCGTTCGCGTCCGGCGCTGTGCGTAGTGCGTCGCGGCCTATCCGTCGACCCCGCGCCGCCGTTCGTCCAGGACCCGATGGATGAACTGCACGGCGATAGAGCCTTCGCCGACGGCAGACGCGACCCGCTTGACCGATCCCGAGCGGATGTCCCCGACGGCGAAGATGCCCGGCCGGCTGGCCTCCAGGATGTGCGGCGTGCGCGGCAGGGGCCATGTGCCGGATCCGCCGGCCCCGTCACCGGTCTGCACGAACCCCCGGTCGTCCAGGACCAGGCAACCGTCCAGCCAGTCGCTGTTGGGCGCGGCGCCGATCATCAGGAAGACATGCCGGATCGGATGCGTTTCACTCTCGCCGCTGTCCCGGTTGCGCCAGGTGACCCCTTCCAGATGCCGCTCGCCGGCCAGCGCCACGATCTCGGTACGGGTGCGCAGGGTGATGCGGGGCGAGGCGTTGATCCGGCCCACCAGATAGTCGGACATGCTGTCGGCAAGCCGGGTGCCGCGGACCAGCATGTGGACATGCCGTGCGTGCCGCGACAGGAAGACGGCCGCCTGGCCGGCGGAGTTTCCGCCACCGACGACGATGACGTCCTCGTCGGCGCACAGGCCCGCCTCCATGGCGGTCGCCGCATAGTTGACCCCGGCACCATCGAAAGCCCGGCCGTTGTCCAGATCCAGCGTGCGGTACCGGGCGCCGGAGGCGATCACCACGGTTTCGGATTTCACCTGCACGCCGTCGTCGAGGTGCAGCGTGTAGGGCCGTTGATCGCAGTCGATACCGGTGACGTGGCGGGGCAGCGCAATACGCGCGCCGAACTTCTGGGCCTGGATCTGGGCACGCCCGGCCAGGGCCTGGCCGGAAACGCCGGTGGGGAAGCCGAGGTAGTTTTCGATCTTCGAGCTGGTGCCGGCCTGCCCGCCCGGGGCCTCGGCCTCCAGCACGACGGTGTCGAGGCCTTCCGATGCCGCATAGACCGCGGAGGCCAGACCCGCCGGGCCGGCACCGACCACCGCCACGTCGTAGACGCGGTCGGGGTCCAGGACCTCCACCAGGCCAAGGCATTTGGCGACCTGGGCCGTGGTCGGGTTCTTCAACACCTGGTCGCCGGAGCAGACCACCACCGGCAGATCGTCGCTGGACAACCCGTTTTCCGACAGGACCTCGCGCCCGGCGGCCGCGTCGCTGTCGAGGGCGCGGATCGGATAGCCGTTGCGGCGCAGGAACCGCTCGATTCGCAGCCGATCCGGTGACTGGCGCGAGCCGATCAGGATCACCGATCCCTGTTCGTGCCGGATCAGCGCCACACGCCGAAGGATGAAGGCGCGCATGATCATCTCACCGATATCCGGCTCGCTCGACAGCATCTTGCGGAAGCCGGCCCGGTTGATGCGCACGACGGTGCCGTCGGCGCCCATGCGTCCGCCGACCAGGATCTCCCGGTCGTTGAACAGGTCGACCTCGCCGGTGAACTGGCTGGGGCCGTGCACGGTGAAGACGTTCTGATCGGTGCCGCGGTACTCGAAGATCTCGATGTTCCCGTCCAGCACGATGAAAAAGTCGACGGTGCGGTCGCCCCGATCGAACACGAGCGTGCCCTTGGCGAGGGATTCAACGGTGCCGAACCCCTTGGCACGGTCGATCTGTTCTGCCGACAGCTTCGGGAAGGTCTGCAACTCGCGCTGATAGGGGTCGGTCGGGTCGGGTGTGTCCAGTTCGGATGTCGTCATGCTTTCCGGGTCCAGGCGACGGGCGATCGATGGCGGTTCTTCGGCGGTATCGATCCTGACATGGATTTGTCCGATGGAAAGTCGAGGCGCGGCGCCACCACCGGTCCGCCCTGCTATGCTGGCACACACGAATCGCTCCGCCACGGGTCCCCGGGACCGCCTTTGAGGATATGCCTGATCACCGTTCAGACGTGTTTGCCGACAAGTACCGTATCCTGAAGGACGTGTTCGGGTTCGAGGGGTTTCGGCCGGGGCAGGAGCCCGTCGTCGATGCCTTGCTGGGCGGGTCCCACGTGCTTGCCGTCATGCCGACCGGGGCCGGCAAGTCCCTGTGTTTTCAGGTGCCGGCCCTGGTGCTGGGCGGCCTGACCGTCGTCGTCTCGCCGTTGGTGGCGTTGATGCAGGACCAGGTGTCGGCCCTGCAACTGGCCGGCGTGGCGGCCGAGGCGATCAACTCCTCGCGCAGCCGGGCCGATAATGTGGCCACCTGGCGCCGGGTGGCGGCGGGACAGGTTCGGCTGCTCTACCTGGCGCCGGAACGGCTGATGACCGAGCCGATGCTGGCGGCGCTGCGCTCCCTGCCGGTTCGGCTGCTCGCGGTCGACGAGGCCCATTGCATCTCGCAATGGGGGCCGTCGTTCCGGCCGGAATACGAAGACCTCTCCCGCCTGAAGGAGGTTTTCGTGGATGTCCCGATTGCCGCCATGACCGCAACGGCGGATGCGGCAACCCGGGACGACATTGCGGGCAAGCTGTTCGCCGGCGATGCCCGCATGTTCGTCACCGGATTCGACCGGCCGAACATCCGGCTTGCCGTGGAACCCAAGCGCGACGGCAAGCGCCAGCTCCGGCGTTTCGTGAAGGCGCATGAAGGCGAAAGCGGCATCGTCTATTGCCTGTCCCGCGCCAAGACCGAGGAAACGGCCGCATTCCTGGCGGCCGACGGCGTTCGGGCGCTGCCCTACCACGCCGGCATGGACAAGGCCGACCGGGCGGCCAATCAGGATACCTTCGTCACCGAGCCCGGCACCGTGATCGTCGCCACCATCGCCTTCGGCATGGGGATCGACAAACCCGACGTTCGCTTCGTCTTTCACACCGACCTGCCGGGCAGCCTGGAATCCTACTACCAGGAGATCGGCCGGGCCGGCCGCGACGGAAAACCAGCCGACGTGTGCCTGTTGTACGGGTTGGATGCGATCCGCATGCGCCGGATGTTCATCGACCAGGAGGACACCGGCGACGACCACAAGCGGCGCGAGCACAAACGGCTGGATGCCCTGATCGGCTATTGCGAGGCACCGGAATGCCGGCGCCGGACGTTGCTGGCCTATTTCGGCGAGACCAGCGAGCCTTGCGGCAACTGTGACACCTGTTGCGATCCCGTCGATCTGGCCGATGGGACCGTTGAGGCCCAGCAGGCCCTGTCGGCGGTGCTGCGCACGGGCCAGCGCTATGGGGCGGCCCATATCGTCGACGTCCTGCGCGGCACGGCGACCGACAAGGTTGCGGCCGCCGGCCATGACGCCTTGCCGACCTTCGGTGTCGGCAGCGGCCATGGCCGGGAGGAATGGCGGTCGATTCTGCGCCAACTGGTGGCGGCGGGACTTCTGAAACTGGATATCCAGGGCTATGGCGGCCTGACGATCGCGCCGCCCGGCCGCGACCTGCTGCGGGGCGAGGGCGCTTTCCGCTACCGACGGGAAACGGTGCGTCCGAAGAGAGCCGGTCGATCCGCGGCGGGGGCCTCGACGGCGGCGTTGTCGTCGGAGGACGCCGCGCTGCTGGACAGTCTGAAGGCCCTGCGCCGGCAATTGGCCCAGGAGCGCGCGGTTCCAGCCTATGTGGTGTTCTCCGACCGGTCGCTGGAGGACATGGCCCGGCGCCGCCCGCGCACCCAGCAGGAGTTCGCCGCTATCCACGGTGTCGGCGCGGCAAAGCAGCGTGACTTTGCGGAACCGTTCCTCCAGGCCATTGCCGCCGGCTGAACGGGCGCCAGGGCCGTCGCCGGGCGCTGTTGTCGTCCCGATCGGTCTACGACGCGTCGAACTGGAACGGCGCGTACTGGTACAGCCAGGTCTCGGTAAGCGTCTGGTCGCCGAGGCGCAGATAGCAGCGCAGGTCGACCGGATCGGTTCCTTCGACGGCAAGGTCGAAGACCGACCGCCAGCGCGTCGTGCCCACGACCTGCAGGGCATAGGCATCGGTGACGGTGCCGCGGGACGCGGTGACGATCGGCAGGACATCGAAGCTGCGCGGCAGCGTCTCCAACTCGCCGCCGACGAAATCGATGACGAACTTCTTGGTGTTCGGCGGGCGCGGCTGCCCGGGTATGCCCCCGCGGCCCAGACGGGTGGCTACGACATGGGCGACCGCGTCCGGCGGGTATGGCTCGTCTGCCACCCAGTGCAGCCGGTAGCGGAACGTCCATTCGCTGCCCGCGGTCACCGGCGCATCCGAGACCCAGTAGGCGCCTATGTTGTCGTGAATCTCGTCGTCGGTCGGGATTTCCAACAGGTGGATCTGTCCCGGCCCCCAGTCGTCCCGCGGCTCCACCCATACCGAGGGGCGGCGATCGTAGTAGACCCCGTCGTCCTCGTAGTTGGCGAAGTCCCGGTCCCGCTGCAGCAGGCCGAACCCGCGGGGGTTCGTGTCCAGGAACGCGCTCGTGCGCGTGACCGTTGGGTTGTCGAGCGGCCGCCAGAGCCGTTCGCCGTTGCCGGTCCAGATTGCCAGGCCGTCGCTGTCGTGGATCTCCGGCCGCCAGTCGGTAGCGGTGTGCCGGTTGTTCTCCCCGTACCAGAACATGCTGGTCAGCGGCGCGATGCCCAGGCGCTCGATGGCGGCGCGGGCGAACAGCTGGGCTTCGACGTCCATGGTGACCGCGCCATCCTGGACGATATCGAAGCGATAGGCGCCGGTCAGGCGCGGCCCGTCGAGCAGGGCATGGACGGTGATGCGGTTGGTCCCGGGTTCCGGCCGCTCCAGCCAGAATTTGACGAATTGCGGGAACTCCTCCGGGGTCGGCATGGCCGGATCGACGGCGATGCCGCGGGCCGACAGGCCGTATTGGTCCAGCGGCCCGGCGCTGCGGAAGTAGGACGCCCCCAGAAAGGCCAGCCAGTCGCGGCTCAGATCATCGCCGTACATCAAACGGAACCCGGCAAAGCCCAGTTCGTCGGTCAAGACGCGGTCCAGCCCCGTGTCACCGAAATCGAACAGGTCGCGGGCGTACCGGACCTGGCGGGCCTGACCGGCTTCGACCACGTGGATCTCCACCGGCTCCTCGAACCACCGCCCGGGATGGAAGAGTTGGACCGGATAGGGCGCGCCCTCTTCGGCCCAGAGCGTCGCCGAGGGTCGGTACCGGATCTGCTGGTAGAAGTCGTAGTCGATCGTCTCCAGAACCTGCCGCTGATGCACGACCGGCGCCTGATAAGGCCGGCCGGCGCGCCGCCAGGCTTCCGATCGGACCACGCCGGCATCGAACGGCATCGGTGATCCGAAACTGGGGCTTTGCGCCCGCGCTGTCCGGATCGGCCATGCCGATGATCCCAGAATGCCGGCCGCTGTGGCGCTGGTGAGCATGCGGCGTCGTGTGAAGCGGATTGCCATGCTGGTCCGTCCGAGTTGCCAGAAGAAGCCTTGCCCAGAGCATCATGTCGGGGCAGGGGCAAAATCAAGCCTCGCGTTAACCAGTTATGTGGATTTGAAGGTCTTTGAGCTCAAGAAACCAGTTGGGGTGCCGATTGGCCATCAGTATTGTTTCTGATAATTATTACTACATTCATTGTGAAGTTTATGTATTTTCATGCGTTGAGATGATCAAAATATAATAAAATACAGCTCAATATTGATCTCGGGCGCCTTGACGAATTGGTTAATTTTGAATATCGCAAGCGAAATCTATGCCCGAATCATCTTGAGCGAGAGAAAAATGAAACTTGATAGAGTATTCTTCATATTTTTTATCTTGTGTGTTTTTGTCTCCGGCGCTGCTTATGGATTCTTCGTCCATCGCAATCAGATCTTCCCCTACGCGACCGTGACGGAAGCGGGGCATGCCTTTGCCGCATGGGCGGAGGTGATCGATCAGTCCCACCCCGGCAGTTTTCGCTACATCGATGAAACGGCGACCGCCGGGCCGCTGACCCGAACCGTCGATCCGGGGCGCGGTGACGAGCTGGTCCTGATCACCGGCGGCCCCTTCGAATACCTCGAGGTCTGCCCGCGTTTCGGCTGCCTGGCCTGGATCGTCGACCGGGACGGCCGCGTCGTCCACAGTTGGGAGGTCGACCTGGACGCGTTGTGGTCGGATGCCGACCATCTGCAAGGCCGGACCGACCCCATGTTCTACAAGCCGGTGGGCCTGCACCTGCTGCCGGACGGCGGTCTGATCGCCGCCTTCATGAACAGCCTGGCCTTTCCCTATGGGGCCGGGCTGGCCCGGATCGACCGGGACGGCAACGTTGTCTGGCGCCGCTACGACCATAGCCATCACTGGTTCACGGTCGACGCTGCCGGCACGATCTACACGCCGGGACACTATTGGATCGAGCCGCCGCTGCGGATCGGCGACACCTACGCCACGGTAGAGTGCGAGGGCGGGCGTACGCTGGTCGACACCATCCAGGTGATCGACGCCGACGGTGAACTGGTCGAGGTGATCCCGCTGTTCGACATGCTGGTCGACCAGGGCTACGGCGCCCTGGTTCAAGGGACCCAGGAGCGGTGCGACCCGCTGCACCTGAACCATGTCGAAGTGGTCGACGCTGCCGGAGCGGCGCTGGTCGACGGGCTGGCTGCCGGCGATCTGATTTTCTCGCTGCGCAATGTGAACGCCGTGGGCGCCATCGACCGGGATCGCGAACGGATCAGCTGGCTGATCAGCGGCCGGACGACGCGCCAGCACGGTCCGCGCCTGCTGGGCGATGGCCGTGTTCTGATCTTCGACAATATGGGCGGGCCGCTGGATATCGGCGGGTCCGCGATCGTCGAGGCGCGCTTCGGCAGCCAGGCCGCCGATGTGGTGTTTCCCCGATCGCCATTGGCGACCGACGTTCCGTTCCTGTCCTCCTATGGCGGGCAGATCGACCCGCATCCCGGCGGGCAGCGCGTACTTGTCGCACTCACGGAACAAGGCGCCATCAAGGAAGTCGATCTCAGGAGCGGACGGGTCACCTGGGAGTACGTCAAGACCTTCCCCGGTGTCGGGTACCCCGGCGTGGCGGCCGATGACCAGGATGAGGTGTTCGTCCGTGTCGAGGCATTCGGCGCCTACTACCTGGCGCCGGGTGCGTTTCCGTTCCGGGACATGGCTGCGGCCGAGGAGAGGTAGCATGTGGCAGAGTCGGATGGTTCACGGCGCGTTGGCGGCATTCATCCTGATGACGCCGTCGGTCGCGATGGCCTATGTCGGGCCGGGCGCCGGGTTGTCCATGATCGGCAGCCTGATCGCCGTGGTCGGCGCGCTGGTCCTGGCGATCGTCGGCCTGGTGCTGTTTCCCCTGCGGATGATCCTGAAACGCCGGCGGGCGACGGCGCCGGCTGACACCGCGACGCCGGCCGGCCCTGCCGACCCGGGCTGATCGCCCGAAGCGCGGCGACCCCGTGGCCATGCGCGGCCAATCCTGTCGATGACGGCGGACACGGTTGCCTTCTACGGCGGGGCCATCGTTCTCGGCGCCATCCTGGGCAGCGCGTTCATCATGGTCTGGCGCAGGTGTCTGCCGAAACCATGGGCGCGCCGCTTCTGGGCGTCGTTTGCCGCCACGACCCGGGCGCTGATGACGGTCGACGAGGTGGGGTCGTTTGCCCGCCTGTACGGCCGGCTGGGCGTGTCGGTCGCCGGCTATGTCGGCCGCAACACAGCCGGTCTGCTGCTCGGCGGCCTGCCGACGGTGCTGGTGGTCGTACTGGCGTTCCCCGTCATCCTGGAGGCCTGGGGGCGCCGGGCGCCCGACCTCGTTGCCGTCCCGGCGCTGGCGGAACTTACCTTGCCCGACGCGCCGGTCGAAGAGGGGCGACCGGTCGGCGGGCCGGCGATCCTGCAGGCCGGCGAGCACCGCTTGGTCATCGACACCCCCGATGCCCCGAACGCGGTGTGCTGGAACGACGGCTGGTGCCTGGTGTTCGACCTGCTGGCCTTTCAGGTCCAACGTCTCGGTGACGCCGCCCTGCCCGACATCGGTTACATCGCCGTGCGTCCCTCCCATGGCGACGGCAACCCGCTCTGGCCGTTCCTCAGCGATCTGGAATTCGCCTTCTGGCTCGCGTTCCTGGCGGGAACCACCGGCACCTTTCTGCTTCTGGGACGATCCGAATGAAGCTGCATGCGGCCGACCACATGCTGGTGCGCATGGCCCAGGCGTTGGCGCCCTGCTGGCGGCGGCTCGGCGATTTCGAGACCGACATTCTGCGAAAGCGCCTGGCCTCGGTGTCGATCGACCGGCCGGTCTTCATCGCCGGCCTCGCGCGGTCCGGCACCACCATCCTGTTGCAAACCCTGGCCGCCGTGGATGGCGTGGCCACCCACCGGTACCGCGACTTCCCGTTCCTGTGGGCACCCTATGGCTGGCATCTGGTGCAACGGGTGCTGGCAAAGCCAGGCCCGCCGGTCGAACGGCCGCATAAGGACCGAATCTACATCACCCGCGAAAGCCCGGAGGCTTTCGAGGAACCCATCTGGCAGCATTTCCTGCCGCATCTGCATGATCCGGAGGCACTGCATGTCCTGAACGGCGAGCAGCGAAACGCCAGGTTTGAGGCCTTCTTCAAGGACCACATCCGGAAAATCATCCTGTTGCGCGACGGCAAACGCTACGTTTCCAAGGGAAACTACAACGTCACGCGCATCGCTTACCTGGCGCGGCTGTTTCCCGATGCCCGTTTCATCGTCCCGATCCGCGAGCCGGTGGATCATGTCGCCTCGCTGCTGCGACAGCACCGGCGGTTCCTCGACTACGCCGCGGCGGACCCGCGCATTGCCGGATACCTCCAGGCTGCCGGGCACTACGAGTTCGGACCCCAGCGGGTGCCGGTCAACGTCACCGAAGCCGGTCGGCAAAGGGTAACCCAGGCCTGGGCCGATGGCGACGATCCCGGCGGTTATGCCCATCTATGGCGAGAGGTCTACGATCACGTCCGTCAGTTGCTTGACGATGGCGCGTTGGCCGGGCGCATCCGAGCCGTCCGGTACGAGGATCTGTGCGCCGATCCACCGGGCGCGGTGGCCGACCTCCTGGACTTTGTTGAGCTTGACGGGGCAGGTGGATCGGGCTCGCCCGACCGTTTGGACCATATCAGTGCGCCGTCGCCGGAGCCGTCGACGAACGGACAGGCTCGCGACACGGTCCGGCGGATCGTCGCCGACGTTGCCGAACGGTTCGGCTACCGCTGCTGACGGCGGAGCGCCGATGGGGCCGGCCCATGACGTCCCTGGACGTACGCGTACGTGTTTTGGAGAAAGCGGCGGATGGCGCAGGTCAATTGCTGCAGGGCGTGGGTGTCATGTCAGTCGGTGACCGTTCGAGGCTTGGACTGCCGGTGTGGCAATACAGTTCGTAGAGTGTCGCCAGAACGCGCCGCGCCTCGGTACCCTGCAGGGAATAGAAGATCGTCTGCCCCTCGCGGCGGGTCGACACCAGACCGTCGCTGCGCAGGCGGGCGAGATGTTGCGAGAGAGCCGACTGGCTGAGCCCGACATGCCTCTCCAGCTCACCGACGGAGCGTTCTTCCAATCCCAGATAACATAGGATCAGCAGGCGACGCTCATTGGCCATCGCCTTCAGGAGCGTGCTGGCCTTGCGTGCCTGCTGCAGGAGGTACTCGTATTCATGCTGCTGTCGCTCGGACATCACGTATCCTAAGGCTCCTAAGTTAGTATATCACGGTTCCCTCATATTCTCCGAAGGGAAGCGAGGCGTGATCACGGGGTCGTGATGTGTGGTGTTGGAATGTGGCATTTATTTGAAATGCGAGACGAAATCAATAGAAATAGCGTGTTAATATATCTGAAAACCCTAATATTCTGCGCCTGTTCGCAATGATGTTTTCGGCGCGTCGGTGTAATGTAAGTATCGATTGCGGTTGATCTGGAGAAACTTCTTGACCCTGAAATACGGCAGAGTCGATGCGCGTGATCTGATCTGCCCCTTGCCCGTTTTGCGGGCACGGCAGGCCTTGCATCGCGTGGCGCCAGGTTCGGTGATCGAGCTCTGGGCCACGGATCCTGCGGCGGACGCCGATCTGCGGGCATTCTGCGACGCAACCGGACACCGGTTCCTGTCGGCCGAGCCGGGGCCCGATTGCACGGTTTATCGGCTGCAGCGCGGCGCGTAGCGCCGCAGCCGGGCAGATCCGTCCGCTACTCCGCCGGCGCGGGCGACGATGCCTTGGGCTTGTCGGTCGCCTCGCCCTCGACGGTCTTGCCTTTTGCCGAACGGCCTTCGATGAAGCCCATCAGCACCGTCATCAGCGGCGGGATGATCATCAGCGTCAGCCCCGCCGACAGGCTCAGCCCGCCGACCACGTCGGACCCCAGGCCCCGGTAGAGTTCGGATCCGGCGCCGGGGACCACAACCAGCGGCAACATCCCGAACACGCTGGTCAGCGTCGACATGAAGATCGGTCGGATGCGGTTGCGGGTTGCTTCCAGGATCGCCTCTTCCGGCGTCACGCCGCCGCGCCGGTAGTGGTACAGGCTCTGGTGCACCAGCAGGATGGCGTTGTTGACGACGATGCCGATCAGGATGACGAAGCCCAGCAACGTCAGCATGTCCAACGACTGGGGTATGAACACGTTCAACGCCGCCAGCCCAAGGACGCCGCCGGCCGCCGCGAGCGGGACCGAGACCATGATGATCAGCGGGTACCAGAAGCTTTCGAACAGGACGGCCATGACCAGATAGACGATGACGATCGCCATCAGCAGGTCCAGGACCATCGCGTTCCAGGTCTGGTCCAGCTTGTCGGCGGTGCCGGAGACGTTCAGCGTCACGCCCGGCGGCAGGCCGCCGTCGGTCAACGGCTGGATCACTTCGGCCTGCAGCCGGTTCAGGGCCGTTTCCAGGGCGACGCCGTCGGAGGGCACAATCTCCAGGGTCACGGTCCGCACGCGTTCCCGGTGCCGGATCTCGGTCGGTCCCGACGTCACATTGACGTCGGCCAGGGACTGCACCGGCACGATCATGCCGTCGGCGGTGACCACCGGGATCGAATTGATGCCCTGGGTCTGGTCGATCATGTCCATCGGCCCGCGCAGGGTCAGGTCGATTCGCTGGCCGCCGACGGTGATCTCGTCGACCCGCAAGCCGTCGTTGAACGTGTCGACGGTGATGCCCAGTTCGGTGGCGCTGACCCCGTTGTCGGACAGCCGCAGCGGGTCGGGGATCACCCGCACCTCCGGGGCGCCGAGTTCCAAGCCGGGGATGGGACGGAACTGGTTGCCCTGGTCCTGTGGGAAGGTTTGGACAACCAAGCCGGTCGCCTGCAGGGCCACGCCCAGAATGACCTCCAGCTCGGGACCGGAGATGTCCAGCTCGATCGACCGGGAGCCGCCGATGCCGCCGCCGAACAGCGAGGCCTGGCGCATGAAGCCGAAGGTGCCCGGCTCCATGAAGATCGGTCCGCGCAGGGCCGGTATCAGTTCGCCGGCCCGATCCGCGTCAACCGCGCTGGCGCCGACGAAGCTGTTGGACCGCAGGGCGACGAAGAAGAAGTCCTCGATCTTTGGCAGCTCGCCGGGCTCGGATTCCGGTCCGGTTTCCGATGCCCACAACGGACGGACCGCGTCCTCCAGCCCCTGCGCGATCTCGGTGGCGGTTTCCAGATTGTAGCCCGGCGGCGGCAGTACGATGCCGAAGACGAAGTTCTGGTTGCCGTCGGGCAGGTACTCCAGATCCGGCAGCAGCATGTAAGTCGCAGCGATCGCCGTCAGCGAAACGCCGCTGACCACGGAAATGGCCAGTGCTTTGCTGCGCACGATGGCATGGGTGAAGCTCTGAACCGCCCTGACCAGCGCCCCGGCCAAGGGATCGATGATCGGCAGCCGCGTGCGCGTTTCCGCCTGGCCGACCCCGTCTTTGCTGAGCAGGCGCGAGGCCACCGCCGGGATCAGGGTGATCGCCACGACCAGCGACAGCAGCACGGCCACCGAAATGGCGACCGCGATGTCCCGGAACAGCTGGCCGACTTCCAGCTCCATGACCAGGATCGGGATGAACACCATCACCGTCGTCAGGGCCGACACCAGGATCGCCCCCCAGACCTGGGACGCCCCTTCATAGGCCGCCTGCAGGGCCGGCATGCCCCTCTGCCGCAGGCGAAAGATGTTCTCAAGGACGACGATGGCAGCGTCGACCACCATGCCCACGGCAAAGGCGATTCCGGCCAGCGAGATCACGTTCAGTGACCGGCCCATGCCGGCCATGGCCACGAACGAGCCGATCACCGAAACCGGAATGGCAATCGCCACGACCAGGGTGGCCCGCCAAGATCGCAGGAACAGCATCAGCACCATAGCCGCGAGCAGGCCGCCAACGACGATGTTCTGCTGGACCAGGGCGATGGAACTGTCGATGTAGATGGTCTCGTCGTAGACCTGCGTCAGTTCCAGCCTTTCGCGCTGCACCAGCCCGTCGTTGAGCTCGGCCACCGCGGCCCGGATGCCCTCCATCACCTCGATGACGTTGGCGCCGGTCTCCCGCTGGGCGTTCAACGCCAGGGCCGGCTGCCCCAGGTAGCGGATGCGCGCCTGCGGTTCCTTGTAGTCGAAGCGGACCTCGGCGATGTCGCCCACGGTCACGCGGCTGACGCCGCCGGTGTCGGTGTCGACATTGCTGCGGATCAGCACCGCGCGAACCTGATCCAGCTCGGAAAAGTCGCCGTCGGTCCGCACCACGTAGCGGCGCTTGCCTTCGTCGACATCGCCGGCGGACACCGAAACGTTGGCCTGGCGAAGTGCGCCGACCAGCTCGCTGACCGTCAGGCGGTAGCGGGCCATGAGCTGCGGATCGACGATGATCTGCATCTCCCGTTCGGTGCCGCCGAAGATGTTGACCTGGGCGACGCCGTTGACCCGCTCGACCCGGTCCTGGATGAAATCCTCGGCGAACTCGCCGAAGGTGTGGATTGGCGCATCGTTGCCCTCCGCCCGGGTCAGGGCGAACCAGGCGATCGCGCCTTCGTCGGAATCGGACGTGCTGATCGTCGGCTCGTCGGCCTCGTCCGGATAGCCGGTAACCCGGTCCAGCCGATTGGCGACCAGCAGCAGCGCCCGGTCCATGTTGGTTTCGATACCGAAGGTCAGCGTGATCGAGGCCGATCCGTTCTCGGAGCTGGAGGTCATCTCCTCCAGGCCTTCCAGACCGCGCAGGACGTCCTCCTGCTGGTTGACGATCTCGCGCTCGACTTCTGCCGGAGCTGCACCGGGCCACGAGGTCTCGACCTGGATAACCGGCCGGTTGACGTCCGGGGTGAGCTGGATCGGGATCGTTTGCAGCGACACCCATCCGAACATCACCACCATCAGCACGGCAGCGACGACGGCGATGGGCCGATGGATGGCCGCTTTGATGAGGTTCATGGCTTAGCCCGATTCCTGCTCGTCGTCGGCCGGCTGGGGCGGGGCGGCCTGTGGGGGGCCTTCGGGCTGACCGAAGGTGACGGGTTGACCGGGCCGCAGGCGCTCATTGCCGCGCACCACGACCAGTTCGCCGGGGGCAAGGCCGCTCAGCACGGCAAAGCGGATACCGGCCGCCTCGCCCAGCATGACGGGGCGCGGGGTCGCCACGCCATCTTCGACGACGAACACGCTGTCGCCCATTGCCCCGGGGATGACGGCATCCTTGTGGACGGTGACGACCGATCGGGCTTCGCCGATCGGCACGAAGACGACGACGCTCTGGTTCTCCGCCAGCGGCTTGTTGGAATCGGCGAAGGTTGGGGTCAGCCGCACCGTGCGCGTACGGGTCAAGCTGTTTTCGTCGGGGAGCGCCGCCCGGACCGTGGCCCGGTGTTCCGAACCGTCGTCCAGGCGGAAGGTCACCTCCGTGCCGGGCGTCATGCCCGCGACCCGGTTGGAGGGGACCGCCGCTTCGACCTCCAGCTCGGTGTCGTTGATCATCGTGAACATGGTGGCGCCGACGGTCACGTATTCGCCGCGGCTGACATGCCGGTCCGTGACGACGCCGGCATAGGGCGCCCGCACCGTCGCGTCGTCGTAGTCGATGCCGGCCAGGGTGGCCGACGACTGATAGCGGGCCAGGGCCGCTTCCGCTTCCGCCCGCAGGCCGACGACCCGCGCGACCTCCTGGACCGCGTCGTCGTAGCGGGCCTGACTGAAGGCCGCGCTGGCGCGCAGGCCCTGCAGGCGCGCCAGTTCCTGGTTCGCCAGTTCCTCGCTGGCGCGGGCGGCCTCCAGGGCGGCGGCACCTTCTTCCACCTGTGCCTGGCGCAGCTCCAGTTCGGCCAGAAGGCGCGAGGTGTCGATCTGCGCCATCAGCGTCCCTTCCGCGACGCGATCGCCCACGTCCACATAGACGTCGTCGACGGCACCGGCGACCAGGGCCGCAACCGACCCGGACTGGCGCGTCACCAGCCTACCGACGACGGGGGTGGTCTGCGCCAGCGGCTCCTCGATCACCGCATCGACATGGACCGCTGCCGGCGGCTGCTGGGCCGTCGCCGGCGCGATGCCGGCCAGCATCGCGATAAGCCACACGCCTGCGCGACGGCGGCCGTCAATCTTACGGCCCGCCGATTGTGCCCTGCCCAACATGACTTCGCCTCTCAGATCTGACGCACGGGTTCCCGACCGGTGCCGCTCCGTTACTCCCGCCAGGCCACCGATCGAAACAGCATGACCCGGGCAGATGCCGACAATACATCGCTCGTATCCTCGTTGCGTCAATGTAGCATCGGTTTCAGAGTTGCGGTTGCTACGTTTGGGTCGTCGCCACCGTCGTCTGGGGAAGCGTTCATGAACACCGTGCTTTTCACGCATCCGGCCTGCGCTGACCACGATCCGGGTTTCGGGCACCCCGAATGCCCCGAGCGTATGCTGGCGATCCGTCGGGTGCTGGAAAGCGAGGAGTTCGCCTATCTCGACCGCCGGGAAGCACCGCGGGCCACCGTCGTGCAGATCTCCCGCGCCCATCCGCGGGCCTATGTGGAACGGGTCCTCGAGGCGATCCCCGAGCACGGCTATGCGGCCCTCGACGCGGACACCACGGTTTCCCCGGGGTCGGGCGAAGCCGCCCTGCGCGCGGCCGGTGCCGTCTGTGCGGCGGTGGACGCGGTCTTCGGCGGCCCGTCGCGCAATGCCTTCTGCGCCGTCCGGCCGCCGGGGCATCATGCGGAAGCCAACCGCGCCATGGGCTTCTGTCTGTTCAACAACGTCGCGGTCGGGGCCTTGCACGCCCGGGCCGCCCATCACATCCAGCGCGTCGCCGTCATCGATTTCGATGTTCACCATGGCAACGGCACCCAGGACATATTCTGGGGCGACCCCGACCTGTTCTACACCTCGACCCATCAGAGCCCGCTTTATCCCGGGACCGGGTTGGCGCGTGAGCGCGGTGTCGCCGAGAACATCTTGAACCTGCCGCTTCCGCCGTCGGCGGGGTCTCCGGAGTTCCGGCTGGTCATGCAGGAAAAGGTCCTGCCGGCGCTGGACCGTTTCGCCCCGGAACTGGTGATGATCTCGGCGGGGTTCGATGCCCATGCCTATGATCCCCTGGCTTCCTTGAACCTCTCGGAGGCTGATTTCGCCTGGGCGACGGCCAAGCTGGGCGCGTTGGCGACCCGGCATGCCTCTGGCCGGCTGGTTTCGGCACTGGAGGGTGGCTACAACCTCGATGCCCTGGCGGCGAGCGTTGCCGCCCATGTCCGGGAATTGATGGCGGCGTGACGGGATCGTTATCGGGCGGACTTGCCGCCCCCGGTCGCGCCGCATAGAGTGCGCGGCCTTTCGATGGCGAATATCGAGTCGCCCGATCGGGATCCGGTGTTCCCGGTCCCCGTTGTCCCTACACCCGTTGCAAGGCGAAGTCGGAGGCATGAACGCCGACAGCAAGCCCGCACTTGCCGAATTGAGCTTTGAAGACGCGCTGGCCGAACTGGAAGGTATCGTGCGCGGACTGGAAGCCGGTCAAGGCAGCCTGGAAGAGGCGATCGCCGGTTACACCCGCGGCGCGGCCCTGCGCGATCACTGCGATCGGAAGTTGCGGGAAGCGCAGGCTCGCATTGAGAAGATCGCGCGCTCGGCGGATGGCGACGTGGCGACGACTCCCTTCGACTCAGAATAAAGAGAGGACCCTTGATCGACCTCGCCTCTGCGATGGCCGAGAGCGCACGCCTTACCGAAGCGGCGCTGGACCGTTTGCTTCCCAAGACCGTCGATGATCCGACCGCCCTCCAGGAGGCCATGCGCTATGCATGCCTGGGCGGGGGCAAGCGGCTTCGGCCGTTCCTGGTCCAGGAAAGCGCCAAGCTGTTCGGTGTGGCGGAGCATTGCGCCCTGCGGGTCGCGGCCGCCGTCGAATGCGTCCACTGCTACTCGCTGGTCCATGACGATCTGCCGGCCATGGATGACGACGACCTGCGGCGCGGCCGTCCCACCACCCACCGGCAGTATGACGAGGCGACGGCGATCCTGGTCGGCGACGGCCTGCTGACCCTGGCGTTCGAGATCCTGGCGCACCCCGACACCCACGCCGATCCGCAGGTGCGGGTCAACCTGGTGGCGGCGCTGGCGGTCGCTTCCGGCTATGCGGGCATGGTCGGCGGCCAGGCCCTGGACATGGTGGCGGACCGGGCCGGGTTCGATATCGGTGGCGTCACCCGCTTGCAGCGGCAGAAGACCGGCGAGTTGTTCGCGTTTTCCTGCGAAGCAGGGGCGATTCTCGGGCGGGTGGATTCGGCACGCCGAGGCGCACTGCATGGATTCGCCCACGACATGGGCCTGGCGTTCCAGATCGCCGACGACCTGCTGGACGTCGAAGGGCAGGAGGAAGAGGTCGGCAAACCGCTGCACAAAGACGCTGAGGCCGGCAAAGCGACGTTCGTATCGATCCTGGGTTTGGATCGGGCGCGCGAACAGGCCCGACTGCTTGCCGAGCAGGCAATTGGCCACCTGGAAGTTTTCGAAGAACGCGCGGATACTCTCCGCGCGGTTGCGCGATTTGTTGTTGAGCGCCGTACATAATAACAGAAGGCTCACGAGATCATGACTGTCGACACCCCCCTTCTGGATCAGGTGCGCGAGCCGGCTGATCTGCGGCAACTCAAGCCGGAGCAGCTGGGGCAATTGGCCGACGAGCTGCGGGCCGAAACCATCGATGCCGTCTCGGAAACCGGCGGCCATCTGGGCGCCGGGCTGGGCGTCGTGGAGCTGACGGTGGCCCTGCATTATGTGTTCGACACCCCGGAGGACCGACTGGTCTGGGATGTCGGTCACCAGTGCTATCCGCACAAGATCCTCACCGGGCGCCGCGACCGGATCCGCACCCTGCGCCAGGGCAACGGCCTGTCCGGCTTCACCAAGCGGTCGGAGAGCGTCTACGACCCGTTCGGTGCCGCCCACAGCTCGACCTCGATCTCCTCGGGGCTGGGCATGGCCGTGGCGCGGGATCTGTCGGGCAGCGACCGGAACATCATCTCGGTGATCGGCGACGGCTCGATGAGCGCCGGCATGGCCTACGAGGCGATGAACAACGCCGGTTCGATGGACCAGCGGCTGATCGTGGTGCTGAACGACAACGACATGTCGATCGCGCCGCCGGTGGGCGCCATGAGCGCCTATCTGTCCCGCCTGATCTCGTCGCGGCCCTACCGGTCGCTGCGACACATCATGAAGGAGCTGGCGCACAAGTTCCCGCGGCCGCTCAAAAACGCCGCCAAGAGGGCGGAAGAGTACGCCCGCGGCATGGTCACCGGCGGCACCCTGTTCGAGGAACTGGGCTTCTTCTACGTCGGCCCGATCGACGGCCACAACCTGAACCATCTGCTGCCGGTGCTGACCAATGTCCGGGATGCCCGCAACGGGCCGATTCTGGTGCACTGCGTCACCCAGAAGGGCAAAGGCTACGCCCCGGCGGAGCAGTCGGCCGACAAGTATCATGGCGTCAGCAAATTCGACGTCGTCACCGGCGCCCAGGCCAAGCCGAAACCGAACGCGCCCGCCTACACCAAGGTGTTCGCCAATGCGCTGGTGCGCGAGGCCGAACGGGACGACAAGATCGTCGGCATCACCGCCGCCATGCCGTCCGGCACCGGCATCGATGTGTTCGGCAAGCATTTCCCCGACCGCACCTTCGACGTCGGCATCGCGGAACAGCACGCGGTGACGTTTGCTGCCGGCCTGGCGACCGAGGGGTACAAACCGTTCGCAGCGATCTACTCCACCTTCCTGCAGCGGGCCTACGACCAGGTCGTGCACGACGTGGCCATCCAGAGCCTGCCCGTGCGGTTCGCCATCGACCGGGCCGGCCTTGTGGGGGCCGACGGCCAGACCCATGCCGGTTCGTTCGACACCGCCTATCTGGGCTGCCTGCCGGGCTTCGTGCTGATGGCGGCCGGCGACGAGGCGGACTTGGTGCACATGGTGGCCACCGCCGCGCGGATCGACGACCGGCCCTGCGCTTTCCGCTATCCCCGCGGCGAGGGGATCGGCATCGACCTTCCGGAGGTCGGCGAGCCGTTGCCGATCGGCAAGGGGCGGGTGTTGCGCGAAGGCGCCAAGGTCGCCCTCTTCAGCTATGGCGGACGCCTGCAGTCCTGCCTCAATGCGGCGGAGACGCTGAACGCCCAGGGGCTGAGCACCACGGTTGCGGATGCTCGGTTCGCCAAGCCGCTGGACGAAGACCTGCTGCACCAATTGGCCCGGCACCACGAAGTGCTGATCACGATCGAGGAAGGCGGGATCGGCGGTTTTGGCAGCTTTGTCCTGCACGCCCTGGCCCGGGATGGCGCGCTCGACGCCGGCGTCAAAGTGCGGACGATGATCCTGCCGGACCGGTTCCTGGATCAGGACAAGCCGGACCTGCAGTATGCCGAAGCCGGACTCACCACCCAGGACATCGTCGCAACAGCGCGGCGGGCGCTGGGCATCGGCGAGGAGGGCCATCCGGGTCTGATGGACGGCTCGGTGCGCGCCTGACGCGGCGTCACTGCCCGGCCACAACTGTAGGGTGCCCGCGACGAGGGGCGCGGGCACCGATGAAATCCGCTACGGTGCTGAATAGAAACGTCCCGCGTTCCGGCGGGCGCGAAGGGGAGACGCCGCATGGACATCCGCAGCTTTGTCGACGCGATCCTGAAGAGTACGCCGACGGATTGGCTGCGGGTCGACGCCCCGGCACTGACGGCCGGCGGCCATGATGAGCTGCTGACGTTGAAGGACAATCTGTCGGTGTCCATCGCCTCCGGCGCGGTGCACATGGAGGACTATCCCGAAGAGTGGGCGCACCGCTTCCCGGATGCATCCGCCAGTTCGGAATATGTCGACCTGCTCTACAACGGCATGGTCATCCATCGCGAGATCGTCGTGCTGGTGGACGGGGGGCGATGCACGCTGCCGCAGCCCATGCCCAGGACCGAGGAGATCCCCCGCCGGCGATATGAGTTCGTGCGGATCGTCCAGGCGCTGACCAACCCGACCGGGGCAGACTACGACGACTACATCCAGCGAGCCGGCCTGAAGCCGGTGGACGCGCCGTGGCTGGCCAATCCCCACGAGCAGTCCTGACGTTGCAGCCCGTCAGCGATACCGGTCGCGTCTGACCACGTCGCGCATATGCTGGATCTGCTGTTCAAGACGGCTTGCCAGCCGCATGTCGACGGTGTCGCGGTGCTTTCTGATGCGCCGGTAGACGTCTTCTAACTGGTGTCGCAGTTCGAGCAGCGATGTCGGCATCGGCTCTTCCTCGCGCACAATCCAGTCCAACGGTCCCCCGGAATTGCCGGTTAACAGCATCGAACGCCCCTCCCAAGGATGCCTGACTGACGCGCCATTTCAGCGGCGGCGACCGGCTGTCTCTCGAATCTGGTCAGCGATTCTTCTTTTCGTTGGTCTTTAAGCCGCGTCTTTTTTGTTTTTTTGAAACCACTAGTTTCCCATTTAATTATAGAGGCCAAGCTGCGCCGTACCAGCGCCGGCTTTGCATAGCGGCCGAAGCAAAAAAAACGGTCTTGCGCATGGCGGTCCGCGCCGCGATGGCCGCCGGTCGGTCCTATGAATCCGGAAAGTTGCGGTTCCACACGGGCGCCAGCTTTGGCAAAGCCTTCGTCGCCTGCATGATGGCGGTCAATCCCGGCGTGTTTTCCCTGAACCAGCGCCGGCCCGGTCGCCAGTGGGTGAGGGTGCAGATGTAGATGTCCAGGGCCGAGAACCGATCCGCGAAGAACCACGGGGCCGACGCTTCCTCTGCCAACTGGCCGTACAATCTCTTGGCGTAGTCGCCCACCGCCGCAGCGAAGCCGTCCCGGGCATCCTCCTGCGGGACGAAGCGCGAGGGCAGATCGGCATAGGTGTAGGTCGGGTAGATGTTGCTGGTGATGAAGATCAGCCAGCGCAGGAAGCGTGCGCGAAGCGCCGATCCCGGCTCGGGCACCAGGTCGGTGCTGCCGGTTTGTTCGGCCAGCCAGAAGGTCATGGCGGCGCTTTCGGTCATGACGGACCCGTCCGGCAGCACCATCGTCGGCACCTGCCCCAAAGGATTGATCCGCTCCAGCCTGGACCGGGCTTCGGGATCGCTGAACAGATCGCCGACCGGCTCCAGGTCGAAGGGCATATCGTACCAGGCCAGCTGCGCTTCGATGATCACTGAGCCCCAGCCGGGCTCACCATAGAGTTTCAGCGTCGCCATGGCTTTTCTCTAACCGTCAAAATCGAGAATTGCCAGGTATAGTCCAATCCTTCGGTTCTTACAAACCCAGGGGCGCCAACCAATCGGTGAACAGGGCCTGCCCGCGCGCAATCAGGGCGTCGCTGTAGCGCGCCGTATCGGTGCGCAACGCCGGGACGGCGACGCCCGGTGTCGCGGCGATCTCCACGCAATGGCCGACGAACCAGTTCTCCAGCGTCGGCCCGGCCGCCTCGGCATGGAACTGCAGGCCCAGGACGGCGGGGCCGACCGCAAACGCCTGATGCGGGCATAGATCGGTGGAGGCCAGCAGGTTGGCGCCGGCCGGCAGGTCGAAGGTATCGCCATGCCAATGCAGCACTGGCGTATCCGTCAGATGGCGCAACGGTCCGGCCGCACCGGCGTCGGTCAGCGTGACCGGCGACCAGCCGATCTCCTTTGCCTTGGCCGGATAGACGGCACATCCCAGGCTGCGGGCGATGATCTGGGCGCCGAGGCAGATGCCCAGGGTCGGCTGGCTGGTCGTCACCCGCAGTCCGACCAGGTGGCTCTCGAGGTCCAGGAACGGATAGTCGGTAGTCTGGTCGGCGCCGATCGGCCCGCCCAGGACGATCAGAAGGTCAGGCGGGTCCTCGGCCAGCGGCGTGAGGTCGTCGACCGCGGCGTCCATCATTCGAACGGTATGGCCCCGCTCCCGCAGCAGGGGGCCGAGGAGCCCCAGGTCCTCGAAGGCGACGTGTCGAATGGCGGTTACCTGTGCCATGGCCGGAATCCTGAGCGAAGGGGCGAAAGAGACCCGAGGCGGGACCCGGCCGGCGCCGGTCAGGACAGGGCCACGACGGAGGGCCTGTCCTCCGGGATCGGCACGGCCGGATGTGACCGTTCGTAGTCGGTGATGTAGTCGCGGTTCAGCGGCACCGTGTCCAGCGACTTTGCGAGCTGTAACTGAAACACCATATGCCGGCCCTGCCGGAAGCCCAGTTCGGCGCCGGCCAGGTAGAACTCCCACATCCGGCAGAACCTTTCATCGTACAGGTCGGCCACCTTCGCCCGATGGACGCGGAAGCGGCGGCGCCAGTGGCGCAGGGTCTCGGCGTAGTGCAGCCGAAGGATCTCCAGATCGGTCGGGTAGAGGCCGGATCGCTCGACCGCGGGTAAGGTCTCCGACAGGGCCGGGATGTAGCCGCCGGGGAAGATGTACTTCGCAATCCAGGGGTCGGTGGTGCCGGGGCAGCCGAACCGACCGATACTGTGCACCACGGCAACGCCGGTATCGGTCAGAAGGGACCGGATCTTCTCGAAGAACGCCTGGTAGTAGGCGACGCCGACATGTTCGAACATACCGACCGAGACGATCCGGTCGAACTGCCCGGTCAGGTGGCGGTAGTCCAGAAGGTCGAACCGAACCCGGTCCGCCAGGCCGGCCGCAGCGGCGCGACGCCGGGCCACCGCCAACTGCTCCTGCGACAGGGTAATGCCCAGCACCCGCGCACCGGTCCGGCGGGCGATGGTCAGCGCCAGCCCGCCCCAGCCGCAGCCGATGTCCAGGACACGCTGTCCGCTTGCCGGCAGCAGCTTGGCCATCAGATGGCGCTTCTTCTGGTCCTGCGCCATCTCCAGCGTATCCACCGGAGACTGGAAGTAGGCACAGGAGTACTGCCGGTCGGCATCCAGGAACAGCTCATAGAGCCGGTCCGACAGGTCGTAGTGGTGGGCGGCATTGCGCCTGGCGCGGCCGGCGGGGTTGAATTGCTGGACGCGCCGCAGCAGCCGGCGGCCATGCTCTCCCCACCGTTCCGGGACGCCGCTGCGTCCGGCGCCGCTGCGGTTCATCTGGCCGATGGCGATAAGGTCGTAGACGTCCCCGTCGGTGACCGTGAGGTCGCCGTTCATGTACGCTTCGCCGAACACCAGGGTCGGCACGAAGAGCAGCCGGGGGCCCGGCGTCCTGTTGAAGCGGATGGCAGCGCGCGGCAAGCTGCCGTCGCCAAACCGCCGCGATCGTCCATCCGGGCCGGTCACCGTCAAATCGCCCCGGCGGACCATCCGATCCAGCAAGTACCAGACGAAACGCATGTCCCGTCGCACCCACAAGCACCCGCATCCACCGACGTCGCACCGGGTTGGTGCCCAAAGGCCGGGACGGCCTGCCGCCGTCTCACATCGACCTGACTGCGGCGGGGGATGGCCGCAGGCGGGCCGGCCCTGATGCCGGCGCGCCGTCGCGCCGACGAGCGACTGGTGGAGCTTGGCCTGGCGGAGAGCCGGACCAAGGCCCAGGCGCTCATCCTCGCCGGACAAGTATACGCCGGGGAACAGCGGGTTGCCAAACCGGGCACGGCGGTGCCGGAAGCGGCGGCCCTGTCGGTCAGGGGTCAGCCGCACCCGTGGGTCAGCCGCGGCGGGATCAAGCTCGACCACGGCCTCCGCCAATTCGCCATCGACCCGGCCGGGCTTGTGGCGATCGATGTCGGCGCGTC
>JANQIU010000050.1 GCA_028281985.1 Alphaproteobacteria bacterium | reverse complement strand
CTGTCCGGAGCGCCGGGAGGGATCCACTGGGGGTGGTGGCGGGGATGGTTGTCATGACCCACTCGCGACTCTACGGCTGCCTGCATCCGTCGGGGCGATCTGGCCCGGCTCCGGTTTGACCACGCGCGGCCCGCTCAGCTTCGCCAGGATCTCCTCGCGATCGCCGTAGGCGTCGATCTGGCCGGCCCGCAGGACCAGCAGCTTATCGGCCTGCGACACCACGTTCGGCCGGTGCGTGACCAGGATTACCGTTGCGCCGCGCGCCTTGGCGGCGGCAATCGCACGGACCAGGGCGGCTTCGCCTTCGGCATCCAGATTGGCGTTCGGTTCGTCGAACACAAGCAGCTTTGGATCGCCGTAGAGCGAACGCGCCAGGCCGACCCGCTGCCGCTGGCCAGCCGACAGCACCGCGCCGCCATCGCCGATATCGGTGTCGTAGCCGTCGGGAAGGGCCAGGATCATCTGGTGGATGTCGGCGGCCTGGGCGGCCGCCAGGACCGCCGCGTCGTCGGGTTCGCCCAAGCGGGCGATGTTGGAGCGAACCGATCCGGCGAACAGCTCGACATCCTGGGGCAGATAGCCGATCTGCGGCCCCAGGATCGAGCGATGCCAATGATCGATATCCGCCCCGTCGATCCGCACCGTCCCCTGCAGGGGTTGCCAGGCGCCGATCAGGATCCGGCACAAGGACGTCTTGCCCGCCGCGGACGGGCCGATGACGCCCACCACCTGGCCAGGCTCGATCTCGAAGCTGATGCCCCTGAGGATCGGCACCGCCGTTCCGGGATGTCCGCCGGGTGGGTACACGACGGCCCGCTCCACGCCGACATGGCCGCGCAACGGCGGCAAAGGCTGTTCCTTCGGCTCCTCCGGCATGGCCATCAACACGGCCTGCAGGCGGCGGTAGCCGATACGTGCGGCGATCACCTGCTTCCACGCGGTGATTGCCTGCTCGACCGGTGCCAGCGCGCGGCCCAGCAGGATCGATCCGGCGATCATGCCGCCGGGGGTCATTTCCCCGGCCAGCACCAGATAGGCACCGAGGCCGAGGACGGCGGACTGGGCAAAGAGCCGGACGAAGCGGGAGATGCCCACGAGGGTCGAGCTGCGCCGGCCGCTGCGCTCTGCCTCGCCGATCGAGTTCTGGTTGACGTTGCGCCAGCGCCGCACCATCACCGGCAGCAGCCCCAGCGCATGCACCACATCGGCGTTGCGGCTGGCGGCATCGGCCCCCCGGTGGGCGACGGCGGAGGCCACGGCGCTGCGCTGCTGGGTCCGGCGGGTGGCGACCTCGTTCAGAATCGCCAGGATCAGCAGCACAATCGCGCAACCGGTGGCCAGCATGCCGATCCACGGGTGCAGCAGCCAGATGATGACCAGGAAGAACGGCATCCACGGGCCGTCGAACAGCGGTTGGATGCCCTGTCCGCCGAAGAACGTGCGCAGCGTCTGAAGATCCCGTTGTGCCTGTCCGGCAGGCGGACCCGTGCCGCGCAGCCGGCGGGACACCGTGGCGGCGATCACCGCCGGGCCGACACGATCTTCCAGCCAGCCGCCGAGACGCCCGAATACCCGCTGCCGCAGGGCTTCCAGCATGCCGAGTATGGCAAAGGCACCGGCAATAATGATCGTGAGATAGACCAGCGTCTCGACGCTGGCGCTGGACAGCACCCGGTCGAAGACCTGGATCATGTACAGCGGCGACGCGAGCATCAGAAGGTTGATGCCGGCGCTGAAAAGGGCAATCAGGATGATCACCCCGCGCGCATGGCGCATGGCTTCCGACAGCGCTGTGTCGGTGTTCGCTCGCTGTTGTGCCGCCGGCTGTGCCAAGCGAAGTCTCCGGTCTGCGGGGACGGTCCCGTCCGTTTTGCCGGCCGATCACTTCGACCTGAAGGTCGAACGCGTCTGCGGCCCGCCGGGTACCGCCTTATACGCGCGTTTCAGGGTGACGGTCTTCAGCCGTCCGTAGTCCAAAACGCCCGCCTTGTCGATCAGTGCTATCGTCGGGCGCTTTGGTTCAAAAAAGGTTGCAGCCGCAGCCTCGACCGCGGCGGCGTCCGATCAGCCGTATATCAGCCGGGGCAGCCAGAGAATCACATCGGGAAAGAGGATGCAGATCCCCAGGCCCACCACCTGCAAGCCCAGGAAGGGCAGGGCTGCCTTGAAGATCGTGGCGGTGGAGATCTTCTTCGGCGTGACGCCGCGCATGTAGAACAGGGCGTACCCGAATGGCGGCGACAGGAAACTCATCTGCATGTTCACCAGGTACAGCACGCCGAACCACAGCGCGGCTTCGTCGGGCGGCACCCCCGGCAGGCCGAACAGGCCGTTGAACTCCAGCGCGGCAACGATGGGCAGGAAGATCGGCACCGCCAGCAGCAGGATGCCCACCCAGTCCAGGAACATGCCCAGGAAGACCAGCAGCACCATCATCAAGAGCAGGACGCCGTAGGGGCCCAGGCCGGTCCCGAGGATCATGTCCTTGACGAACTCCGCGCCGCCTTCGCGGATGTAGAATCCGACGAAGATCGTCGCGCCGAAGATGATCCACAGCACCATGGCACTGGCCCGCATGGTCTGGACGCAGGCGTCGCGCAGATTGATGATCGTGAGACGTTTGTGAAGCGCGGCAACGACCATGGCGCCCGCACTGCCGATGCCGGCCGCTTCCACCGGGGTGGCCGCGCCGGTGAAGATGACGCCCAGCACCAGAACGATCAGCAGCACCGGCGCGATCATCCGTGCCAGAAGGCCCAGTTTTTCGGCCAGGCCGACCCGTTCTTCGACCGGCAGCGGGGGACCCAGCTTCGGATTGATGCCGGCGCGCGTGGCGACGTAGAGGATGTACAGGCCCGACAGCATCAGTCCCGGTGCCAGCGAACCGACGTAGAGCTCGCCAACCGACTGACCGGCCGTCACGGAGTAGATGATCGCCAGGATCGACGGCGGGATCAGGATTCCCAGCGTGCCGCCCGCCATGATCGATCCCAGCGCGATCTTCGGATCGTAATGTCGCCGCAGCATGGCCGGCAGGGCGATCAGGCCCATGGTCACCACGGCCGCGCCGATCACCCCGACCATGGCCGCCAGGATGGTGGATGCGACGATGGTCGCCGCCGCCAGGCCGCCGGGAAAACCGCCCATCCATTTGTAGATGACGTCGAACATCTCGTCGATCAGGCCGGCCCGCTCCAGCATCGACGCCATGAAGATGAACAGCGGAATGGCCGACAGATCGTAGCTGGTCATCAACGGGAAGATGCGCGACGGAATGATGTTCAGGACCAGCATGTCCTGGCCGACCAGGTAGATGAACAGGACGCCCAGGGAGCCGGTCACGAAGACCAGCGGCAGGCCGAACGCCAGCAACACCATCAGCGAACCGAACATCAGAATCGACAGCAGGCCGATATCGATGCCGCGCAGCGATCCCTGGAGGGTCCACAGGAAGATGCGCTGGTCTTCGGCCCGGAAGATGTTCCGGTCGAACAGGGCGACATTGACGAACTCGATGGCCATCAAAGTGGCCAGGAGCAGCACGGTCGCCAGGATCAGCCAACCGGTCGTGGTGCTCGGCAGAAGGCTCCCAGCCAGGGAGCGCGTGTTCGCCGACACCGCGGTACCGCCGGTTTCCGGGCCGGACGATGGCCGCTTGCGACCGCCATGCTGCCAGGCGGCCCGGAACACCTGCACATCCTTGATCAGCCTGCTGACCCCCTGGAGCATCAGCAGCGAACCGCCAAGGACCAGCATGAACTTCACCGGGTAATAAGCGACGGCCCATTCGGTGAAGGACACTTCGTTGGCATAGCCCGAGGCAAACCAGAACGAATTCCGATCCATCGAGTCGGCGAAAAACGTCCAGCTGGTCCAGGTAAAGGCGCTGATGAACATGAAAAACGCGGCCGATGTCAGGATATCGAGGGCCGCCTTTCCGCGCATCGATGCCTTGGCATAGAACAAATCCACGCGGACATGCGCATCAAACCTGTAGGCATAAGCACCGGCAAGAATGTACTGCATGCCGAACATCAGGAACATGGACTCATGCGCCCAGTTGGTCGGCGAGTTAAAGAAATATCTTGCTATGACTTCATAGAAATAGACGACAACGGCGATGACCGACCAGTAGGCGACGAACAGCCCGGTAAAGCCGGAGATCTGGTCGATCACCTTGGTGACGATGTTGCCTTCGGCTGCCCGCTCCAGATGGCCGCTGGGGTTGGGGTCGCTTTCGATGGCGGTGTGCAGGTGGGAGACCTTGTCTTCGACCGTCTGCGGCTTTCGGATGGCCAACTGGTGCAGGACCATGAACACCAGCGGAATGGTCGCCAGCCCGCCCCAGTACATCCAATGCGGCAGTTCGAAGAACAGGCGCGGCAGCGTAAAGCCGAAGATCTCCATCGTGCGGCTCCCAGACCCCTATCGATGCCCGGACTACGGCCGGCAGTGCCGGCCCGTACGGTTGGTCGTCGTATCGCAAGGGGCGGCGCGGCCGATGACGGCCGCGCGGCGCCCCAGCGACGGACGATGGTCGGAAATCAGAGGTCCAGTTCGTAACCGGCGATGTCGTCCGGTGTGATGTACGCCACCTCCGGATCCTGCATGACCTGCAGATGGATATTGAACAGCCGGGCCGCGTCCGGATCGCGGTTGGCCCAGTCGAACCACAGGGGAATGGCGACCTGCCGGAACCGGACGACGTCCTCCTCCGAGAGGCGGGACACGGTCGTGCCGGCCTCGGCCAGGGCTACCCAGGCATCCTTGTTGGCGGCCTGGATGCCGTCGTAGTGGGTGCGCGAGTAGCCGGCCACCAGATGGGTCATCAGGTCCTTCAGGTTGTCCGACAGGGCGTTCCAGGCCCGGAGGCTGAAGGAGATGTCCATCAGGTCGACCGGCTGGTGCAGGCACGGCGTCGAGGGCGGCCCCATCACCACGTAGTTGGTCACCTGGTGGAAGCCCAGGTCGTAGTTCACCGCCGGCCCGACGAAATCGGCCGCCTCGATCGTCCCGCGCTCCAGCGCCGGATACACTTCCGAACCCGGCAGCAGTGTCGTCGCGGCGCCGATGGCGGCGAAGCAGTCGGCGACGATGCCGCCCGGCACCCGCAACAGCAGCCCGTCGAAATCGTCCAGCGACGTGATCGGCCGCTTGGAATGGATCAGGTTCATGTCGTGATGGACGTGGCCCACGAAATAGAGGCCGTTGCGCTCGTAGAGTTCGCGGGCGATCTGCACCCCGCCGTAAGCGCCGAACATCATGTCCCACTGATGCGGGTGGTTCAGGCCCATCGGGAACGACGACAGGAACACGCCGGCCGGCATCCGTCCCGCCCAGTAGACAGTGAACAGGTTCATGCCTTCCAGCACGCCGTTGCGCACCGCATCAAAAAGCTGGAAATCGCCGGAAACGGCGCCGGCCGGGAAGGGCTGCAGGGCCAGTTCGCCGCTGGTCAGCTCAACGATGCCGCCGCACCACTCTTCGAAGATCCGGTATCCGGTCGTTCCCGGCTGCCAGGATGACTGGATGCGGAACTCCAGTTCCTGGGCCTTGGCGATATGCGGCGTCGCCAGAACACCGGCGCCGGCCGCTGTGGCTCCGGCGCCGACCAGCGCCGTCTTCATGAACTTGCGGCGGCTGTCGACGACGCCTTCCACCGCTTCACGGTAATGGGGCTTGGGGCTCGATTCCTTGGGCATGGTGACCTCCCGGTTGCGTGTTGGGCTGCGGGGTTCGCGAATTATTGTTCTTGGGAACCCCGCACCACACCAGGAGATAGAGGTCCGGCGGAAATGGCAAGGCCGATGCGCGCCCTTCCTGTCCGACCATTGTTCGGCCCCCCAAGTTCAGGTGCCGAAAGGCGTAGTCCGGCCGGCAGACGCCTAGACCTTCCGCTATCCTCTCCCATGAAGGTCAGTCAATCGGCGCGATCGATACCGTCCGGTTACTTGGTCCGCCGTCGGGAATTGGTAGGTCACGCCGTCTGCGCCAGATAGGCATTGAGCTCATCGTGCAATACGGCCTTGCGGTCGTTGGATGCGAAGCTGCCGTCGATCCCGTTGCGGGCCAGGCGGACGACTTCTTCGCGGGAGAGGGCAAGGCCTTCGACCACCGCGCGGTAGTTCTCCGTCATGTAGCCGCCGAAATAGGCCGGATCGTCGGAGTTGACCGTCGGCCGCAGGCCGGCCTCCAGCATGGTGCGGATCGGATGATCCTCCATCCGGTCGACCACGCACAGGCGCAGGTTGGATAGGGGGCAGACCGTCAGCGTGTGCCCGCTCTGGGCCAGCCGGCGCACCAGTTCGGGGTCTTCCAGCGCCCTGTTGCCATGATCGATGCGCGCCACTTGCAGGCCGTCGAGCGCCTGCCAGACATAGTCCGGCGGGCCCTCTTCGCCGGCATGGGCCATGACGGTGAAGCCCTCGTCGCGGCAACGGCTGAATAGCCGGGAGAACTTCGCCGGCGGGTGGCCGACCTCGCTGGAGTCCAGCCCGACGCCGAAGATCCGGTCCTGGTGCGGCAAAGCCTGTTCCAGCGTCGCGAAACCGTCTTCCTCGTCCAGATGGCGCAGGAAGCATAGGATCAGGTGAAAGGTGATGCCGTACAGCCGTTCCCCATCGATCAGCGCCCGGTAGACGCCGTCGAGTACCGTCTCGAAGGGCACACCGCGGTGGGTATGGGCCTGGGGATCGAAGAACACCTCCACATGGCGCACCGACTGGGCGTGCATGCGCGTCAGATAGGCGAAGGTCAGGTCGTAGAAGTCCTGTTCCGTCCGCAGCACCGACATGCCGCGGTAGTAGATGTCCAGGAAGTCCTGAAGCCGGGTGAACCGGTAGGCGGCGCGGAGGTCTTCCACATCCGCGTAGGGCAGGCTGATGGCATTGCGCTTGGCGATGGAGAACGCCAGTTCCGGCTCCAGGCTGCCCTCCAGGTGAAGGTGCAACTCGACCTTAGGCAAGCCGGCCAGGAAATCGTCGACGGGCATCTTGGTCTCCAGGCGAACGGGCCGGGTCGCGGACTTGCCACCACCCGGCCCGCCATACTCAGTTCGGCAGGCTGCCGTTCACACCCTGGACATAGAAGTCCATGCCCAGCAGGGCGCCGTCATCCAGGACCGCGCCTTCCTCGACCAGCACACTGCCGTCCTGGGCGTAGATCGGCCCGGCGAAGGGGTGCCGCTCACCGGCCACGATGGACTGCTCCAAAGCCTCGGCGGCCGCCGCCAGGTCTTCCGGCATGTTGGCGTATTCGGCCATGACCACCATGCCCGGCGCCAGGCCGTCCCAGGTGTCGTCGGTGGACCAGGTCCCATCGATCACGGCTTGGGCGCGTTCGATGTAGTAGGGGCCCCAGTCGTCGACGATGGCGGTCAGCTGCGCTGTCGGGGCGAAGCGCGCCATGTCCGACGACTGGCCGAATGCCAGAACCCCGCGCTGCTCGGCCACCTGCAGTGCCGCCGGCGAGTCGGTGTGCTGGACGATGATGTCAGCCCCCTGATCGATAAGCGCCTGGGCGGCTTCGGCTTCGACGGCCGGGGAGTACCAGGTGTTGACCCAGATGACGTTGACTTCGGCCTCCGGGTTCACGCGGCGCAGTTCGATGGTGAAGGCGTTGATGCCGCGGATGACCTCCGGGATCGGGAACGACGCGATGTAGCCGATCTGGTTGCTTTCGGTCATCTGGCCGGCGATGTGGCCCAGGATGGTGCGTCCTTCGTAGAAGCGCCCGGAATAGGTGGAGACGTTGTCGGCGCGCCGGTATCCGGTGGCGTGTTCGAAGGCCACCTCCGGGAACTGTTCGGCCACTTCCAGCGTTGCGTCCATGAAGCCGAAGGAGGTGGTGAAGATCAGGTCGTGGCCGGTGCTGGCCAGCTGCCGGATCACCCGAACCGCATCCGGGCCTTCGGCGACGTTTTCCACGAAGGTGGTCTCCACCTGGTCGCCCAGGGCGTCCTCGATGGCCAGGCGGCCCTGGTCATGACGATAGGACCAGCCATGGTCGCCGATCGGGCCCACATAGACGAAGCCGACCCTCAGCGGGTCCTGTGCCGCAGCCGGCCCGGCCGCACCCATGGCGACTGCCGCAACCGCGGCGGCCATCAATCCTGTCCTGAACTGCATCATACTGCCTCCTGTCCCAGGGGTTTGCGATGGTTGGGGACGGCGATGCGCCCCGCTTGAACGCGCGCCGGGTTCACATCGACGGCTTGAACACCTTGCCGATGCTGGCGGGCGCGTTGCGCCGGACCGCCACGCGGTCCCACGAAATGACGACCAGAACCACGATGGTGGCCAGATAGGGCGTCATGGTCAGGAAATAGCTTGCGGACACCGGTACCCCGGTCCCCTGGATACGGAGCTGCAACACCAGGATGGCGCCGAACAGATAGGCGCCGAGCCAGAGCCGCGTCGGCCGCCAGGTGGCGAAGACGATCAGTGCCAAGGCAATCCACCCCCAGCCGGCCGTCATCCCTTCGGCCCATTGCGGGGTCTTCACCAGCGACATGTAGGCGCCGCCAAGGCCGGCCATGGCGCCGCCGAACAGGATCGCGGCATAGCGGATCGCCACCACCGGATAGCCCAGCGCATGGGCGGCGTCGTGATCCTCGCCGACCGCCCGCAACACCAGGCCGGCGCGGGTGCGGTTCAGGAAGTACCAGGTGCCGCCGCACAGTCTCATCAGCACCGGTACCATTTCCGCTTCTCGCCGTATATGAACCCAACACCCCGAATACGTAATGACAAGCGATTTCCTTTTGAATTTGATCTGGGCGATCCCACCCTTTCGTGCGATTTATTAGCGGCTTGTGCGACTTAGGGTTGCGCATAACGTATCCCGTGTAGCAAAGGGGTTGGGGAATTGTCCCGGACACAAAAAGGGGTTTGTTTGATTTACCTACAATGAGGCCAATAATGTCATTATGACGGTAACCGGGAGC
>JANQIU010000261.1 GCA_028281985.1 Alphaproteobacteria bacterium | reverse complement strand
GGGGTGGTGCTGGGCAAAGGCGGCCAGGACACCGGGAAGATGGGCGGTGGCGAAATCCTCCGGCGTGCCGAGCCGCACGCGGCCCGCCAACTCAGGTTCCCCCAGCCGGTCCAGGCACTCGTCGTTCAGGCGCAGGATACGGCGGGCGAAGCCCAGCAGGGTTTCCCCTTCATCCGTTAGCCGGACGCGGCGGGCATTCCGTTCCAGAAGCCGGCAGCCCACCGCCTCCTCCAGCCGCTTGACCTGAAGACTGACCGTCGACTGGGTCCGCCCCAGGCGCTCGGCCGTGCGGGTGAAGCTGCCGGTTTCGGCGATGGAGGCAAAGCTTCGGAGCAGCTCGATATCGAGGTTCTCGTCACTTGCCATGGCCATCCGGTCCCGAGCTGCATTGAAGTCCTGAATGATAAGTATGAATTCACCGATGTTTTTCCAATGATGAATCATCCCTATCTTCAGACTGTTGAAGATCGAGAATGCAAATAGTTGTGGTTGGGTGGTGACCTCTCGCCATCGCGGGGCGCCTGGGAACGAGACACCCGGGGTCCGGCAAGGCGGCATCGGTGCGCTGGCGGCGGCCAGATGCGATCGGCGCGCCGAAAGACGGCGTCCCACACGGCCCGGGGACGTCACACCGGAGCGGCCCGTTTCCGGGGGGAAGCGGCCGCGGGCGAAGACGGGGCCGGCGACAACGCCGGCCCCGTAACGCATCCATTCGGCGCCGCGTCAGGGCGCCTTGTCGAACGCCTCTTTGTAGTCGGGATGCCAGCGCGACAGGGGCGGGCGGTTCTCGGTGATGTCGCCCGCGCCCCAGCGGATCCGCTTGGCGTCCATTTCCGAGGTGACCTCGTTGTCCGGGCAGATGATGTAGAAGTCGCCGCGGTCCAGCGCCGCCAGCATCCGATCGACCACCTGATCCGGCAGCCAGGCGCCGGGCTTGTGCGCGCGCTTGCCGGTGGTGGTCCAGCCGGGCACCAGCAGGTGCGCGGTTACCGGGTTGTCCCGCGTGTTGCGCAGCTCGTGCTGCAGCTGCTCGGTATAGGTCTTCAGCGCCGATTTGGTCACATTGTAGATGACGTTGCCGGGCGGGTTGGTGATCCCCTGCTTGGACCCGGTGTTGACGATGACGGCCGGTGTTCCCTGGTCGCGCAGTGCCGGCAGGAAGGCGCGTACGCCGTAGACGACGCCCCAGAAGTTCACCGCCATGGTGTGGTGCCAGTCGGCCAGGTCGTCGCTGGTGCCGCCGGCAATCCGCGCAGCGGCGTTGTTCATCAGCACGCCGACGCTGCCGAACCGGTCGAATACGGCGTTCCGCAGTGCCTCGATATCATCCCGCTTGGCGACGTCCGTCGGCACCGCCATCACCGCATCCGCCCCGCCCGGGGCCAGGGCCGCCACCTCCGCGGCGGCCCCGGTCAGTTCGTCGCCGTCGATATCGGCCATGGCCACCCGCATGCCCATGGCGGCGAAACGCTTGCACGACGCCAGGCCGATGCCCATCGCCGCACCGGTGACCACGGCGGTACGTCCTTCGCTCAAGGCTGGATGGGTCATAATGGTGTCTCCCTCGTCTTGTTCTTTCGGTGTGCCGGGGTCAGATCGGCCGGCGCGCGTTCAGGGCGGCGGTGATCGTACCGTCGTCCAGGTAATCCAGTTCGCCGCCGACGGGCACGCCGTGGGCCAGCCGTGACACGGTCACGCCGGCCCCGGACAGGCTGTCCGCCAGGTAATGGGCGGTGGTCTGGCCGTCGACGGTGGCGTCGAGCGCGATGATGACCTCGCTGATCTCCGGCGCCGAGGCCCGCTCGATCAACTCCGCCAGCCGCAAGTCTTCCGGCCCGATCCCGTCGAGCGCCGACAGCGTTCCGCCGAGCACATGGTAGCGGCCGCGGAAGACGCGCGTGCGCTCCAACGCCCACAGATCGCCGACCTGTTCGACGACGCAAAGGGAAGTGGGGTCCCGCCCCGGGTCCTGGCAGATGCCGCAGGGGTCGGTCGTGTCCAGGTTGCCGCACTGCCGGCACGGGACGATCGCTTCGGCGGTGGACACCAGGGCGTCCGCCAGCGGATGCATCAACTCGTCGCGATGCGTGAGCAGATGCAGCGCGATGCGCCGCGCGGACCGCGGCCCCAGTCCCGGCAGCCGTGCGAGCAGGCGCATCAGCTCGTCGATCTCGGGGCCGATCATGAGATGGCACCCGGATCGTTCGGCGGCACCTCAGAACGGCAGGTTGACGCCCGGCGGCAGCTTGATGCCACCCATCAGTTCCTGGGTCTTTTCCTGAACCTTGGCCTCGACCTTGGCCTTGGCGTCGTTGTAGGCGGCCACCAGCAGGTCTTCGAGCATCTCCACGTCTTCCGGATCGACCATCGACTTGTCGATCTTGACCCGGCGGGCCTGACCGTTCCCGGCCAGCGTCACCGCGACCATGCCGGCGCCGGCCTGGCCCTCGACCTCGATATCGCTCAAGGACTGCTGCATTTCCTGCATCTTGGCCTGCATCTGCTGGGCCTGCTTCATCATCTGCTGGAGATTCTTCATCGGCTCAAAGGTCCTCGTCTTCGTCGGCCCCTTCGGGGTCCGGGATAAGATCGGTTTCGTCGGTTTCGGACGCCGGGTCCGGATCGCCGGGCCGGCGTACATCGGTGATCTCGGCCCCGGGAAAGGCTTCCAAAAGGGACCGCACCAGGGGGTCTTGGCGGGCGTCGGCAATCGCCTGGTCGGTCTCGGCCCGATCCTGCTCCTGCAGGGTCGGTTCGCCGACGGCGCCGCTGACCGTGACCACCCAGCGACGACCGGTCCAGTCCCCCAAAAGGCGCATGACATCGCTGGCCAACGTCCTGGGCGACCCGTCGCGCAGGCGCACCTCCAGCCGGCCCGGCTCGCAGCGCACCTCATGGGCGCCGGCATAAAGGTGGCCGTAGATGTCCATCTCCTTGCGGGCGGCGAACAACTCGACCAGGGCCCGAAAGTCCGTCGGGACCGGCGTCTGCGGCGCGTCATCCGCCGGGTCGGCGACGGCCTGTGGTTTCAGCTGCGCCGCCGGACCGGGCAGGGGGCGCGGTGGGGCGGCCTCGGCCCGAGGCGGCGGTGGCGTCAGAGCGGCCGAACCGGCGGCGGGCGGCGGGCTGGGCGCCCCGGCGACGGGCGGTGCGCGGCCGGATGCCCCCTCGGCCCCGGCCGTCCGCAGCAACTCGTCCGGTGTCGGCAGCCCGGCCGCATAGGCGATGCGCAACAGCACCATTTCCAGGGCCGCCTGGGGGACTGGGGCGGCCTGGAGTTCGCCCAGCCCCTTCAGCAGCATCTGCCAGCACCGGGCAAGGACCGGCTGGCCCAGCTGTTCGGCCAGGGCTTGTCCGCGTTTCCGCTCGGCCTCCGGAACCTCCGGACCCAGAACCATGTCCGGGACGACCTTGGCGCGGGCCAGGAAGTTGGTGAACTGCATCAGGTCCTGCAGCACCACCAGCGGATCGGCGCCGTCCCGGTGCATGTCGTCTAGGATCTTCAAGGCGTCGGCCGGGCGGCCGCGTACCGTCGTCTCGAACAGGTCGATGACCCGGCTGCGGTCGACCAGGCCCAGCATGCCGCGCACCTGCTCGGCCGTGATCCGGGCGTCGGCTCCGGCCATGCCGGACAGCGCGATCGCCTGGTCCAGCAGGCTCAGCCCGTCGCGGGCCGACCCGTCGGCCGCCTGGGCGATCAGCGCCAGTGCCTCCGGTTCGACGGCCACCTGCTCCTGCTCGACGATCCCGGCGAAATGCTTGGCCAGCACATCGGCATCGATCCGCCGCAGGTCGAAACGCTGGCAGCGGGACAGGACGGTGACCGGAACCTTGCGGATTTCCGTGGTGGCAAAGATGAAGATCACATGCGGTGGCGGCTCTTCCAGCGTCTTCAACAGCGCGTTGAAGGCGTTGCGCGACAGCATGTGCACTTCATCGATGATGTAGACCTTGTAGCGGCCCATCACCGGCGTGTAGCGGACCCCGTCGATGATCTCGCGGATGTCGTCGACGCCGGTGTGCGACGCAGCATCCATTTCCAGCACGTCCACATGCCGGTCGTCGGCGATGCTGCGGCAATTGTCGCAGACCCCGCACGGTGTGGCCGTGGGCCCGCCGGTGCCGTCCGGCCCGACGCAGTTCAGCGCCCGCGCCATGATCCGGGCGCTGGTCGTTTTGCCGACCCCGCGCACGCCGGTCAGCACGAAGGCGTGGGCTAGGCGGCCGTTGGCGATGGCGTTGGTCAGCGTGCGGACCAGCGCCTCTTGCCCGACCATGTCGGCAAAGGTGGTCGGCCGGTACTTGCGCGCCAGCACGCGATACGGCGTTTGGCCGGTGGTGGCGCCGGGCGGATCGGGGGAGAGGTCGGGGCTGGTCATGCCAGCGCCATCTTAAGGATTGCGCGTCGCAGGGCCAGCCTTTGAAGGGCCGGGGCGAGCAGCGGCAAGCGACGATGCGGCGGGATTGGAAGGTGGTGGAAGACTGACCAACGACCCGGGCCGAAACTCGTTACGGCTGCTTCCT
>JANQIU010000015.1 GCA_028281985.1 Alphaproteobacteria bacterium | reverse complement strand
TCCACGGGCAATCCCCGCTGAACGAACACCCATTCGATGGGATATTGCCGGCCGGCCACGCAGCATACCGAACCCGCTGCCGGCATTCCCGCCCGCCAGGCCGTGGATCCCGTCGTTCAGCCGACCCCGCCGCCGGTGCAGCCGGCCGCGGCGATGCCGCCCGCTCCGGCCAGCCCCCTTCCGTCGGAAACCACCCTGCGGTCGGACAGCGGCAAGCGCTTCCATTGGCTGGCCCCCGACACCCCGGATCGGCAGTCGGACGGCCCGGCCCCGGTGGCGATGCACGCCCCGACCCCGCCCCCCGACTGGCCGGCGGCTGCGGATCCCGGCGACTGGCGAACCGGGCCGGTCTTCGCGATCGGCTTCGCCTTCGACACCGCCGAGGAGCCGGCCGAGGATAGTCCGATCCCGGCGGCAGACGGACTGGACCTCGCCTTCACCATCGATATCGGTGGCAGCGTCCCGTCCCTGCGCAATGCGGATTATGGCGCGCTGTCGTTCGGCAACGGCCCGACGGCGACCCAGCAGATCTCCGAGATGGACCTGTCCGGCACGCACCCGGTGGCCCGGTCGAACGTCGCCGCCACCGCCGAAGGGCTGTATTTCGAGAACGGCACCAAAGTCGCCGGCGCGTTCTTCAACCTGGACGGCGGCCATACCGGCCGCGTCTCCTATCGCACGCCGGACATTGCCGGCTTCCGCGCCGCCATATCCGGGCGCCAGGTGACCAATACCATGGCGCCCGACCTGGCGTTGACCTATGCCGGCGGGGTGGCGGGATGGGACATCGCCGGCGGTGTCGGCTACCGGCGGGAGCCGGGCCGCGCCGGCAAGGATGTGGTGCATGGCTCGGCCTCCGTCCTGGCGCCGTTCGGCACCAATCTGACGGTGGCGGCCGGCGCGTCGCTGATCGACGACGATTGGGGCGACGACCGGCATTTCCTCTATGCCAAGCTGGGTCAGCGGATCGACTGGCTGGATTTCGGCGAAACCCGCATCGCCGTGGACGTCTATTACGGCGAGCCCAACGAGACGACGGACTCCCTGTCGATCGGCGGCGGCCTGGTGCACGTGATCCCGGCGCTGAGCACCAATCTGTTCCTGGGTGCCCGCAACTACCGCCTGGGCGTGGCGGGTGACGACCCCGACGACGTATTCACCGTGTACAGCGGCGCGCTGATCCGCTTCTGACGCCCGGTCCGGGCAAACCGCCTCCAGTCCTTTGACGGACCTGACGAATCCCGCCACGTTGGCCGCGGTTGTCGTTCGGGCACCTTTGCGGCCACGGCGGCAGCGTCGGTCCACGCTGAACCTGACGGGGGTAGCCGGTTGGAGATCGATCTCTACGAGGTGCTGTCGCGCGACACGACCCTAGTCGTCTTCGCCGCCATCGCCATCGGCTTTCTGATCGGCAAGCTGCGGATCGGCGGGTTCGAGCTGGGGGCCACCGGCGGCGTATTGATCAGTGCCCTGGTCTTCGGACATTTCGGCTTCACCGTCGATCCGGTGGTGCAGACCATCGGGTTCACCCTGTTCATCTATTGCGTCGGCCTGCAGGCCGGCCCGCAGTTCTTTGCCGTGCTGCAGCAGGACGGCAGCCGCTACGTGTCGCTGGCGCTGTTCGTTGCGGTCGGATCGCTGGCCCTGGTCTTGGGGCTGGCCACCGTGGCCGGGTTCGACAGCGGCTTATCGGCAGGACTGATGGCCGGGGCGTTGACCAGCACGCCGACCCTGGTCGGCGCCGAAAACGCGGTCAATGCCGGCCTCTTTACCCCGCCGGAAGGCAGCACGGCCGACGACATCCTGCAGCGGATCGGCGTCGGCTACGCCATCACCTACCTGTTCGGCACGGTCGGGCTGCTGTTGATGGTCAAGCTGCTGCCGGTGGCGCTGCGGCTGGATCTGCCGGCCGCCGCCGCGGCACTGGCGCGAGAGCGGGGGATCGACGAGGCTGCCGGGACCGTCAAGGCGCAGCGGCCCATCCTGCGCGCCTACCTGATCGAGAACGATGACTACGCTGGCCGCATGCTGGCCGAGATTGCCCGGGATCAGCAGAAACGCGGCCGCAAGACCGGTGTCATCTACCGTGTCAAGCGCGACGGTGAGATGATCACACCGACCCCGGATCTGGAGCTGCGATGCGGCGACAAGATCGCCATCTTCGCGACGCCGGACGCCTTTGCCACGGCCACACCGGACATGATGGTCGGCCCTGAGGTCTTCGACGAGGACCTGGTCGACGTCGCGGTAGACGTGGCCGAGATTGTCGTCACCAGCGGCACCGCGGTCGGCAAGACCCTGAGTGAACTGGACATCCGCGGCGAGTACGGCTGCTTCCTGTCGGCGGTTCGGCGGTCGCAGATCTCCCTGCCGCTGGACCCGTCTACACGCCTGCAGAAGGGGGACGTGGTCACCGCCAGCGGCGGCCGGCAGTCGCTGACCCGCCTGACCCAGGCTCTGGGATCGGAGGAGCGGCAGGTCCAGGAAACCGACCTGGTCACATTCGCCGGCGGCATCGTCGGCGGGCTGTTGCTCGCCCAGATCGAGATCCGGGTCGGCGCCATCGACATCGGGCTCGGCACCGCCGGCGGCCTGCTCCTGGCAGGCATCGTCATCGGCTTCCTGCGGTCTCAGCATCCGACCTTCGGCCGGGTACCGCCGGCCGCCCGCTTCATCCTGATGGAGCTCGGGCTGATGCTGTTCATGGTCGGCGTGGGCCTGCGCGCCGGCGGCAGCATCGTCGATGCCCTGGTGTCGGTCGGACCGCTGTTGTTCCTGTGCGGCGCCGTCGTCACCATCTTGCCGCTCCTGGCCGGCTACGGCTTCGGCCGGCTGGTGCTGAAGATGAACCCGGCCCTGTTGCTGGGCGCACTGACCGGGGCGATGACCAGCACCCCGGCGCTCAGCATCGTCCAGGCGGCGGCGCGCAGCCCGGTGCCGGCGCTGGGCTATGCCGGTACCTATGCCCTGGCCAATGTGCTGCTGACCATCGCCGGTACGGTGATCATGGTGCTGTAGCCGGCCGGCCGGGCACGACGGGACCGGACCGGAGGCCGCCATGCGCACCATCATCGACCTGACCCTGCCGATCGGCCCGGGCCTGGCCGTCTATCCCGGCGACCCGCCCCCCGAGCGGCGGCTGGCCAGCGACCTGGCCCAGGGCGACCCGGTCACCGCCTCGGTCCTGACCATCGGTGCGCATATCGGCACCCATGTCGACCTGCCGGCGCACTTCATCCCGGGCGGCAAGGCCCTGGGCGACTACCCCATCGACGCCTTCATCGGCCCGGCCCAGGTGCTGGACCTGACCGACGTCGCCCAGCACATCGACGAAGCCCGCCTGGCCCGCGAGACGATCGCGGAGGATCGCCACCTCCTGCTCAAGACGCGCAACGCGTCGTTCATCCGCAGCCCGGTGTTCCGGGAGGACACCGTCTTCCTGGCCCCCGACGCCGCCGCTCACCTGCTGGCCGCCCACCCCCGATCCATCGGCATCGACTGCTACAGCCTGGACCCGGCGGGGTCGGCGCGGCTCCCGTCGCACCGGCTGTGTGCCGAGCGGGGGCTGCCGGTGTTCGTGTGCCTGGATCTCGGTCCGGCACCCCCGGGCGCCTGCTGGTTTGCCGGAGTACCGCTGAACTATCCCGAGCTGGAAGGGGCGCCGGTGCGGGCATGGTTTTGGCGGCCCTGACATCGACGGCGGCGGATTGAGACCGCCACGCCTCTTCCGGCTACGTGAATGATCATCAAGAGCCTCGACCCCCAAACTCAATATTAGCGTTGTCTGATAAATATAAATTAGCAAGGCTGCATGTTTTCCCGGAGCACGTTCTAAAATTACCGTCGGCCTGAAACAATAAAAGGCCTGGAATTCGCACCAGAACGAGCGCCAAATATGCATCTGAGTCGGACCTAACTTTAAATCGACGCGCCGGCGCCAAACTGCTGACAATAATGGGCCTAGAGTCCGCCCCTCCACCGCACGAACGATCCGGAGGAGCGGACGGCGAAGCCGGTCCGACCGCAGCGATGTTGCCGTTCGCGTTGGCTGTACGTGGCGCGCGCGAGCAACGAGGCAAGAAGAGGGTAAAATGCAAAAGACGATTAACCTATTCACCAAGTGGAAAGTGGAACAACCGACACAGCGGCGAGCTTTGTATATCCATTCATGCCATATACTTCAGTACGAGACTATTCTTTATTTGATATGCGCTTGGGATTATGTTTACAGGCCCACGGATACCAAAGCGACGGGGCTAACCGACCTTTTCATCAGGACTGGATCCGCAGGCGAGGTCAATGTCTCGTACTCGAACCGCAAAGCGGCTTTGAAGCTTGTTGACAAGCCGGCAGCACCGACCGTGATGAATGAAGGCACCAACTGGAAACGGGCGGCAAAGTTGCTGCGAAGGGGCGGCGTCAAGGCGGGCGGTGCCGGGAACTACAACCTGACGACCAAGGCGATCGAGCAAACGCTGCCCGAATGCATGGCCCAGGTCGATGACAACAATCTGGGCGACAAAAGGCTGTCGATCGCGGTGCAGAAGGGCGTCGGCAACCTGCAGCCGACGGCGCAGGCACGAGGCCTTGTCCGGCAGATCTCCCAGTATTGGGGCGCCGGCGTCATCGAACTCGGATTGGGCTAGCCGCCCCGGCGACCGGCGAGGCCGAAAGGCCCGCCGGGAGGGCTGAGCCGGCTTAGCCCCAGGTGGCGGGTGTTCGAGTGCCGGTAACTCGCGCTGATGACGCCCCGGAGAGGCCGCAGCTCAATCACTACAGTGCGCTCTCACGCGCCGGGCTTAAAACCCTTAAGGCCCCTTGCCTGAAAAGCTGTACTTCTATTACTCAACGCGGCTTTCTGGTAAACAACAGTAGATCTTCACTAAGAGAGGGATTGACGATGCGGATTTCTCCACGACTGTCGAATATTATCCGGCTTCCTGTGTTCCATTCTCGATGACCAGACGGGCTACCGAGTTGTGTCACAACGGGATATGACTGGGAGAACTCAACCTGGCCATCCGGAACGTCGATGTACCAAGAGATTTCCCCTGTCCCAACACAATCGTCGCCAAGAGTCTTCGTCGCAATCAGACGATTTCCCTCACGGGTAACGACCAGTTCCTCAACTGGTATCTCTACCGAGCACTGATATCCATACCCGTACCATTCACCCAAGAATACATCCAAATTCTCGCTTAATGCTGACGTTTGGGCGGATATAGCGGAAGGAAACATAAAGCAAATAAAGAGAAATCCTGCTATTTTAGTGTGTTTTTGGTGCATAGAGTTTCATCCGGATTGAGAGAAGATGTGCATGTAAGGGCAAGATATTTGCACTTCATGCCCCCTCTTCATTAGAGATCTGTTCTGTAGACCATGTGAGCCTCAGTCATAAGCCGGGTTCTTCCACGAACCGCCGGCCGAACTCCTGGCTCGCACAAGAGCAGTGATCCTCTAAGTCACCGTCGATGCCCATGAAGGGGAATGTCTCAGCACACATCGCATAGGCGCGCTCGGCCGCGCCAGAAGCGCTTGGGCAGCTTTCTTCAAGGCCATTGAACACGGTGATAGTAGACGCGTCGGGCATCGTGGCCCGCTTCTCGACAAAAAGATCGGCGATGCAGGAGCAGTCGTACATCTGGTCATAGGCTGCGTAGGACTCGCAGGTCTCAAGTGCCCATGCTCGCTCCGCTGGATCACCTTGCGGCGGGGCGCCTGACGTCTGTGCCGATGCGCCGCTGACTTCCGAAAGCAATAAAACTGAGAGAAAACAGCTGACTATCGGCTTCACGGAAAACTCCGTTACTCTTTTGCTTCGGATAGAAAGTAATAAGATGCCGTTCGTCAAATGATAGTTGGTACCGCGGCAACAATGACCCTTGCTCCGCTGCGTTGCAACAACTCTCAATTAGCGATCGGGGTTGGCGCTGGCGCTATTCGATTGCGGTCCCGCCGAAGATCGTACTCAAGGGGTACGCCGGACAATAACCGGTCTCCGCCCGGGCACTCTGTTCAAAGGCTTGGGATTTGGCCAAAGAGATGCAGAGGATCTTCGACGTGCCGGTTTGAGAGAGCCCCTGTGCTTTGCGTCCGTCCTTGATCTGTCCGAGCTGAAAGGGGTCGGAGCTAAAACGGTGGAACCGGCCGTCTGCTCCTCAAAACCACGCTCAACTGACGTTCACCCTCCCATAGACCCTGCCTATCCTCACCCCAGGAACCACCGATTTTACCGCGCAGAAATCCTCACTCAGATTAGGGACATTCCTGATCCGCAGATGGAGGACCTGAACCATGGAAGGCCAGACGGTGGCTTCCGCTTTGACCGCGGTGCTGAAGAACGCCTACGCGCTGTACTACAAGACCCAGAACTACCACTGGAACGTCGAGGGGCCGACCTTCGCTTCGCTGCATGCCCTGTTCGAGGACCAGTACAACGAGCTGCGGACCGAGATCGACGACGTGGCCGAGTTGATCCGGGGCCTGGGCCGCAAGGTCACCGTTTCGCTGGCCGACATCGCCGGCAGCAACGGCATCGGCGAGGTGAACGCGCGCAGCAGCGCGGACGAGATGGTGGCCGACCTGGTCGACGGGCATGCGGCCGTCGAGGACACGCTGCTGGCGGCGCTGGATGCGGCGAAGTCGGCCGGGGACGAAGTCGTCGCCGGGTTCGCCACGGAAGGCTTGACCCGGCACCGCAAGACCAAATGGATGCTGAAGAGCTCCGTCTCCGTTCATTGATCCGCCGCACGGGCGATGCCGTATGCGAGCAGGGCGGCTGGGCACCGGCGGCCGCAGACCCACATCATAACATTGATGATCGAGGGGCGGGCTTGCGGCAACCGGGCCCAGGGGTCGCCGGGGCTTGCAGCAGGCAGAGTGTAGTGACGACGATGCAGATGATGGAGACGAACACCCGGCCCGCCGATCATCCGGCCGTTCCGGACGCCAGGATCGGCGTGCTGATGGTCAATCTCGGCACGCCGGCCGGCACCGACTACTGGTCGATGCGCCGCTACCTGTCGGAATTCCTGAGCGACCGGCGGGTTATCGAAGTGCCGCGCTGGATCTGGCAGCCGATCCTGCAACTGATCATCCTGAGCCGCCGGCCCAAAGCCAGCGGCCACGCCTACCGGTCGATCTGGCGGACCGAGACGGACGAGTCGCCGCTGTTGTACTTCACCCGGACGGTGTCGGAGATGATGGACGCCCGGTTCCGGGACCAGGGCGTGGTGTTCGACTTCGCCATGCGCTACGGCCAGCCGGCGATCCCGGAGCGGCTGAAGGCGATGCAGGCCGCCGGATGCACCCGCATCCTGGTGCTGCCGCTCTACCCGCAATACTCCGCCACCACCACCGGCACCGTGGTGGACAAGGTGTGCGAGGCGCTGCAGGCGATGCGCTGGCAGCCGGCGGTGCGCATCGCGCCGACCTTCCACGACCACCCGGTCTATGTGGCCGAGATCGCCGAGAGCATCCTGCGCCAGGCGGCCGGCATGGCGCGGCCGCCGGACCGGGTGCTGCTGTCGTTCCACGGGCTGCCGCGGTCCTATCTGGACCGGGGCGATCCCTATCACTGCTACTGCCAGAAGACTGGGCGCCTGGTCGGTGCGCATCTGGCGCGCCACGGCCTGTCGTCCGAGGTCACCTTCCAGTCCCGCTTCGGTCCGCAGGAATGGCTGCAGCCCTATACCGCCGAGCGGTTCAAGGCGCTGCCGGCGGAAGGGGTGAAGTCGCTGCTGGTGGCCACGCCGGGCTTCGTTGCCGACTGCGTGGAAACGCTGGAGGAAATCTCGATCGCCGGCCGGGAGGAATTCCTGGGGGCCGGCGGCGAGGTGTTCGAATTCGTGCCCTGCCTCAACACCTCCGACGGCGCGATGGCGCTGTTTTCGGCCCTGTGCCGGACCGAGCTGGCCGGCTGGATCGACCTGGAAGACGCCGCCGCGGTCAGCCCGATGGCGGCCGACTGAGGCCGGGCGCGGCATCGGCGCCGGCACGAAAGCCCGGGTTGCGCGCCATCCAGTCCGCTGTGCCGGACAGGCAGCCGGCGATGCGGTCGCACACCGGTTCGCGATGCGATGCCCGGCGCCGGGCCAGGCCGATGGTCCTGAGCGGCGCCGGCCCTTCGAACGGCAGATAGACCAGGCCGTCCGTAGGCTTCCTGGCCAACAGCGGCATGACCGTCACGCCCTGGTTGTCGCGGACCAGCTCCCGCAGGGTTTCCAGGCTGGTGCCGCGATAGTTGGCGTCGTCCGTCGCCGCAGCAGTCCCGCAGAGATCGAGCGACTGGTCGCGCAGGCAATGCCCTTCCTCCAGCAGGAAGACCCGCTCACCTTCCACCTGCGCCGTCGACACCCGGTCGCGGCACGCCAGCGGGTGGTCCGGATGCACCGCCAGCAGGAACGGGTCGGCGAACAGCGGCACGACCACCAGGCCGGCCCGCGACACCGGCAGGGAGATCAGGGCCGCATCCAGCGCGCCGCTGTCGAGCTGATCCAGCAGCGCCTCGGTCTTGTCCTCGCTCAGGACCATTTGCAGGTCCGGCAGGGCGCGGCCCAGGCTGGGCGCCAGGGCGGGGAACAGATAGCTGGCGACGGTCTGGATGGCGCCCAGCGCGAAGATGCCGGTGAACGGGTCGCGGGCCAGATCGGCGATCTCCTCGATCCGCCGGGCACCGGCCAGGACCTGGCGGGCGACGGCGACGATCTCCCGCCCGACATCCGTGGCCGCCACCTGACGGTTGCTGCGCTCGAAGATCTGAACCTGGAGGTAGTCCTCCAGCTTCTTGACCTGGCCGCTCAGGGTCGGCTGGGTGACGCAGCAGACGTCCGCCGCCCGGCTGAAGCTCTCCAGGTCGGCCACGGCGACAATGTATTCCAGCTCCCGCAGATTCATCCCAGTGGCCCTGGGGTTTGGTCACACGCGCAACACTGGCTGCCAGGCATATCCCGCTTGCACCGCATCGGCTGTCCGTGACGAGGAAGCCCGGAAGGGGCCCCTCCCGCTCAGAACTTCGCTTCGGCCACCTTCTTGATCAGGAAGTCGCGGAACACCTCGATCCGGCGCGAGGCGCGGAGTTCTTCCGGATAGACGAAATAGGATTCGACCGAGGGGCCCGAGACGTCTGGCATGACCTTCATCACGTTCATCGCCGGGTCGACCATGAAGTCGGGCAGCGAGGCCAGGCCCAGGCCGCTGCGCACCGCGCGATAGATGGCGTACTGGTTGTTGACCCGCAGGATCACCCCCTTGTCGCCCACCTTGCGGCCCAGCGGGTCCAGCAGCCAGTTGACGTTGGGGACCGGCGCCTTGCCCTCGGACCCGTAGACGATCAGGTCGTGGCCGTTGTGCAGGTCGTCGATCGACCGCGGGGTGCCGCGGCGCTTCAGATAGTCGACATGGCCGTAGATGTGGAAGCCCACGGTCATCAGGTGGCGCTGGATCAGGTCGGGCTGGCGCGGCGGGGTGAAGCGGATCGCCACGTCGGCGGCGCGCATGCTCAGGTCCAGCTCGCCGTCGTCGACGATCACCGAAAGCTGGATGTCGGGGTAGAGCGTCAGGAACTCGCGCACCCGCGGCACCAGCCAGGTGGACCCGAACGCCACCGTGGTGGTGACGCGCAAGGGGCCTTGCGCCTTCTCCTTGCTCTCGGCGAGCTGGGTTTCCACCATCGACAGCTTGGCGAACACGTCGCGGGCGGTCTGGAACAGCAGTTCGCCCTGTTCGGTCAGGATCAGCCCGCGGGCGTGCCGGTGGAACAGCGGCACATTCAGGCTTTCCTCCAGGCCGCTGATCTGGCGGCTGACCGCCGATTGGCTGAGGTTCAGGTTCTCACCGGCATGCGTGAAACTGCCCGCTTCGGCCACGGCGTGAAACACCCGAAGCTTGTCCCAATCCATTTAAGCCCTCCCAGCGCGGACCCCGGGCCCGCCGCCGGGACCCGCGACAATACGCGCCGCCCGGCTACGTTCTTGCGTCTTGTGAACGGCAACCGTCCGATGAAGTGGCTCATAACGCAAGCATTTTCGGGTCCTAAGGGATCTGGTCTTGCCCCGGGCGGGCGACCGGGCCACCTATCCTTGGACCCCGCGCCCCGGGCCATGAATGCCATCCCGGGGACCCGTCGACGCGCAAGAGGACGACCATGACCGCCATCGCCACCACCGACGACCTGTTCTTCAACCAGGCGGGGCTGGACCGCGGCCGGGTCGAAGGCATGGTCGACGACGCGCTGAACGGCGCGGACGACGGGGAACTGTACCTGGAATACCGCCAGTCCGAGAGCCTGGCCTGGGATGACGGACGGCTGAAAAGCGCCGGGTTCGACACCGCCCAGGGGTTCGGCCTGCGCGCCGTGGCCGGCGAAGCGACCGGCTACAGCCACGCCTCCGACTTTTCCGACGAGGCGATCCGCCAGGCCGGCAGCACGGTGCGCGCCGTCCTGTCGGGCCATGGCGGCACCCTGGCCGCGGCACCGGTCGGCACCAACGCCCAGCTCTACACCGACGCCAACCCGCTGTCCGCGGTGCCGTTCGAGGACAAGGTGGCCTTCCTGGCGGCGATCGACCGCTACGCCCGGGCCAAGGACAGCCGGGTCAGCCAGGTCAGCGCATCGCTGACCGGCGAATGGCGGGCGGTGCGGCTGGTGCGCCCCGACGGCCGCCACGCCGCTGACATCCGGCCACTGGTGCGGATCAATGTCTCGGTGGTGTGCCGCAACGGCGACCGCATGGAATCCGGCACCTACGGCGCCGGCGGGCGCGTGCCGTATGACGCCTATCTGCAGCCGGAGCACTGGCAGCACATGGTCGACGAGGCGCTGCGCCAGGCGCTGGTCAAGCTGGAGGCGGTCGACACGCCGGCCGGTGAGATGACCGTCGTCCTTGGGCCGGGCTGGCCCGGCATCCTGCTGCATGAGGCCATCGGCCACGGGCTGGAAGGCGACTTCAACCGCAAGAAGACGTCCGCCTTTGCCGGGCTGATGGGCCAGCGGATCGCCGCCCCGGGGGTGACCGTGGTCGACGACGGCACCCTGGGCGACCGCCGCGGGTCGCTGACCATCGACGACGAGGGCACGCCGACCCAGCGCACCACGCTGATCGAGGACGGCATCCTGGTCGGCTATATGCAGGACCGGATGAATGCCCGGCTGATGGGGGTGCCGGCCACCGGCAACGGCCGCCGGCAGTCCTTCGCGCATGTACCGATGCCGCGGATGACCAACACCATCATGACCGACGGCGCGCACGACCCGGCGGAGATCCTGGCGTCGGTCGACCGGGGCCTGTACGCGGTGAATTTCGGTGGCGGCCAGGTGGACATCACCAACGGCAAGTTCGTGTTTTCCGCCTCCGAAGCCTACCTGATCGAGAACGGCAAGGTCGGCCCGGCGGTCAAGGGCGCGACGCTGATCGGCAACGGCCCGGACGCGCTGACCAAGGTCGCCATGGTCGGCAACGACATGGCGCTGGACACCGGCATCGGCACCTGCGGCAAGGAAGGCCAGGGCGTCCCGGTGGGCGTCGGCCAGCCGACCCTGCGCCTGGACGGCCTGACCGTCGGCGGAACCGCGACGGGTTAAGCGACGACGTTGGACAGCCCTCCCCCTTGATGGGGAGGACTGTCGTGGCGTCGCCCGTGAAAGCCGACGGCCCCGCCGGCCGCTAAACCGCCAGGTGCCAGCCGTCCTTCGGGTCGGGCAGGTTGCCGGTCGGGACGCGGTCCATCCACGGGGTTGCCCGGTGGCGGGCGACGGCGTTCAGGACGTCCATGCGGGCGACGGCGACGGTGTTCAGGAAGTCGGTCCGGGCCTGCGGGTCGGCCATGGTGAAGGCCTCCTTCCAGATCGCCCGGCCGGCCAGGAAGCCGCTGGCACCGGCGTCGCAGGCGATCTCGAGCTGCTGCTGGAACAGCGGGAAGTCGACGCCGCCGCTCAGCAACACCCAGGGCACGTCCACCGCATCGGTAATCCGGCGACAGGCGGCCAGGCCGCTGGCCGGATCGTCGTCGAAGCCGGGCACGGTCGGGTATTCCGCCTTCAGCAGGTCGACCCCCATCGGCACCAGGCGCTTGGCGGTTTCCACCACCATGTCCGGCAGGGTTTCCGCAAAGGCCGGGTCGGTCCGCTGCTGCCCCGGCACGATCGGATAGCAGATCGGCTCCAGGATCATCACCATGTCGTGCTGGCGGCATTCCTCGACCACGCCGACGACGATCTCCTCCTGGGCGGCGGCCGTCGGCGATTCCGGGTGGTAGAACATCAACAGCTTGATGCCGACCGCGCCGGCCCGGGCCGAACCGGCGACGCTCCAGCCGTCCTGCAGCACGGTCCGCCGGGCGTGGTCTTCCCCATCCGCACCGGACCGCTCGCGGGTCAGCAGCGCGCCGACGCCGGCGGGGATGGCGCCGCGGGCGATCACCGGGCCACCGAACAGCGGATCCAGCAGCACCGCGGTGGAAATCGGCAGCAGCGCCTCGGCCAGGCGGACTTTCTCGGCCACTACTTCGTCCCAGTCGGGGGCGTGGCCGATCGCGCCTTCGATCATGCGCCGGAAGGTGCCGCGGTGGTCCAGCGCGGTGATCGCGAAGATGCCATCGCGGTCGCCGATCTGTTGCAGGCCGCGGTACTTGCCCAGGGTGAGTTTCGGCATGTTTCTCTTGCTCCTTATCGTTCTGGCTGGTTGGCGTGCCGGCCCGGCGTCGTTGCGGCCGGGACGGATCACGCGGGACGGGATTCGAGTTCCGGTTCGATCAGGGCACGGGCACCATGCAGGCAGGCCGCCGGCCCCAGGCGCGCCCAGTCGATACGAAAGGCTTCCGCCGGCAGCGGACGGCGGACATGGGCGCGGACGGTGTCGGCGAACACCTGGCGCGGGAAACCCTTCATGGCCACCACACCGCCGCCCATCAGCACCAGTTCCGGGTCCAGCAGGTTGATCGCCCCGGCGCAGGCATAGGCCAGGTCGCGGACGAACTCTGCCACTTCGGTCGCCACCGGCGGATCGTCGGCCAGGAACATGCCGTCCACCGGGCGGCCGAACCGTTCGGCCATCGCCTTGAGCGCCCGGCCGCTGGCATAGGCCTCCAGGCAATCGATGTTGCCGCAGATGCAGCGGCGGCCTTCGGCCCGGATCGGCATATGGCCGATCTCCAGGCCGATGCCCGTGGCGCCGGTATAGGGCTGCCCGTCGATCAGCAGGCAGGCACCGACCCCGGTGCCGACGAACACGCCCATGATCGACTTCGCGCCCCGGGCGGCGCCGGCCAGCCGTTCGCCCCGGGTCAGCAGGACGATGTCCCGGTCCAGGGTCACCGGCAGGGTCAGTGCCGCACGCAGTTCGCTGCGCAGCCGGCGGCCTTCCAGGCTGAGGATGTTCGGGCTGGACAGGACATAGTCGCACTGGGCGTCCAGGCTGGCCGGCACGCCGATGACCACATGCCCCACGTTCAGGCCGCGTTCGGTCGCATAGTCGGTGACCACATCGGCCAGGACCCGGATCGGGTCGCCGTCGCGCAGCCGATCGGTGCTGTGCCGCTGCATCGGGGCGGACGCATCGGCGCCGTCCAGATGGCCGACGCGGAAGCTGGTTCCGCCCATGTCCATGACGATCGCGACGGACATCAGACCGATATCGGTTCCGGATCGGGCAGCGGCCGCACGGCTGCCGGCGGCGGCAAGGGCAGCACGGTGACCCGTCCTTCCCGGAGCGCCGTCCAACCGGACTGTCCTTCAGCCAGTGCATCGACGGCGGCGGCGGCGAAGGCCCGGGCCATCACCCGGTCGCGGGCAGTCGGCGTGCCGCCGCGCTGGGCATGGCCCAGCCGGCTGAACCGCAGGCGCGTTCCCAGCCGGCCGGCGAGTTCGGCCAGACGGCGGTCCAGATCCGGCACCCCCTCCGACGCCACGATCAGGGCGTAGCGGCGGGCGGCCACGCCGGCGCGGGCCTGCTCGGCAGCCTGGTCCAGGTCGACCGGCCGCTCCGGCACCAGCAGCACGTCGGCGCCGCACATCAGCGCCAGCGACTGGGCGATGAAGCCGGTGTCGCCGCCCAGCGTCTCCAGCGCGAACAGGCGCGGCAGCGCTTCCGCCGTATCGCGAATACGGTCCGCCATCATGACGCCGGTGTTCAGCGCCGTGTCATGGCCCAGGGCGTACTCGCTGCCGGCCACGTCGTTGTCGATGGTTGCCGGGATGCCGGCGACCATCACGCCGGCGCGGACCAGCAGCGCCGCACCGGCAAGCGAGCCGCCGCCGCCGATGACCACGACCGTGTCGGCGCCGATCCGGCGAAGCGCATCCACCACATCCGGCACCCGGTCGGCGAAGTCCGGCAACCGCCCGGTCCCCAGCCAGGTCCCGCCGTAGCGGGCGAAGCGCAGTGCTTCGGGTTCGTCGACCGGTACGGCGTCGCCGGCCACCAGGCCGATATAGCCCTCGCGAACCCCCAGAACGTCCCATCCCCGCTGCCGGGCCGCCGCCGTCACGGCCCAGATCGCGGCGTTCATGCCGGGCGCGTCGCCGCCGGAGGTGAGCACCGCCAGACGGGTCATGCCGAGCCCATCATCAGCTTCACCACCTCGTTGTCGTCGGTCTCCGACGCCTTGCGCTCGCCGGCCTTGCGTCCGCGCTCCAACACCAGGATGCGGTCGGAAACGGCGAATATGTCGTTCAGGTTGTGCGAGATGTAGATGATCGCGACCTGCCGTTCCCGCAGGCGGATGATCAGGTCGCGCACCAGCCGCTGCTCGGGCACGCCCAGCGCCGCGGTCGGTTCGTCCATGATCAACAGGCGCGCGTTCCAGTATATCGCCCGGCTGATGGCGATGGCCTGGCGCTGGCCACCGGACAGGTTGCCGACCGGCAGGGTCGGATCGGGCACGCGGATGCCCAGGTTCTGCAGGATGGCCGCGCTCTCGGTCCGCATCTTGGTCCGGTCCAGCACCGGCAGAAAGCCGAGCAGGTGGCGGACGATCTCGCGGCCCAAGAACAGGTTCAGGCCCACATCCAGGTTATCGGCCAGCGCCAGGTCCTGATAGATGGTCTCGATGCCCAGGTCGCGGACGGCACCCGGCAACAGGCCGGACAGGTCCCGGCCATCGAAGGTGATGCTGCCCTCCTCGGGATGGTGCACGCCGGAGATGGCCTTGATCAGGGTCGACTTGCCGGCCCCGTTGTCGCCGGCCAGGGCCAGCACCTCGCCGGGATACAGGTCGAAGGACACATCCTTCAGCGCCTGGACACCGCCGAAGCGCTTGCTGACACCGCGGGCGGAAAGGATCGGTTCGGTCATGATGTGGACCTCAGCCGGTCGATCGTGCTGCGCGACTGGTCGATCAGCACGGCAATAATGATGACGCCACCGACAGCGACGAACTGCCAGTAGGGCGCGACGTTGATGAACACCAAACCGAACTGGATGACCGCGATGATCAGCGCGCCAATCACAGTGCCGACGACTGTCCCCTTGCCTCCGGTCAGGCTGGCCCCGCCGATGAAGACGGCGGCCACCGCATAAAGCAGGATCGGTTCGCCTGCCTGGGCGGCCCCGGCCGAGAACCGCATCGTGTAGATGATGCCACCGAAACCGGCCGTCAGTGCGCTAAGCATGAAAAGGATGATCAGATGGCGGTCCACCCTTACTCCGGCGCGCACAGCCGCCTGGTAATTGCCGCCAATAGCATATGTATAAACACCAAAACGAGTGCTCGATAGCAAGTAATGAAACGCCACTGCACACAGTATTGCGAAAACTACGATGTATGGAACCTCGAAGTGGGTGCCGTTCCCCCAGTCTCTAGCGACATCGTTCTGAATGGACACCGTTGCACCACCGGCAATCAGCAGGGCGACTCCTCGAGCGATGCCATACATACCCAGAGTACCGATGAAGGAGGGCACTTTTAGCTTGGACACCATCCAGCCATTGATCAGGCCGGGTACCATGGCAATGGCAGCGGCACCGGCGATCGCAATGACGACGGAGACCGACTGACCGACCGTCACGCCCAATAGGTCGCCGAGGAACATAGTCTTCAACGGCTCGGCGGCGGCACCCAGGGTCATGTCCAATGCGATCAAGTACAGGTCGTTGGTGAAGGGGTCCAGAAGCCTGATGAGTACCGCCGCCATCACGGCAGCCAATCCCGTGATGAACCCGATAGAAAGGTCGATATGGGAAGCGACGATCACCAGTGTCAGGCCCAGCGCCAGCATCAGGATCTGAACCGCCGCAACGCCCAGGCTCTGCAGATTGTAAGTACTCCAAAGGAAGGACCGACCCACCTCGATCTGCGACCATACCTCGAAGAAAACCAGGATCAGGGCCAGAAACACCCAGGACCAGGCCTTGGTGATGATCAGCAGCAGCCGGGTCGACTCCGACAGTTGCGGGGTCGCCTTGTCCTGCTTGTACGTGTCGTCCATGGGGACGGGCCTCCATGTGCCCGCGGGCGCGGGAACCGCGCCGGGAAAGGACCGGCCGGGCGGGCTCGCGCGGAGACCCGCCCGGCCGGGACCGCTCAGTTACTGCCGGAGTAGATGAACTTCTCGATCTCCGGATCGTCGACATTGTCCGCGGTGATGACGGTGAAGCCGGTGCCGATGGCCGGCGGCACGGACTGGCCGGTCACATGGGCGTAGGCCGTCACCACGCCGTAGTAGCCGATCTCGGCCGGGTGCTGGGCAATGGCCATGTCGACCAGGCCTTCGCCGATGCTGTCGACGATCGACTGCGGCGCGTCGAAGGCAACCACCGTGACCTCACCGGTCCGGCCGGCGTTGCGCACGCCGTTGGCCGCCCCCAGCGCGGAGAACAGGTTGGCGCCGAACACGCCGGCCAGTTCCGGATCACGGGCCAGCACGGCGGCGAACTGCGAGGCTGCCAGGCTGGCGTCGTTCTCGTTGTACTGGGTGTCCAGGACCGTGATGCCCTCGTACTGGCCCATCTGGTCGATGAAGCCTTCCTCGCGCTGGTCGGTCGTCGAGATGCCCGGCCGCACGTTGGAGACGTACACGGTGCCGCTGAAGTCGATGGCCTCGGCCATCGCCCGGGCGGCGATCCGGCCGCCTTCGACATTGTCGGAAGCGATGTAGGCGATCGGGAAGTCGCCGTCACCGACGCCATCCTGATACATGCCGTCGTCGATGAAGGTGTCGACGGTGATCACCGGGATTCCGGCGTCCACGGCCCGCTGCAGCGGCGCGATAAGCTGGGTGCTATCGGTCGGCGCGATCAGGATCGCGTCGGGGCCGCGGGCGATGACCGCATCCAGGACCGGGGTCTGCAGCACCGGCTCGAATTCCTCGGCGCCCTGGAAGTCCACGGTGATGCCCAGGGCTTCGGCCGCTGCCTGCGCCCCGCGGTTCATCGTGATGTAGAAGTCGTCGGTGGTCAGGCCCGGGATCAGGGTGATGGTCACGTCGCTCTGGGCGTGGGCCGGGGCAGAGGCGAATGTCGCCGCTCCGACCGCCGCGGCCGCCAATCCCAAAACTGTCCTGCGCATGGCGCTCCTCCTTGTTGGTCTGGTTAGGTGGGCCCTAGCGGGCCCGGATACCCGATGCCGCGGTTCCGGCACCGGGAA
>JANQIU010000008.1 GCA_028281985.1 Alphaproteobacteria bacterium | reverse complement strand
AGGGACCGGCGCGACCGATCACGGTCGCTTGAAGCGCCAGATGCCGTCGCCGCCGATCTCCCGGACCAGCCGTCCCTGGTGTTCCAGATGATTGATGTGGGCGAACGTCTCGCCGCTGGCGAACGCCAGCTGCTGCGCGTCCAGGTCCTGGGGGAACAGGGTTTCGCCAATCCTGGCGCCGGTGACCGGCGCTCCACAGGCCTCGAGCACGGCGTCCAGGCGCTCGGCATGGTGCTCCTTCAGCTCGGCGACCCGGTCGTGCAGCCCCCAGAACGGCAGGCCGTGCGACGGCAGCACCAGCACCGACCCGTCCAAGCCGTCGAACTGCTTCAGGCTGTCCAGGAAGTCGGTCAGCGGATCGGCCAGGGGCTCGTTCGGCCATACGGCCACGTTCGGGCTGATCCGCGGCAACACCTGATCGGCAGCGATCAGCAGATTGAGGCTGTCGCAGTACAGGCATGCCATCTCCGGGGCGTGGCCGCGGCCGATGATCACCCGCCAGGTGCGGCCGCCGATGGTCAGCCGGTCGTCGGCGTGGATCCGTCGGAACGCCGCCGGAACCGACGGCGCGATCCGCCGATAGGCATTGCCGATGCTGGACAGCCGGTCGAACAGGGCCTGGGGCAGGTCCGCCTTGCGGTAGAAGTCCCGGTAGGTTTCCACCAGGGCATCGCTGCCGTCGAGCGACAGCATGCGGCCCAGCAGCCATTCGGTCGCCGTGATCCACAGCGGCGCGCCCGTGCGGTCCTGAAGCCAATCGGCCAGGCCAAGGTGATCGGGATGGAAATGCGTCGCCAGGATCCGCGTGACCGGCCGGTCGCCGATCGGACCCTCCAGCAGTTTCTGCCACAGCTCGCGCGTGGTGCGGTCGGCCAGGCCGGTGTCGACGACGCACCATCCGGCCTCCTCCTCCAGCAGCCACACGTTCACGTGGTCCAGTCGGAAGGGAAGCGGCAACTGCAGCCAATAAAGGCCGTCTGCGACCTTCTGCGGCTCGCCCATCGGCGGCGGTGCGTCGAAGGGATAGTCCAGCCCATCTGTCATCATGCACTGCACAATGACCTTGAACCCCGGCGGGTCAAGCCGTTTTCCGGGATGCGCGCCCGGGCCGGGCTGGGGTATGTCTGTCGCCTTCCCTTGCGGCTTCCCCCGAAACAAAAGGCCCACCCTATGGACGCAGTGATCTTCGACTGCGACGGTGTCCTGGTAGACAGCGAGGTCATCGCTTCGCGTGTCGTGGCGGACATGTTCGTGAACCATGTGCCCGGCCTGGACCGCGACGCATTCGTCCGCGATCTGGCCGGCGTCAGCGACACCGAGGTCGTGGAACGCTGTCGCCGTGACTTCGGTGCCACCTTCCCGAACGACTTCCTGGAGCAGATCGAAGTGTTGGTGGACGACGCTTTGAACCGGGAGCTCAAAGCGATCCCCGGGGCGGCGGAGACCGTTCGAAACGTCGGTTTGCCCACGGCCGTCGCCTCAAACAGCCGGCGGGCCCGGGTGGACCGGTCGCTTCGCCGGGCTGAACTGACCGACGCGTTCGATGACCGGATCTTCTGCGCCGAGCAGGTCGCAGCGCCGAAACCGGCGCCCGATGTCTACCTGCTGGCCGCCAGGGAGCTGGCGGTCCCGCCCGATCGGTGTCTGGTCGTGGAAGACAGCACGGCCGGCGTCACGGCCGCCCGCGCGGCCGGCATGACCGTCATCGGCTTTGTCGGCGCCAGCCACGTGCTGCCCGGCCATGCCGATACCGTTCGGCGGCTGGGCGCTGTCGACGTGGCGACGGATATGCCGACCGTCGGCCGGATCATCGACCGCCTGCTTGCCCGGGATTGCGCTGGTGCCGCCTGATCCAGACGACCGGTCCGCTGCCATCGCCGTATCCGTCGATCCCGTCTTTGCCGAGGCCGGCATACGGGTTCACCTCGATTGCGCCGTTATCGACATCAACGGGCCGCTGACCTCACCCCTGCCGGCGGAAAGTCTGGTCGAAACCGCGGCCAACCTGTCCATCGACGCGTCGGCGGTCGCATCGTTGCCGACCGTGGCGGCAACCCGCGCCGCCTATCCCGCGCTCGGCAAGGATCCGGCCCGCTACCGGCCGTCGTCCGAGGCGCTGCTGCGGCGCATAGCCCAGGGCAAACCCCTGCCCCGGGTCAACGCGCTGGTCGATGCCGGCAACCTGGCGTCGGTGCGCACCGCCCTGCCGATCGGCTTCTACGACATCGGCAAGCTACGGCCGCCGGTACGTCTGCGATCCGGCGCCCCGGGGGAGACCTATGACGCGATCGGCCGCGGCCCGATGAACCTGGCGGGCCTGCCGCTGCTGGCGGATGCGGACGGCCCCTTCGGCAGCCCGACCAGCGACAGTCAGCGGACCAGCGTTCAGGATGGTGCAGTCCGCGCCCTGTTTGTCGTATTCTGTTTCGGTAATCCCGGGTCCGATGACGATGCGTTGACGATCGTTGGTGATGCGATCGCCACCGCCGGTGTCGGCCGCCTGACCGGGCGATGGTCGGTCACCGGCGGCATACCAGCGTAACGCCAAGTCTGCGGGTTCGGACGGAGAAATCGACCCGCTTTCAGCCATCTGGAGAGATCGCCATGGGCATGCT